>NZ_CP051131.1:2182500-2554325 GCF_013378075.1 Parasphingopyxis algicola | reverse complement strand
CTGCCCGATGCCGAACCCGAGCGCCATTCCATGCTGGCCGAAGACTATAAGCGGGCCTTTACCGGAATGCGCAGCGCGGGAACCGTCCATGAACCGCTCTACGACGGCATCGCCGATACGATCGCGACGCTCGACGCGGCGGGCTGGCTGCTCGGCGTGGCCACCGGCAAGTCCGATCGCGGGCTCGATTTCGTGCTCGAATCGCACGGACTGACCGACCGGTTCGTCACGCTCCATACCGCCGACCGTCACCCGTCCAAGCCGCATCCTTCGATGCTCGAAGCCTGTATGGCGGACGCAGGCGCCGCGCCGGAGACCAGCGCGATGATCGGCGATACGAGCTTCGACATGGCGATGGCGCGCGCGGCGAACATACTGGCCGTCGGCGTCGCCTGGGGCTATCACGACGCGCATGAACTGAAGGCGGCGGGGGCCGACATCGTGATCGACAATCCTGCCGATCTCGCTGCCATCCTGGAGGAGCATGCATGACCCCCGAAGACCGCGAACGGCTCGCCAGGTCGCGCTTTCAAACACTCCAGCTGTTGCGCTTCACCGGCATCATCGTGATGATCATCGGCATGTGGATCTGGGCCGGCGACATTTTGCGCGCGGGCGGCTGGCCGATGCTCGGCATCCCGATCTTCGCGCTCGGCCTGTTCGAAGCGCTCGTGCTGCCGACCATCCTCGCCGGCCGTTGGAAAAGCCCGCCCTCCGAATAGATCGAGACGCATGAAACGCTTTTACGACAATGCGGACGCCAAGCGGACCAGCGATGGCTGGGCGATCGCGCTCGACGACCGGCCCGTGAAAACCCCGGGCCGCAAGCCGCTGGCCGTTCCCGCGCGCAAGCTCGCCGATGCGATCGCGGCGGAATGGGCGGGGCAGGAGGAGAAGATCGACCCGGCGGCGATGCCGCTGACCGGCTTCGCCAATGCCGCGATCGACCGGGTCGCACCGCATCGCGCGGATTTTGCCGCCGAACTCGCCCAATATGGTGAAACCGACCTGCTCTGCTATCGCGCCGACAGCCCGGCCGAACTCGTCGCCAATCAGTGCGCGGCCTGGGACCCGCTGCTCGACTGGGCGCAAAAGCGATTCGATATCGGCTTCGAAACCACCACCGGCATCGTCCACCGGCCGCAACCCGACGCGACCGTCGAACGGCTCAAGGCGGCGACCGAAGCCTTTGGGCCCTTCCATCTCGCCGGGCTCTCGCCGCTGGTGCGGATCGGCGGATCGCTTGTCGCCGCGCTGGCGCTGGCCGAAAATGCGTTCGACGAAGACACGGTCTGGACGGCGACGCGGATCGACGAGGACTGGCAGGCCGGCCAATGGGGCGAGGACGAGGAAGCCATCGCCGCCCGCGACGCCCGCCGCCGGGAGTTCAGCGCGGGCATGCGGTTCCTGCGGTTGCTCGAGGGCTAGGGTTTAGGGTTTCGGGGACTTTTTATTTGTCAGACGTGCGATTCTTATTGTCAGACTCGACCTGTCGGTCGAGCGCCGCACCGGCCCGCACCCCCACCCGGCCTCCCACTAGGGTATACTCAATGGGAAGTCGGGAGGGGGAGCGGACCGGTGCCGCGATTTCCCTATAGGGAAATTCTGACGAACAAATCCCGGTGCCGCGCTCGACCGGCAAGGTCGAGTCTGACGAACCTATCTCTCCTGTTCCTCTCCGAAACGGTCGTCGCTGTCGATATGCCTGGGCAGGAACCAGCGCGCGATGATCGCGCCCGCCACGATGAAGCTCAGCGCGTCGATGAAGAAGACGAAGCCGTGATAGATCCAGTCATGGTGCCACCAGACCGGATTGCCGAGATTCATGTAAAAGGCGGCGGCGATCCCGAACAGCGCGACGATCGAGATCCGCGCGCCGAAATCGCGGACATGGCCGGACAGGGTGAACAAAGCCGCCCCGATGATCAGCGCCGATATCAGCATATGGATGAACCCGGCGAGCATCGTCGAACCCGCGCCGATCGCGAAACCGCTCGGATTATAGTGGATCATCGCGATCGGCCCGTCGAGATACATGCGCTGCTGCACCTCGCCCGACCCGGAGGGCACGAGCACCGTGCGCGCCGCCTCATTGTCCATATTCGCGGCGAGTACGCTCTGGATCGCGGCCGCCTCGCTATCGCCGACATCGCCGACCGGAATGCTGCCGAGCAGCCCGTAGGCGATGAAACCGATGATGAACATGGCGACCGCCGCGACGATCGCGCCCGGAATGACTTTGAGCATGAGATTCTCTCCCCTAACCGTTGGCGCGAAAGCTACGCCTGCCGGGCGGCGATGAAAAGCCCGTCCGGGCCCTATCCCGTCAGCCCGCGCACGAAATCGACGAGCCCCGTGCGGCGGTTGCGGCGCAGCCGTTCGGCCTCGAGGATCGCCTTGGCCCGCGCCGCGCATTTCTCCGCATCGTCGTTGACGAGCACATAATCATATTCGGCCCAGTGGCTGATTTCCGCCGCGGCGCGCTCCATCCGCCCGGCGATGACTTCGTCGCTGTCGGTCCCGCGCCCGCGCAGCCGGCGTTCGAGCTCCTCCATCGATGGCGGCAGGATGAAGACGCGGACGATATCGGGATCGACCTGCTTCAATTGCTGTGTCCCCTGCCAGTCGATATCGAGCAGCACGTCGCGCCCGACATCGAGCGCCTTGTTCACCTCGGCCTTGAGCGTGCCGTAGCGCCGGTCGAAGACATGCGCCCATTCGAGAAATGCGCCCTGCTCCACCATCCGGTCGAACTCGGCATTGTCGACGAAGTGATAATGCGCGCCGTCGGTCTCGCCCTCGCGGATCGGCCGGGTCGTCGCCGATACCGACAGCGAAATCTCGGGATCAGCCGCGAGCAGCTTGCGCGCGATGGTGGACTTGCCCGCCCCGCTCGGCGATGAAAGGACATACAGGAGCCCGCGGCGCTCAAGCTGGATCGGATCGGCCATGGTCCCGGTTCGCGCAAGCGTGCCGAGACGTCAAGATGGGGGAGGGCGATATCGCACGCCATTACTGGATTACCGCGACGGCCATCGTCCTCGCCGCGGCGATCATCCTCTATCTGATGGGCCGCAACCCGATCTGCACTTGCGGCGAGATCAAATTTTGGGTCGGCGAGGTCCATGGCCCGGACAACAGCCAGCATCTGGCCGACTGGTATGTACCGAGCCATATCATCCATGGCTTTCTCTTCTGCGGCCTGGGCTGGCTGCTCCTGCGCCGCCGCCCGGTCGGCCTCTGGTTCTGCCTCGCGGTTGCGATCGAGGCGGCCTGGGAAGTGCTCGAAAACTCGCCGATCATCATCAACCGCTATCGCGAGGCGACGGCGGCGTTCGGCTATTCTGGCGACGCGATCATCAACTCGATCGCCGATATCGGCTGGATGGCATTGGGTTTCCTGATCGCCCGGCGCATCGGGCTGTGGCCGACCGTCGCCATCGCGCTCGCCTTCGAGCTGTTCACGCTCTGGATGATCCGCGACAACCTCACGCTCAATGTGCTGATGCTGGTCTGGCCGATCGATGTGATAAGGGAGTGGCAGGCGGCGCTGTGAGGCCTGAAAGGGGGTGCGATGACCGACATACTCGAAACGATAAAGCTGAAGGCAAGCCAGTATCCCGAGGTCGCGGAAGTCACATCGTGCACCCAAAACTCGTTCAAGCGGGGAAAGAAGGCGTTTCTCTTCGCCGGAGAACAGGGCGGCCGGTACAAGGTGATGCTCAAGCTGAAGGACTCCATCGCCGAGGCGGAAAAACTCGCCGCGGCCGAACCGGACAGTTATCAGGTCGGAAAACCGCCCTGGGTCACCGCACGCTTCTCGAACGAAGACCCGATTCCCGCCGACATCTGGCAGCGGTGGCTCGACGAGAGCTACGAACTCAGCGCCTGACGGCAGGGCCGAATAGGGATAGCCAAGCCCGACCCGATCCGTCATAGCGCGCGCGATGGCAAATCGGCTTTCCCCTTTGAAACGGCTGCGCGGGAGCCGCGTCCGGTTCCTGGCGGCGGTTTTCTTGGTCGCCCAGGCGCTCGTCCCGAACGGCTTCATGCCGGTTTTCGGTGCCGACGGCCCGCGGATCATGCTCTGCACGGGTCAGGGGCTGCAACGCGCGTCGCTGCCCGACAATGCCCCGGCCGCCATGCTCGCGCTTGCCGATGCGATGGACGACGAGCCGGCGCCGGAAAGCGACAACACGCCCTGCGACTATGCGGCGGCACCCAATTCCATCGCCAAAACATCGGCGATCGCGATCGCGAAGATCCCGCCGCCCTCCGGCGCAACCAGCTTCCCGCCCGCCGGTCTTGTCGCCATCGGCGCCGGGCTCGCCGCGCCGCCGCCGCCGCAGACCGGACCCCCGCTCACCTTCTGAACCGACCATCGCGCTCGATCCCGGGTGCGAACCACCATCGATTCAGCAAGGATATGTTTCGTGAAACACGCTTCTCTCGCGGCGCTTTCCGCCGCGCTTCTCGCTACCCCGCTCGCCGCGCATGACGGTGCCCATGCCGACGGACATGCGCCGATCGGCGTCATGGCCGATCATACCCATTCCGCCGGCGAGGTCATGTTCTCCTACCGCTTCATGCATATGGACATGGGCGGCAACCGCATCGGCACCGACACAGTGACGCCCGACGAGATCGTCACCACCGTTCCCAACCGCTTTTTCGGCAATCCGGGCCAGCCGCCGACCCTGCGCATCGTGCCGACCGAAATGCGGATGGACATGCACATGATCGGCGCGATGTATGCGCCGACCGACTGGGTCACCTTGATCGCGATGGGCAGCTATATCTCCAAGGAAATGGAGCATATCACCTATCAGGGCGGTATGGGCACTACCCAGCTCGGCGGCTTTACCACCCGGCCAGAAGGCATCGGCGATATTACCGTCGGCGGCCTGTTTCCGATCACCAAAGCGCATCGACGCTATGAGGTGCTGGCCCGTGCGGCAGTCAGCATACCGGTGGGATCGACGACCGAGACCGACGATATCCTGACGCCGACGGGCGGCACGCCGACGATCCGGCTACCCTATTCGATGCAGATCGGCTCCGGCACCTGGGACCTGAAACCCGCGCTCACCTATCGCGGCTATGCGGACGAGGCGAATATCGGCTGGGGGCTGCAATATAACGGCACGATCCGGCTCGGCGAGAACGACAATGGCTTCGCCTATGGCGACGTGCATGAGGTGACGGGCTGGGTCAGCTATGAGCCCGCCTACTGGATCAGCTTTTCAGGTCGCCTCGCGGCGCGCACGACCGGCCGGGTGGACGGCATCGATCCGATGATCATGGGGCCGGTCCAGACCGCCAATCCCGATTTCCAGGGCGGCGGGCGCATCGATGCGTTTGTCGGCGTCAACCTGGCCGCGCAAGGCGGGCTGGAAGGTCAACGGCTCGCGATCGAGGTCGGCACACCGATCTATCAGGACCTGAACGGGCCGCAGATGGACACCAACTGGACGCTCACTCTGGGCTGGCAGGGAACCTTCTAGGACGCGGCCGGCGGTTCGCTCGCAGGCGCGGCGGCCGCGGCGATATCGGTTTCGCCCTCGGCGCGCGCGGCTGCCATTTCGGCATCGCGCGCGTCGAGACCGCCGGTTTCAGCCGCCTCGCGCTCGCGTTTTTTGTCCCACAGATATTTGGCGACGAGGCCGCCGCCGACCAAAGCCGCACCGGGGAGCGAGCGGGTCGCGATCCGCGCGGCGATCAGGCCGAGGCCCGCACCGAGAATTCCGCGCCCCGCGGTCCGGCGGCGCACGCCGCTGCCGACGGCGCCCCGGGCTATGCTTCTGATCAGGCTCATCATTTACTCTCCAGCGGTACGGGTTCCTTGAACGTATGGGTAACGTACGGGAACGGTATTTCGATCCCGGCGTCGTCCAATGCCCGTTTCACAGCACGGATCACCTGATCGCGGCTTTCATGCATGTCGCGCGGTTTCGATCCCGACCACCAGCGGATGCGGTAATCGACCGAACTCGAATTGAACTCGGTGGCGAAGATGTCGATGCCTCTCGACGTGTCGACCTTGTCACAAGTCTTGACCGCCTCCTCGATAACCTCGGCCGCCTCGTCGAGATCGACATCGTAGGCGACGCCGCACACGACCTCGTGCCGGCGGCCCGGGTCGTCGGTGAAAATCTCGACCGGGTTCTTGAACAGGATCGAGTTGGGAACGATCGTCACTTCGTTCGAAAGCTTGCGGATATGGGTTTCGCGCAGGGTTATCTTTTCGACCTTGCCGGTAATCCCCTCGCATTCGATGACATCGCCGATCCGCATCTTTTCGCGGATCATGATCAGCACACCGGCAAGAAAATTCTCGAAAATGTCCTGAAAGGCGAAGCCGATCGCGACCGCACCTATGCCGAGACCGGCAAGGATGCTGGCGGGCGTGATGCCCGGGAGAATGATCGCGGCGGTCGCGAACAGGCCGATGATCCAGATAAAGATCGTCACGACCGTTTCGATCAGCGTCAACAGACTCGGCCGGATATCGGTCTTGCCGATGAAGCGATGCGCGATCTTGCGGCCGCCCTTGGCCAGCGCCCAGGTAATGACGAGAATAAACAGCCCGATCGCGAGTTGCGGCAGCATCCGCACCGTCGCCTCGGCCATGTCGCCAAGCTGATCCTGTAATATCGTTAGAAAACCTGCGTCCATTGTTGCCCCATCATGTTCGATTTCTCTCCATCAACGGGGATGGAGCGGCGATTGTTCCGGATGTCAAACAACCGGCGGAGGTCGAACGCGAAAGGATCAGGCGCGCTGAACGCTTTCGCGCGTGGACACGCGGTCATGCCAATCGCGGAGATTGCCGGCGTCTTCGGGCATGTCGAGGCCGATCCACAGGGCGAAATCGACCGTCGTCAGCAGCATGATATCTGCCATCGAATAGCGCTCACCCGCCAGATAGTCGGATCCGTCGAGCTGACCGTCGAACCAGGCCTTCGCCTTGGCGACGCGCTCCTTGCTGGCCTCGCCGAAATCGGTGAACTGCCGGCCGAGTCCGGCGGTGAACGGGTGGCTATGGATCCAGACCATGCCGACCGGCACCATCAGCATGTTCTCGACCCGGCGGAGCCACATATCGATCCGCGCCATCTCTTCCGGGCTCGAGCCGAACAGGGGCGGATCGGGGTGCAGTGCTTCGAGATAGCGGCAGATGGATACGCTCTCGGCGATAACGGTTCCGTCGTCGAGCTCGAGTGCGGGCAGCTGGCCAGCCGGGTTTTTCGCCAGGAAATCGGGCGCCTTCTGCTCGCGCTCGACGATGGCGAGGTCGCGCATCGGGATATCGAGCCCCTTCTCGGCGAGGAACAGGCGGACCCGGCGCGGATTGGGCGCGGGATCGGGCGCATTGTAGAGCAGCATGCCGAGGCCTTTCCCTAGCGGCCGATCATCTTTTCCGGGCGCACGACCCGGTCGAAGGTTTCCTCGTCGACCAGCCCCAGCTCGAGCCCCGCTTCCTTCAGGGTCTGGCCCTTTTTGTGTGCATGTTTCGCGATCGCGGCGGCGTTGTCATAACCGATCTCCGGCGCCAGCGCTGTGACCAGCATCAGCGAGCGATCGACAAGCTCCTTTATCTTCTCGCGATTGGGTTCGATGCCCGTAACGCAGCGTTCGGCGAAACTCGTCATGCCTGTCGCCAATAGATTGATCGAGCGCAGAACATTGGCCCCGATCAACGGCATGAAGACGTTGAGTTCGAAATGTCCCTGCATACCGCCCACCGTAACGGCCTGGTGATTGCCGATTACTTGCGCGGCGACCATGGTCAGGCTTTCGCACTGGGTGGGATTGACCTTGCCCGGCATGATCGAGCTGCCCGGTTCGTTGGCCGGCAGCGAAAGTTCGCCGAGCCCGGAGCGCGGCCCCGATCCGAGGAAGCGGATATCGTTGGCGATCTTGGTGAGTGCCACAGCGAGCGTGTTGAGCGCGCCGGAGAAGAAGACGAGCCCGTCCTTGGCGGCGAGGTGCTCGAATTTGTTGGGCGCGCTTTCGAAAGCGAAACCGGTAATGTCGCTGATCGCGCCGGCCATGTCCCCGGCCCAGCCCTCGGGCGCGTTGAGCCCGGTGCCGACCGCCGTGCCGCCGATGGCGAGCTTGGCTATATTGCCCTGGAGCGCGCCCTCGATCCGCGCCTTGCAGCTGATCAGCTGCGCCGCATAGCCGGAAAATTCCTGACCGAGCGTCAGCGGCGTCGCATCCTGGGTATGGGTGCGGCCGATCTTGACGATATCGTCCCAGGCCTCCGCCTTGTCCGTGATCGCACTGATCAGCATGTCGAGCGCCGGGACGAGCCGGTCCCGCGTCGCCAGCGCCGTGGAAACGTGAAGCGCCGTCGGGAAACTGTCGTTCGAGCTTTGCGACATGTTGACATGATCGTTTGGATGCACCGGATCCTTGCCGCCGCGCGTCCCCGCCAGCGCCTCGTTGGCGATGCCCGCGATCACCTCGTTGACATTCATATTGGTCTGCGTGCCGGAGCCGGTCTGGAAGATGGTCAGCGGAAACTCGCCGTCATGCGTGCCCTCGCGGATCGCCGTTGCAGCAGCCTCGATCGCATCGGCGACCTTCTCGTCCAGCCCGTGCTTCTTGTTGACCCGGGCCGCCGCCTGTTTGACCGCCGCCTGCGCGTGAACGATGCCGAGCGGCATACGCTCGTGCGAGGCGAACGGAAAATTTTCGAGGCTGCGCTGGGTCTGCGCGCCCCAATAGGCATCGGCAGGCACCTCGATCGGGCCGATGGAGTCGGTTTCGGTACGAGTGGTATCTGTCATGGGATATCAGGTTCCTGTTATCGGCCGGAACTCGAACGGGGAGGACCGGGCCTCTATTTCTTGCGTTTGAAATCGACCGCGACGACGTTGGAGCCATCTTCGATGGGCTCGGCCGGAGGCGGATCATTTTCGGCATGATCATGGTCGCCCGGGGCGCTGTCGTCGCCCTGCGCCTGGAACTGCAGCGCGAAATTCACCGCCGGATCGACGAAACCCGTGATCGCGGCGAACGGCACGACCAGCGTCGACGGCACCTGGTTGAAGCTCAGCCCGACCGAAAAGCCGTCCTCGTCGACCGTCAGGTCCCAGAAGCGCTTCTGCAGCACGATCGTCATCTCGTCGGGGAAGCGTTCGAGCAGATGGCCGGGAATATCGACGCCCGGCGCCCTGGTCTTGAAGGTGATGTAGAAATGATGGTCGCCCGGCAGGTCGCCCGCCTCGCCGACCTCGCTCAGCACCCGGCCGACGACCGCGCGCAAGGCCTCCTGGACGATTTCGTCATAGGGAATCAGGCTGTCGGGCGTCTCATCCGTCATGCCGGTTTGGTGAACGCGTCGGCGGCAGGGGTCAATATTTGTTTGTCAGAAACTTGCCGCCGCAAGTCCGCCGCATCGGGTTTTTGTTTGTCAGACTCGACCTGGCGGTCGAGCGCGGCACCGGGTTCTTGTTTGTCAGAATGTTGCTAGCGCAACATCTCCGCACCAGCCCTCTCCCCCTTCCCGACCTCCCACAGGGTACAGTCAATGGGAGGTCGGGAAGGGGGAGAGGGCTGGTGCGGCGCCTGAGCGCAGCGAAGGTCTGACAAAATGATTCACCTCTGGCCAAATCCCGCCAAACTCTTATACCGCGCGCCATGCGCACCGCTTCGATAGCCCGCCAGACCGGCGAGACCGATATCGCCGTCGAGATCAATCTCGACGGGACCGGCGCCTATACCGTTTCGACCGGCATCGGCTTTCTCGATCACATGCTCGAACAGCTGTCGCGCCATTCGCTGATCGATATCGATCTCAAGGTCGATGGCGACCTGCATGTCGATCAGCATCATACGACCGAGGACAGCGCGATCGCGCTCGGCGAGGCGGTCGCGAAAGCGCTCGACGACAAGGCGGGGATCCGGCGCTACGGCTCGGCCTATTCGCCGATGGACGAAACCTTGAGCCGGGTGGCACTCGATATTTCGGGGCGGCCCTTTCTCGTATGGAATTCGGGCTTCAGCCAGGAACGGCTGGGCGAGATGGATACCGAGCTGATCCAGCACTGGTTCCACAGTTTCGCCGGTTCGGCGGGCATCACGCTCCATATCGAAACGCTGTACGGCGAGAATAACCACCATATCTGCGAGAGTATCTTCAAGGGGCTGGCGCGCGCGCTGCGCGATGCGGTCGAGATCGATCCGCGCAAAGGCGGCGCGATCCCCTCGACCAAGGGCACGCTCGGCTGATGGGCGAGCGCATTGCGCTGATCGATTACGGCGCGGGCAATTTGCGGTCGGTTCACAATGCACTGATGGCGGCCGGCGCGGAGGCAATCGATGTGACCGCCGAGGCCGAGGCCGTGCGAGACGCCGACCGGATCGTTTTGCCCGGCGTCGGCGCCTTTGCGGCCTGCATGGATGGTCTGTCCGCGCTGCCGGGCATGGTCGAGGCGCTACACAGCGCCGCCATCGACAAAGCGCGCCCCTTTCTCGGCATCTGTGTCGGCATGCAATTGATGGCCGAGCGCGGCGAGGAACATGGCACGCATCAAGGACTGGGCTGGATCGCGGGCACGGTGCAGCCGCTGGCGAGCGACGATCCCCGCCTCAAGATCCCGCATATGGGCTGGAACGACGTGACGCCGCAGGGCGAACCGCCGCTGATCGAGCCGGGCGAGGCCTATTTCCTGCACGGCTATCATGTCGCGCTTACCGATGCGGCGGACGCCTATGCGATGACCGATCATGGCGGCCCGGTGACGGCGGCGATCGGCCGCGACACGATGATCGGCGTACAGTTCCATCCGGAAAAATCGCAGGGTTATGGCCTTTCCTTTCTTCGACGCTTTCTGGACTGGCGGCCATGAAATCATTTTGTCAGACTCGGCCTGACGGTCGAGCACCGCACCGGCCCGCACCCCCTCCCGACCTCCCACGAATGTATCCTGATTGGGAGGTCGGGAGGGGGTGCGGGCCGGTGCGGCGATTTTCCGGCAGGGAAATTCTGACAGAAGGAATTTCCTCATGAGCCTCATCGTCTTTCCCGCGATCGATCTGAAGGCCGGGCAGGTGGTGCGCCTCGCGGAGGGCGATATGGACCGCGCGACCGTCTATGGCGACGATCCGGCCGACCAGGCGCGGATCTTCGCCGAAGCGGGGGCGGAGCACGTCCATGTCGTGGATCTCGACGGCGCGTTCGCGGGCGAAGCGAAGAATGCCGAGGCCGTGGAGTCCATCGTCCAGACCTTCCCCGGTTATGTGCAGCTCGGTGGCGGCATCCGGATCCGCGCCGATGTCGAACGCTGGTTCGATCTCGGCGTCGCGCGGATCGTGATCGGCACGGCCGCGCTGACCGATCCCGATTTCGTGAAGGAAGTGGCGCGCGATTTTCCCGGCGGCATCGTCGTCGCGGTCGATGCGAAAGGCGGCTTCGTGGCGACCCAGGGCTGGGCCGAAACCTCCGAGGTCAGCGTCATCGACATGGCGCGGCGGTTCGAGGATGCGGGCGTCGCCGCTTTGCTGTTCACCGATGTCGGGCGCGATGGGCTCTTGAAGGGCTGCAATATCGAGGCCACGGTCGACCTTGCCAATGCCACCGATATCCCCGTCATCGCCTCGGGCGGGGTCAAGGGCATCGCCGATATCCACGCGCTCAACATCCATGCCGATGCGGGAATCGAGGGCGTGATTACGGGCCGCGCGCTGTATGACGGTACGCTGGATCTCGCGACGGCGCTGGCGCTGGCTGCGAAATGATTGAGCCGATCTTTCTTTGTCAGAATTTCGCTGACGCGAAATCGCGGCACCGCCAGGTCGAGTCTGACGGAAAAAGCCCATGACCGTCCGCCGCCGCATCATTCCCTGTCTCGATGTCGCCAATGGCCGTGTCGTGAAGGGCGTCAATTTCGTCGATCTCGCCGATGCCGGGGATCCGGTCGAACAGGCGCGGGTCTATGACGCGGCCGAGGCGGACGAACTCTGCTTTCTCGACATCACGGCGAGCCATGAGGAGCGCGACACCTTGCTCCATATCGTGGAGCGGACAGCAGCCGTCTGTTTCATGCCGTTTACGGTGGGTGGCGGCGTTCGCACGCCCGATGATGCGCGCCGGCTGCTGCTCGCCGGCGCCGACAAGGTCGCGGTCAACAGCGCGGCAGTGGCCCGCCCCGAACTGGTGCGCGACATGGCCGAACGCTTCGGCAGCCAGTGCGTCGTCGGTTCGATCGATGCGCGTGCGGACGGCAAGGGCAGCTGGGAAATCTTCACCCATGGCGGCCGGCGCGGAACGGGCGTCGACGCGGTCGTGCATGCGCGGCGGCTGGCCGAGCTCGGCGCCGGCGAGCTGCTGGTGACGTCAATGGACCGTGACGGCACGAAGGACGGTTACGATCTGGAGCTGACGCGGACGATCGCGGACAGTGTTACCGTACCTGTTATCGCATCCGGAGGTGTGGGCACGCTCGACCATCTGGTCGAAGGCGTCCGCGACGGCCATGCCGATGCCGTGCTGGCCGCCTCCATCTTCCATTTCGGGACGCACAGCATCGCTGAAGCCCGGGCCGCCCTTGCCGCGGGCGGAATCCCGGTTCGCGGCCGAAAAACCGTCGGGTAACTTTACACTAACCATATTTCTCAATCCGGGATTAACCATTGCCGGGCCGAAACATTCGGCATGCCCCCGAACTGGCCGGATCCTTGCATGGTAAACACGGAATTGACTGTTTCAGGAGCGTGAATGTCCCTCGCCCGCATCATCGTCGCCTTTATGGCCGCCATCGCGATTGGCGCCACGCCCGCTGTGGCGGCGGCGATCAGCGTCGATGCGCCGGGTGATATCGCGCTTTTCGCGCTGGGCGTAACCGGCCTGCTCGTCGGACGCCAGATCAGCAAGCAGCGAAAAAAGAACGGCTCGGACGAGCCCGGTTGACGCGGCCGGGCGCTCCGCGCACAGGCAGGCTATGGCCAAAACGCTGACCCGCCTCGAGTCCGTCATCCGCGCCCGCAAGAATGGCGACGGCAAATCCTCCTACGTCGCCAAGCTGCTCGGCAAGGGCCGGCAGAAAGTCGCCCAGAAGTTCGGCGAAGAAGCGGTCGAAACGATCGTCGCGGCGCTGGCGGAAGACGATGACGCGCTGGTCGGCGAGGCCGCCGACGCGCTCTTCCACCTGCTGATCCTGCTGGCCGAACGCGATATCCCGCTCGCCGATGTGCTGGCCGAACTCGAACGGCGCGAAGGCGTGTCGGGCCTTGCCGAAAAGGCCGCGCGGAGGAGTTAGCTGCAGTGAAGCCGGCCCGAGCCGATCGTGCTCGACCGGCACCGCGCGCCGCCCCTCACCGTGACATCGCCCGAGCCGACGAACGAGGCTTCGACCGTCTCGGTCGCATAGGCCAGGACGTCGCCCGAACCGGCAATGTCGACATCGAGCCGCCGGGTCCGAAAGTCGCCGGCCGCGACATCGCCGGATCCCGCGATTTCAAGCTCGACCTCGCCGGCCGTGCCGGCGACGCTCAGATCGCCCGATCCCGCTATCTCGAATTCCGCGCGATCAGTCTGCAGCGATTCGATGACGATATTGCCCGATCCGGCGATCGACGCCTCGAAGTCCCGGGCCGTGAACCGGCCGATGCGAATATCGCCCGATCCGGCCAGCGAGACCCCGTTCAGGCTCGGCATGGTGACGGCGATCGTGGCCGGCCGGCCACCGCGGCGCGTCCAGCGGCGATCATGGTCCTCGCGATATTCGATCCTGAGGACACCGTCTTCCACCGAAAGCGCAAGCTCGTCGAGAATGTCGCTATTTCCGGTCGCCCGGACGGCGAACGTTCCGCTCCGAACGATCTCGACGGTATCCGGGGTCGCGAGGGACACCCGGTCGAAGCCGCTGAGATCATAGTCGCGGGAAGCGGGAACGGCCTGGTTCCGGGCCTCGGCCACGCTGTCCCGCGGCGGCGCCTGGCTTTCCTGCGCCACGCTGTTGGTACACGCCGCCGCCATGGCGAGCGCCGCTACTGAGACCATCATCCGCATCCTTGTCCTCCCTGTCAGACGGCAGGAGGGTAGCGCGACGACTCAATTACGACAAGTGCCGTTTATCGTCCCCGGGCCGCCGTTGGTCGGTTTCCGGCTAGCCGCAGCGCATATCGCCCGAGCCGATCGAATTGCTCCGGCATTCGGCATCGCCATGCACGCGGACATCGCCGGAACCGATGAGGCTGCCGTCGACCTGCTCGGTCGCGTGGATCTCGACATTGCCCGAGCCGGCGATCGAAACATCCGCACGCTCGACGCGCAGATCCGCGGCTTCGACATCGCCCGAGCCGGCGATGCTGATATCGAGGTCCGCGACGGTACCTGCCGCGCTCATATCACCCGATCCTGCGATGTCGAATTCCGCCTCTGCCGCTTCGAGCGTCGCAATCTCCATTCTGCCCGAGCCGGCGATCGAGGCTTCGAACCGCTCGCTTTCCGCCCGCTCGATCTGCATGTCGCCAGACCCGGCGACCGATGCGCCGTTGATCGCCGGCATCGTGATATAGACCGTTGCCGGATCGTCGCCGATGGTGAGCCCGCGGCCGCTTTCGCGGCCGATCCGGAGCGTCCCGCGGCGGATTTCGAATTCCAGCCGGCCGACCACCTCGTCATCGCCCTCGACACGGATATCGAAAGCGTCGCCCAATGAAATTTCGACATTGTCGGGCCCGCGCAGCGAAACCGCATCGAACTCCGCCAGCTCCAATTCGCTGAGCGGCTGGCCGTTCGAAAGGCCGTCCCCGTCCATCTCGATCACCGATCCGCAGGCAGCGACGGCCAGCACCGACAGCGAAACCAAAAGCGCGCGCATTGTCATTCTCCCAACTGTATTGTTAGCTTAATACAGCGACACGCGCCGGTTGGCAAGTCTCAGCCTGCGGCGCCCGGTTTCGCGGGCATATCCTCGCAGACATTCTCGATATCGCCGTCGCGCGCGATTTCACCGGCCTCCTCGGCCTCGATCTCGTCATGGCTCTGATGCAAAGGCGCGAACCGCAGCAGCAGGAAACCGACCACGCCCGACATCGCCGAACCCAGCAGGACGCCGATCTTGGCCTCCTCGATCAGCAGCGCGTTGCCCGGAAAGGCGAGGCCGCCGATGAACAGGCTCATCGTGAAGCCGATGCCGCAGAGCATCGCCGTGCCGTATATCTGGAGCCAGGTCGCGCCGCGCAATTTGCCGGCAACGCCGAACTTCACCGCCAGCCAGACGCTGCCGAAAATCCCGATCTGCTTGCCGACAAAAAGGCCGAGCGCGATGCCGAGCGGCAGCGGTGCCAGAATCTGGTCGACTCCCATGCCGGCGAGATTGACGCCGGCATTGGCGAAACCGAATATCGGCACGATGAAAAAGGCGCTCCACGGCGCAACGGCATGTTCCATCTGGTGCAGCGGACTGTCCACCGCATCGGGCGCGCCGGGCGTCTTGGTGATCGGGATCATCATCGCCGCGAGGACGCCGGCAATCGTCGCATGAACGCCCGACAGCAGCACGCAATACCAGAGCAGGCCGGACAGCAGGACATAGGGCAGCAACCGCCGCACCCCGGTGGCGTTCAGATAGTACATCACCGCCAGCACCAGTACCGAGGCGAACAGCCAGATCGTCGAAAGCGACGGCGTATAGACGAGCGCGATGATCGCCACGGCGCCCATATCGTCGACAATCGCCACGGTGACGAGGAAGAGCTTGAGCGATGTGGGCGCGCGCTTGCCGAGCAGCGCGAGAACGCCGATCGCAAAGGCGATATCGGTCGCTGCCGGGATCGCCCAGCCATTGACCAGTTCGCCATAATCCCATGTGACGGACAGGAAGATCGCGGCCGGAACCGCCATCCCCGCCACTGCCGCGATAATCGGCAACCTGCGCTTGTCCCAGCTCGACAGCCGCCCGTCGACGAATTCGCGTTTGATCTCGAGACCGACGAGGAAGAAGAAGATCGCCATCAACCCGTCATTGATCCACAAGTGAAGCGTCATCGGTCCGAGCTTGCTCGTGAGCTCGGGGCTGAAGATCGGCCCCATGTCATCGTTCAGGATATGGTGATAGCTGTCGTAGAGCGCGCTATTGGCAACGATCATCGCCAGTATTGCGGCCACCATCAGCACGATGCCGCCCGCCGCCTCACTGTTCAGGAATTTTCTCAGCGCAGATCGCACACCCAAGCGTTCAGCCATGTTCACTCCCTCGTTTCGCGGATCGCTCTAAAGCGGAATGCCGGCGATGAAAACAGCCTGTGCTTCCGTGACTTGCTCTTTTCGCCTATAAGCCGCGCCGGCGCCGTGGGGACTGGCGCATGGGGAGAGAATGCAAGGGGGCGGACCGCTTCTGGAACTGGCCGAGCTGGCGTTTCGCGAACTGGCGCTGTTCGCGGCCTTCGGCTTTCTGCTCGGCGCGCTCGACAATCTCGCTGTCGACATTTTGTGGCTCCGACGGATGATCCGCCGCCTCGCCGGGCGTCGCGACGCCGCGCCACGGACGATGGCCGACCTGCTGCCGCCCGATCGTCCGGGCCGCCATGCCATATTCATCCCGGCCTGGGACGAGGCCGGCGTGATCCGCGCGATGCTCGAAAGCACGGTCTGGCGGTTCGCGGGCCAGGACTACCGGCTGTTCGTCGGCTGTTATCCGAACGACCCGGCCACCCGCGCGGAGATCGAAGCGGTCGCCCGGCGCGCCGCCAATATCCGCCTGGTCGTCTGCCGGAACGGCATTATGTATCAACCGCACCAAGCGGGTAGTCCCTTTTAGCACCTGCGTTCGCTAATGTGAATCCATGAAACCTGTTGTGCATGGACTGGTAAAGAAGCGAGCGGAGATCGTGGGGCGCATACAGGCTGCACAGGAAGAAGCGGCACGGCTCATAGCCGACCTGGACCATCTGGACGCCAGCATCCGCCTATTTGAGCCTGACGTTGATTTCGACGATATGCCGGTAAAGTATCTGCCGCCGCCCAACGCAGCGTTCCGGGGCGAGGTTCAACGCTTCCTGCTAGAGCAACTGCGCGGTGCTACACGCTGGCAGACGACCGACCAGCTAACGGTAAAGGTCATGGTGCAGCGGCGCATGAACGAAAGCGACAAGGCGCTCAGGACGCTTACACGGAAGCGCGTCGGGCATTCGCTGTCCCGGTTGCGCAAAAAGGGCGTGGTACGGTCCCGCAAGGCTGGCAAGGGGCCGTTGCTGTCATGGAAAATCACTGCGCCCGATGCGGATATTGTGCAGGGGTGGCGGAATGGGGCTAGCAGTTAATCACAGGGCCAAAAGGGAAGTGTATTCTATTCTTCTACGTTCATAGTATTTATACAGCATGAGCAGCAGGAACACTGCCGTCGAAGGAGGGGGCTTTAGCTTCGATGTCCGCGCCATAGGTGATTGGATAACAGACAATATATGGCTATTCCTTCTCATAGTTCTGATCGCATATATTTTCTTCATCTCCCGTAAGGATGGATTGGCCTCAAAATATCTTGATTATCGCGCCAAAACGCGCGAAATTGAGGCAAGCAAGGTGGAGGGTTTGCGCAGGCTCGCGCAGCTTTTCGAATCCAGCTACGGACCCGATGAGCCCCTTCTGCCGTTTGATCGTAAAGATGGAAAGGATCACTAATGACGCTGTTCATGATCGCCTTCTTTGCATTGATTATTGGTGCGGTCATCTGGCTTTCTGAACGATATTTCGCGTGGGCCAAACAGAACCTTGCTCATGCGGCAGCCATGCAACCCAAGCTAACAGCCAAGGCTGCGCGTTTGATTGAAGATGAAGACACTCCAGAATCAGTCGCGAGAGTTGTTTTTTGGCTGGCAGCGGCAGCTGGTTGCGGATGTTTTGTCCGAGGGTTTGTGATCTATCATTATCTGCCACGCTTTGGTCGCTCGGACAAGGATTCCGCCAGCCTTGATGAGGCGTTTGGCGACGTTGAGAAATTGCCGGTTGATGACAGAAAGGAATTTTTCGAGTTCCTCGCAATGGTCATCGCATACGATAGCTACGAAAACCCTCTACAAGGCTGGCTATTTCGCCGAGCGATCCGCTCGTTCTTTAATAAGCAAACCATGTCGTTTCAGGATCGGCTGATTGCCATGGGGACCGCTTTTTCAATCTTGAGTCACGGCAAAGGGGCGTGGCGGAACTTTCGCATTTAGGCCGCCCGCTGCCAATACCCCGCCCATTTCCGGCTAACGCTTGACGCCATCGTGGCCCGTGCGACCATTGCGGCCTGTGAGCCGTTATCAACGCGGCGATGGTCTTCCCGCCATGCGGCTTCGCCAGCATAGGCATTGAGATACGGCCCGGCGATATGGTGATGCGTTCCAGTTTCCATCCGGCGCAGACGGCTGAAATAGCTTTCCGCCTGATTGGTGCAGACGCCTTCATCCATGAACGCGACCGAGTGATTGACGCGGTGTGTTTTCCAGCCCGCATGTAGCGCATCCCAGCCCGTGCCTTCGTCGGCATGGATCGTGGCGAGCGTCCCGACATGATCGCGGACATGGGGAACTGCATCGCCCTCATTGGCGACGATGAACGGCAGCGACTTGCCGCCGCGCTCGCGCATGATGACAACGCACTGGCGCTTGCCGGACGTGTTGGCTTTCAACCGACGATCCCGGCGATCCTCTTTCCGGTTTTCCGGCTTCACATAGCCGCCGAAATAGCCGCCGTCGATCTCGACAACACCGTTCAACTCGCGGTCCATTTGCTCGCGCGCCATGGCTTCGCGCAGCTTGTGCGTAAGGATGAAGGCCGTTTTGTACTGGCAATCCAGATCGCGGCTCATTTGCAACGCCGATACGCCCTTGGCCCCGTTTACGAAGATAACGATAGCCGCCAGTAGATCGGTGAAGGTCATCTTGCGCGAGGCGAACAGCGTCCCGCTCGTGACCGAGAATTGATGGTGACAGGCGACGCACTTGAACTTGCGCCGCGTCGATATGTCATAGGTTTCTGTGCAACCGCACCGGGGGCAATAGGCCTCGCCATCGGTTTCCGGCCAGCGCAGCATCTTGAAGGCCTCGTAAGCCTTATCCTCGCCCATGGTGAAGACGGCCTTGAGGCTCAGTGTCCTGGCTTTGGCTGAAAGAAGGAAGTGCTGCTTGTGCATGGTCATTATCTCCGATACCTTAGTATCTTATATAGTGACCTACGGTATCGTTGTCAATGCCAAAAGTATCGTGTATGGTGACTTTATTCCCCGTTGGAGATACGCGATGCCCGTCAAGGAAAAGGAATGGGAAGACAAGGTCAAAGGCTTGCTGAAAGCCGAGTTGAAGCGCCGGAACGTGACTTATGCGGAGCTGGTCGGGAAGCTGGCGGACATCGGGGTCATGGACTCCGTGCCGAATATAAAGAACAAGGTGAGTCGGGGTAAATTCACAGCGGTGTTCTTTGTTCAATGTCTTACAGCAATCGGCTGCGAAACTATGCGATTGGATTAGCCGCTGGGATTCTATTGGCTGGCGGCGTTGGTGGTTCGCTATGGTTTCCAGCAATTAACTCACAGTTCGACATACAAATCGAAGCAGAAGAGAACGCCAATGAATACGGAGATTCCACCCACATAGCCGTTGAATGCGAAGCCGCCGACATCGTTTCTGCGAGCGCAGATCAATGCATAGATACAGAACGCGAGGCCGCTCAGCAGGCAGAACGAAACGAACGCGATCTTGAAGCCCAGAAAACCATGGCCGTCTGGACGCAGGTTATGGGCAAGGCTGCGATTATTGGCATGGGTGTGGGCATTGTCGGCTTGATGCTGATTTTCACTACGTTCTGGGAAACTCGCAAGGCAGCTGATTCCGCAGCTGCCACTTACGATGCCTATGTATCTATCGAACGCGCGAAATTGAGTTTTTCCTCCTCTGAGACGAGCTTCACAGGGAGTGTTCCTACGGTCGTCGCATCCGTAACCAATGTGGGCAAATCCGTTGGCATCGTGAAACAAATTGCGTGGGGTTGGAGCAGTGACCCCGCTTGGCCAAGCGATCCGAACTTCACTGGCCCGCCACGCCATGAAATCGTTGAGCCTTCCAAAATGGAAGACCTCGGTTTCATCTCGCAAGAGGGTGGTATGGAGCATCGCTTCTTGCGGGGTTACGTTCTCTACGAATCCCCGCTCGCGCCCGACCATAAGACCCATTTCAGCATCGAAATCTATCAAGAAACCGAGATGCCCTATGGGTTGAAGTATCGAGACGCTAATCTCAATGACAAGCCAGGGGACACCTAGCCACCCCACGGGCTAACCCCGCGAGGGACGCAGCGACCCCTTGGTGCGTTTCCTACATAATGCCGTGCCGGAATCCCGGCCCGACGACCAAGGCCGATTGCCTGAACGCATTGTGGAAGGCGCTCGAAAAAGAAGAAGCCGATAGCGGAACGCGCTTCAAATCGGTGATCCTGCACGACGCGGAGGATGTCGTTCATCCCGAGGAGATCGCGCTGTTCGACAGGCTTATCGAACGGCACGATCTGGTGCAGATACCGGTCGTTCCGCTGCCGCATCCCCGGTCGCGCTGGGTCGCCGGTCATTATTGCGACGAGTTTGCCGAGGCCCATGGCAAGGATCTGGTCATTCGCGACAGCCTCGACGCCGGCGTGCCATCGGCCGGTGTCGGCTGCGCGATCGCACGGCCGGCGCTCGGCGCACTGGCCGCGGAACGCGGCGGCCTCCCCTTCGACGCGGACAGCCTGACCGAGGATTACGAACTCGGCCTGTCGCTCGCCGAACGCGGCCGGAACGGGACGTTCGTCCGGTGCCGCGATGCGGCTGCGCAAGAATTGATCGCGGTTCAGGCGCATTTCCCCGCCACCCTTGGCGAAGCGGTCCGCCAGAAGACACGCTGGGTTGCCGGCATCGCGCTCTATGGCTGGGAACGGCTGGGCTGGCATGGCGGCATCGCGGATTTCTGGATGCGGGTGCGCGACCGCAGCACGATTCTCGCCGCCCTGGTGCTGCTCGCCGCCTATCTGGCCACCCTGATCGGCGTCGCCCTGCTGACCGCGGCGCTGACGACCGGCTATTCCCTCCCCGGAATGACACCGGTGCTGGCGTTCCTCTTGAGCGTCAATTTCGGATTGCTGGCATGGCGGCTCGCCGTCCGGGCGCTGTTCACCGGGCTCGTCTACGGCTGGCGCGAAGCCCTGCTCGCCATTCCCCGGGCCATCGTTTCGAACATCATCGCGATGATCGCGGCACGCCGGGCGATGACGCATTATGTCTTTGCGCGCCGCGACCGTCCGCCGGCCTGGGACAAGACCCGGCACATCTTTCCCGATACAGCCGCGCCGCGGCCATGATCCGGCTCTCGCCGCCCGTCCGTTTCATCGCGACCATCGTCACGCTCTGGGTCGGGTTGCGGATAGTGTTCTGGGCGCCGGCCGAGATTCCGCCGCTGCTCCTCGAACAGCCCGGCCCGTTCCTGCCCGGCCTCCCGGCATTGCCCCTGTCCGAGGTCGCCGGGCCGCCGGGTTCCGCGGACGGGCCCAGACGAGACGCCGGGATCGTGCCTGTCGGGCAAATCGCCCCCGAGACCGTCGCAAACCGGTTCCGGACCGATCGCGTCGCCGCCGCCCCGCCATCCTCGCCCGGGCATTGCGGCGCACGATGCCAGCGGATTTTCCTCGCCGCGCATATGCCGCCGCTCAGCCAGCCCCTGCTGATGCGGTTCGCCCGCCGGGCCTCGCGGTTGCCGGTCACGCCGTTGGCCGATCCGGCCGCATCATCGCGGTTCAGCCTCGCCGCCTGGGTCCAGTGGCGGTCGGGAGACGGCGTCGACGCGCTTGCCGACGACGGCGAACTCGGCGGCAGCCAGGCGGGCGTGCGGGCGCGCTACCGGATCGTCCGCGCGGCCGGCGTGGAGGCGGCGCTCGCCGCGCGCCTGTCGCGGCCGATCGAACGCGACACCGGCGCCGAGGCCGCGATCGGCATCGCGTTTCGCCCCGCCGCCAACGTGCCGGTCGAACTGACTGCCGAGCGGTGGATCGCTTTGGACGATGGCGGCCGCGATGCCTGGGCACTGGGGATCGCTGGCGGCATCTATCGACGGCCACTGCCCTTTGGGCTGGAGCTCGACGGCTATGCGCAGGCCGGAATCGTCGGGGCGCGGAGCCGCGATCTTTACGGCGACGCGGCGCTGATCGTTTCGCGGCCGGTCCCGCTAACCGAGCGCAGCACGCTGTCGCTCGGCGGCGGCGTCTGGGCGGGAGCGCAACCGGGACTGTCGCGCGTCGATATCGGACCGGAAGCCGGCGTCCGGCTGCCCGTGGGGAATGGCGGCGTGCGGCTTTCGCTGAGCTGGCGGGAGCGCGTCGCCGGATCCGCCCGACCCGGCTCCGGCCCGGTGCTGACGCTCGGTGCCGATTTTTGACCGGAGAAGCTTCGTAACTGCAGACTCTGCCTTCCGCTTGCGCGCCAAAATCGGTAGGCCGGAGGAAGCATGGATATTTACCTCCCGATCGCCGAAATCTCCGTCAATGCGCTGCTTATCATCCTGCTCGGCGGCGTGGTCGGTATCCTGTCGGGCATGTTCGGCGTCGGCGGCGGTTTCCTGACGACGCCGCTTTTGATCTTTTCCGGCATTTCGCCGGCCGTGGCCGTGGCATCGGCGACCACCCAGATCACCGGCGCGAGCGTCTCGGGCGTATCGGCCCATGCCCAGCGCAAGGGCGTCGATTTCCGGATGGGCGGCGTCCTGATCGCCGGCGGCGTATTGGGCACGATTTTCGGCGGCATCCTGTTTCTGCGGCTGCAACAGGCGGGGCAGATCGATGTCGTCGTCGCCATGCTTTACATCATCCTCCTCACCAGCATCGGCGCGCTGATGATCCGCGAAGCCTGGACGGTGATCCAGGCCCGGCGCACCGGCATCCCGATCAAACCGCCCGTGCGCCGCCATCATCCGCTCGTCGCGGCGCTCCCGCTGCGCTGGCGCTTCTACGGATCGGGGCTCTATATCTCGCCGCTCGCGCCGCTCGGCGTCGGCTTCGTCGTCGGCACGCTGACCGTGATGCTCGGCATCGGCGGCGGTTTCGTCCTCGTGCCGGCGATGATCTACCTGCTCGGCATGTCGACCCGCGTGGTGGTCGGAACCTCGCTGTTCCAGATCCTGTTCGTTGCCGCTGCGACGACGATGGTCCATGCGCTGACCACCCAGGCCGTCGATATCGTGCTCGCCATCCTGCTCCTGATCGGCAGCGTCACGGGCGCGCAGATCGGCGCGCGCCTGTCGACCCGGATCAACGCCGAATGGCTGCGCCTGTTCCTCGCCGCGCTCGTCATCATCGTCGCGGTCCGCATGGCGCTCGGCCTCGGCTGGCGGCCCGACGAAATCTACTCGATCGAAATCACATGAGGCGGCTCGCGCCGCTCCTCCTGCTGCTCGCCTGTGTGCCGATGCTGATGGGGCAGGCGCGGCCGCGGCTCGTGCCCGCCGTCGATCAGGAGCAGATCGAGATAGTCTACAGCTTCACCGGCGCCGAGCTCATGGTCTATGGCGCGATCCTCCATCCGGGCGGCCGCGTCCCCGACGAGCCCGTCGACATCGTCGTCGTTCTCAAGGGCCCGGAGCAATCGATCCTCGTGCGCGAGAAACAGCAGCGCATGGGAATCTGGATGAACGCTGCGCAGGCGCGCTTCCGCTCGGCCCCGGCCTTTTATGCGCTGGCCAGCGCCCGGCCGATCGACGAGATCGTCGACGAACGCACGGCCGCCATTTACGAGCTCGGGATCGACAGCCTGCAACTGTCGCCGGCCAGCGCCAATCCGCCCGAAGAAGCCCAGCGCTTCGACGAGGGGCTGGTCGATCTGAGGGGGCGCAACGGCCTGTATGTCGAGCAGACCGGTGCGGTCGAAGTCACCGAGGGGGTGCTCTACAATGCGCGGATCACCGTGCCGGCGCGCGTCCCGGTCGGCGATTACACCGCCGAGACCTTCCTGATCCAGGACGGGCGAGTGCTGGCGGGCGAGGTTCGCGAGATTCGTATCGACAAGTCGGGCTTCGAGCGGTTCGTCGCCAACGCCGCCGAGAATAACGGCTTTCTCTATGGCCTGGCCGCCGTTCTGGTCTCGCTGCTGCTCGGCTGGGTCGCCGGAATCGCGTTCCGCCGCATCTGAACCCGTCTCGGTTTAGTAAGCGAAAAATTTACCGTTCGGCGCCTAAGGTCCCACGCTTTGAAGAACCATGGATCGGGGTGGATTTCCCTATGGACGATTTTGGCACGTTCCGGCCGGCAGACGAAGACGATTCGAACGCGGCATCGCTCGACGGCGGCATGGTCGCCCGCGACCAGGGCATCGTTATCGGTCAGGTGACCGAAATCGCGGGTTCCGGCTCGCGCATCGCGGTGAACGCGGAAATGCTCGACAAGGTACGGTCCGATCCCGATCCCACGCTCGCCATGGCAGGCCAGGTCGGCAGCCAAGTGAAGATCCGGGTCGGCAACAGCTGGCTCGTCGCCAATATCCGGACGCTCGCCGCCAATCCCAGCGACGACGGAAAGGTCGACGCCTATATCGATTTTCTCGGCGAAGGCATGGCCGTCGAGGGTACGAACCGTGTGAAAGGTTTCCGGCGCGGCGTCACCCGCTTCCCGATTCCGGGCACGCCGGTCATGGCCGTGTCGGATCGGGACATGCGGGAGATGTTCGCCGCCGAGAGCCGGCCGCATATCGAGATCGGCAATGTCTACCCGACCAAGGATATTCGCGGCGCGCTCTACATCGATGCGATGCTCGGCAAGCATTTCGCGGTGCTCGGATCGACGGGTACCGGTAAATCGACCAGCGTCGCACTGATCCTCCACCGGATCTGCGAACTCGCGCCGGAAAGCCACATCGTCATGGTCGACCCGCACGGCGAATATAGCGCGGCGTTCAAGGGGGCCGGCGAGATTTTCGACGTCAACAATATCCAGCTTCCCTATTGGCTGATGAATTTCGAGGAACATTGCGAGGTCCTGATCACGACGTCCGGCGCCGACAGACAGCGCGACCGCGACATCCTCGCCAAATGCCTGCTCGCCGCGCGCAGCAAGAGCCGGCTCGCCGAAGAAATCCCTCAGCTTACGGTCGACAGCCCGATTCCCTATCTGCTGTCCGACCTGATCTCGAACATCACGACCGAGATGGGCCATCTCGATTCCGCGAACGACACCGCGCCCTATATGCGGCTCAAGAGCAAGCTCGAGGAACTCAAGGCCGATCCGCGCTACAGCTTCATGTTTTCCGGCATGCTGGTCGCCGACACGATGGCCGAATTTGTCGCCCGCGTGTTCCGCCTGCCGGGCAACGGCAAGCCGATCTCGATCGTCGACGTATCGGGTGTTCCGTCCGATATCACCGCCGTGGTGGTCGCCGTGCTGTCGCGCATGGTTTTCGACTATGCGATCTGGTCGCGCAACGAAACGCAGCGCCCGATCCTGCTCGTCTGCGAAGAGGCGCACCGCTATATTCCCGCCGGCCATATCGAAGAGGAATCCGCCGTCGGCGACATTCTCAGCCGGATCGCCAAGGAAGGCCGTAAATACGGCGTCTCGCTCGGTCTTATCACGCAGCGCCCGTCGGATCTTGCCGAGGGCGTGCTGTCGCAATGCGGCACGATCATCGCGATGCGCCTCAACAACGACCGCGACCAGGCTCATGTGCGTGCCGCCATGCCCGAGGGCGCCCGCGGCTTCCTCGACGTGATCCCGGCGCTGCGCAACCGCGAATGCATCGTCTGCGGCGAGGGCGTCTCCGTGCCGATCCGCATCGCGTTCGACAATCTCGAGGAAGAAAAACGCCCGGCATCGGCCGACCCCGTTTTCTCCGAACTCTGGACGCATGTCGGCGACGAGAAGGGCATCGTCGACCGGACGATCAAGCGCTGGCGCAGCCAGGGGCGTTAGTGTGGCAGACTCGACCTGCCGGCTGGGCGAAGCGCAGGATTCGATTTGTCAGAATTTTCCTTGGCGGAAAATCGCGGCACCGGCCCGCGCCTGAGGCGGAGCCGAAGGTCTGACGAAAGAATCCCGGTGCGGCGCCCAGCCGGCAGGTCGAGTCTGACAAGAAAACTCAAACCCCGAATAACTCTCAAGCTTCCGGGTAGAGGAGCCTAACTGCGCGCGCGTTCGATCCGCCGGTTATTGCTCGCGACTTCCGCCTCTTCCCGCTCCTCGCGGCGGGCGAGCGCGGCGCCCGGTTCGACCTCGAGCAGATTGGCGAGCGTCGTGCGGAAGCGCTGCAATTCGCGGCCGGTCAGGCGGGCCTGCCGGGTGAAGCTGACCGAGCGCGGATCGACCTTGCGGCCGTTGCGGATCAGCTCATAATGAAGATGCGGCCCGGTCGACATGCCGGTCGAGCCGACATAGCCGATAATCTGGCCCTGGCTGACCCGCGATCCGTTCGACGCGACGATCCGGCTCATATGCGCATAGGCGGTCTGGATGCCGCTGCCATGGCTGATCCGGACATAATTGCCATAGCCGCGATTGCGGCCGGAGAAGTTCACCGTCCCCGATGCCGCGGCGCGGATCGGCGTGCCGCGGCCGGCCGCGATGTCGAGCCCGGTATGCATGCGCCGATAGCCGAGGATCGGATGGCGGCGATAGCCGAAGCCCGAGGTCAGCCGGCCATTGACCGGCATCAGCATCTGGCCCGTCTGCTGGCCGACGCCCGACGCTTCGAACCACTGATCGTCCCCGCCGACCGACCAGCGCAAAAGTTGGGTTTCGCGCTCACCGCGCTCGATGCCCGCATAGACGAGCCGGCCGATTTCGGTCTCTCCCGTTTCGGCCCGGCGATGTTCGACGATCATGTCGAAGGTGGCGTCCGCGCCGATGTCGCGGTTGACCGACATGCGCGTTCCGATGGCACGCAGATAGGCCTGGATGGCGGCGGGCGGCGCACCGGCGGCGCGCGCCGAACGGTAGAGGCTCGAGCCGACCCGGCCGCGAATGCGCAGCGGCGTGTCGTCGACCGCGATGGCGATCTGGTTGAGCCGAAGCGCGCCGTCGACGCGGGCCACTTCCAGCTTGAGATCGAAACGGGCGCGGAAGGCAATTTCGTCGACCGGCCGCGGTACCGTGCGGTTGGGCCGGCGGCCGAGCACGATGTTCATGATCGTTCCGGGCCGGATATCGTCCATCGGGACGGCATCGGATATCATCGCCGCGAGTTCGGTGGCTTCGTCGGGTGCCACGCCCGCGCGCTGCAGCACCCGGTCGAATCCGTCGCCGCGGCCCAGGGTCGCGGTCAATTCGATACGCGGCCGTTCGGGCGTTCCCGCCAGCGGCTCGACGGCATCGGTCGCGGCCATCCGGCGGCCGGTGTCGCCGCCGAAAGCGAGCGGCGTGATCGCCTGGGCGCGGGCTTCGTCCCATTGCGTCTCTTCCATCGGCTCGACCATCGCCGGGATGGCCTCGACGCTGGGCGCGAGCAGGAAGGTAGAGCCGCACAGGACCGCGCAGGTCAGCGCGCCGCGCCACCAGGTCCGGCTGCCCACCTGCGCCCCGAGATCGACGACGAGATCGAGATCGGCCCAGCGGCTGACCGGTATTTTCGAGCGCAGCGCTTCGCCGAATTTGGGCGTATCGCCGGGAGCCGGCGCCGGCACGGCGGAATCGAAGGAAAGCGCGGCTGTGCCGCTTCCCTGCCCCCCTCCGAATTCGTTGCGCTGATACAAGAGCGACCCCGCTTATGGACTGATCTCACCCGGCGCGTCGGGCGCATCTCCGGTGCTGACCGTTGTGGTTAAAAAGCGTTAAAGTCAAATTAAGGTGAGACGGGCCGAATCTCCGGTGCGGCGAGCCGTGCAGCGGGCTGTGCCGGCCGAAAATCCTGTCTTTCCGGGGCTTCTCGCCTTGCGCCTGTGGACATCATCCCCGATGTTGGCCGCATGAGCAATTTCGCCCGGGCGCCGCTCGCCGCCGTGCTCGGTCCGACCAATACCGGCAAGACCCATCTCGCCGTCGAACGCATGATGGGCCATGCGAGCGGAATGATCGGCTTTCCGCTGCGCCTTCTCGCGCGCGAAGTCTACGATCGGGTGGTCGCCGCGAAGGGATCGGAGAGCGTGGCGCTGATCACGGGCGAGGAGAAGATTCTCCCGGACAAGGCGCGCTGGCTGCTCTGCACCGCGGAATCGATGCCGCGCGACCGCGATACGGCCTTTGTCGCGATCGACGAAGCGCAGCTCGCCGCCGATCCCGAGCGCGGTCATGTCTTTACCGATCGCCTGCTCCAAATGCGCGGGCGCGAGGAGACGATGATCCTCGGGTCGGACAGTTTGCGGCCGATGCTATCGGCGCTGACGCCCGACGCCGATATCATTTCGCGCCCGCGTTTCTCGACGCTCTCCTATTCGGGCCCCAAAAAGCTCTCCCGCCTGCCGCCGCGTTCGGCCATCGTCGCGTTCAGCGCCGAGGAAGTGTACGCGGTCGCCGAGATGCTGCGCCGGCTGCGCGGCGGCGCGGCAGTCGTAATGGGCGCGCTCTCCCCGCGCACCCGCAACGCCCAGGTCGCGATGTTCCAGGCCGGCGAAGTCGACTATCTCGTCGCGACCGATGCGATCGGCATGGGCCTCAACATGGACGTCCACCATGTCGCCTTCGCCTCGCTGCGCAAATTCGACGGGCGGCGCAGACGGCGGCTCCACATCCACGAGATGGCGCAGATCGCCGGGCGCGCCGGGCGCCACCAGCGCGACGGTACATTCGGTACCTTGGGGCTGGAGGGCGAAGATCATGCGCGCTTCACCGACGAGGAAGTCGAACGGATCGAGGCGCACGAGTTTCCCTGGCTGCGCCAGCTCTACTGGCGCGAGGGCGATCCGCGGTTCGATACGCTCGAGACGCTGATCGCCGACCTCGAGGCGAAACCGCAGGAGGATGTGTTGCGCGCCGCTCCCGAGGCGGTCGATCTCGCCGTCCTCAAGACGCTCGCGGACGAAGGCTGGGTCCGCGAACGCGCCACCGGCCCGGCCATGGTCGAGCGGCTCTGGGCCACCTGCGGCCTGCCCGATTTCCGCAAGACGGGAGCCGACGGCCATGCCCGGCTTGTCGGCCGGTTGTTCCGGCATCTTTCCGAGGGCGATGGGCATATCCCGGCACCGGTATTCGCGCAGGAGGTCGGCGCGCTCGAAAATCTTGCGGGCGATGTCGAGACCCTGGCCGGCCGGCTCGCGGCGATCCGCATCTGGGCCTATGTCGCGCACCGCGCCGACTGGCTCGCCGATCCGGCCAAGGGCGCCGCGCGGACCCAGGCGATCGAACAACGGCTGTCCGATGCGCTGCACGACAGCCTTACCCAGCGTTTCGTCGACCGGCGGACGACGGTGCTGATGCGCGATATCGGCGCGAAGGGCGAAGAGGCGTTGCCCGTCCAGGTCGATGCCGACGGTGTGGTGACGGTCGACGACGAGCCGATCGGCACGATCTCGGGTTTCCGGTTCACCGTCGATGCCGGGACCAATCATGCCGACACCAAGCGGCTGCTCGCGGCGGCCGAACGCCGGCTCGGCGGCGAATGGGCCGAACGCACGGCCGCGCTGGTCGCCGACGGCGACGAGGCGTTCGCGCTCGTGACCGAAGCCGGCGCTCCCGTCTCCATCTCGTGGCGCGGCGATGCGATCGCGCAGCTGGTCGCTGGCAAGACATTGCTCGAACCCGCCATCGTCCTCGACAAGAACCTCGCCGCGCTGACCGAGGACCAGCGGACGCGGATCGCAGCCCGGCTGCAGGGCTGGCTGGCGCGGACGCTCCGCCGGATCCTCGGCCCGCTGCGCAAGATCGATACGACGCTCGGCGCGGCCGGGACGGCGCCCGCGATCCGCGCCCTGCTCGCACCGCTGGTCGAGGCGGGCGGGATCCTGCCGCGCAAGACGGCGCTCGGACCGCTCGGCGCGCTCGACAAGGAACAGCGCCACCGGATCGGCCGGCTGGGCCTGACGATCGGCGCGCTCGACATCTTCCACCCCAAGCTGCTGAAGCCCGAGGCGATCCGCTGGCGGCTGGCGCTCGCGGCCGCTTCGGCCGACACGCCAATGCCCGAAACGCCCCCGCCGGGCGCGACGCTGCTGCCCGAACCGAAGGGGCAAACGCTCGCCGCCTGGCGCGCCGCCGGCTTTCGCGGCTTTGCGGGGCAGATGCTCCGGATCGACATGGCCGAGCGGGTGGCCCGCGCCGCCCATGACGCGCGCGACGGCAAGAAACCCTTCGCACCCGACCCCGCGCTCGCCACCTCGCTGGGCCTGAGCGATGCGGCGCTCGCCCGGCTCATGCAGGCGCTGGGCTTCCAGCCGGCAATGCCCGCCGATGCGGACGGCGCCCCGCAATGGGTCTGGCGCGGCCGGCGTGCGCCCAAGGCCAGAAACCGCAAACCGGCGCCGGGCAACGCCTTCGCCAAGCTCGCCGAACTCGATCTCGGCCGGAGCTGAGACGCATGACCGAAGACGGTTTGCGGATCGACAGATTCCTCTGGTTTTCCCGGCTCGCCCGCACCCGCGCGCTCGCGCAGAAGATCGCCGAGAAGGGCCATATCCGCTGCGCGGGCCGGCGCATCGACCGCGCCCATGCCGTGGTGCGCGTCGGCGACGTTCTGAGCGTCCCGCTACCCGGCGGCGTGCGCGTGCTCCGGATCGAGAGCCTGCCCCAAAGGCGGGTCCCGGCCAAGCTGGTAGCGGAGATTTACCAGCCCATAGAAAGCATGGATGACGGAAAGCGTTGACGCGGGCGTCATCTCGTGGCTAGCAGATTCCAGCGCACCAGCGAGGAGAGCCGCGCCAATGACCTATGTCGTCACCGATGCCTGCATCAAATGCAAATATATGGATTGCGTCGAAGTGTGTCCGGTGGACTGTTTCTACGAAGGCGACAACATGCTCGTCATCCATCCGGCCGAGTGCATCGATTGCGGCGTGTGCGAACCCGAATGCCCGGCCGAGGCGATCCTGCCCGATACCGAACCGGGCCAGGAAAAATGGCTCGAGCTCAACGCCAAGTTCGCCGACGAATGGCCGAACATCACGCAAAGCCGCGATGCGCCGGCCGACGCCGACGAGCATAAGGGCGAAGAAGGGAAATATGACAAATATTTCTCGCCCGAGCCCGGCGAAGGCGACTGAGCGAAAACGCGTCTCCGACATGATGGTGTAACGGCGATCGGCCATGCTCGCCGGGCCAGCCAGCCCGGAGAATATAATGGCCACCGATCGCGACGTCACCAAAAGCTATTCCGACGACCAGCATATCGAGAAGCTCGAGCGGCTCGTCGCCTGCATGAAGGACGGCCGCGCCTTCGAGATCCAGCTCGACAATGAACGCATCCGGGTGCCCGCCCATGCGATCTTCTCGATCGAGCATGAGCGCGGCGACGGAATCGAGGAGCTGGAATTCCAGTTCCGCTGGACGATCGACGCCTGAAACTGACCCTCCCCGGTCCGCCGAAACGCCCGGCCTTCGGGGCTTCGCTGGCCGATGCCGCAGTGCAGCACTGGAATTTTTCTTACGAATGTGTTACATAGTGTCTTGATGTGGGAATAATTTTATTCCGCAAATAGGCTAACGCACGGAAAAGGCTGGAGAAATGAAATGTGCAGGCATGGCCCCGCAATGGGCTTCTGCACGATTCGCTCGGCCAACCGTCTAGAAAGGTCGTACATATATGGCGAGCAAGGCGCTGGACTTCGAAGTCGGAGATTATGTCGTTTACCCCAAGCACGGGGTAGGCCGGGTGATCGAGCTGCAGAATGAAGAGATTGCGGGCATGCAGCTCGAACTCTACGTGCTGCGGTTCGAGAAGGAAAAGATGACGCTCCGCGTGCCGACGAACAAGGCCGAAGGCGTCGGGATGCGCAAGCTTTCCTCGGACAAGACGCTCAAGGACGCGTTGAAGACGCTCGAGGGCAAGCCCAAGGTCAAGCGCACCATGTGGTCGCGCCGCGCGCAGGAATATGAAGCCAAGATCAATTCGGGCGACCTGATCTCGATCGCCGAAGTGACGCGCGACCTGTTCCGCGCCGACGACCAGCCCGAGCAGAGCTATTCGGAACGCCAGATTTTCGAAGCGGCCTCGAGCCGCCTCGCCCGCGAACTCGCGGCGATGGAAAAGACCGACGAACCGGCGGCACTCGAAAAGATCCTCGTCATCCTCAACAAGGCGGCCGCGATCTGGAACGCCGAGAAGGAAGAGGAAGAAGCCAACAAGTAGCGGTTTCGCGCCAGCGAGAGTGGGAAAAGCCCGGCCAGCCCCTGTGGTTCGGCCGGGCTTCTTCGTTTAGGGTCGGGAAACGGAAAAGCTGGAACGCATAAGGAGAGACGAGCATGGCAGTCGCAGACCAGGTACCCACGGATTCCGGCTTTCCCGCCAAGACGGACGGCGCCGACGTCATCAAGGACATCGATCTTGCCGGCAGGACCGCGATCGTCACCGGCGGCTATAGCGGGATCGGGCTCGAAACCGTCCGCGCGCTGGTCGGTGCCGGGGTCGATGTGATCGTACCCGCGCGCAGCCGGGAAAAGGCGGAGACCAATCTGGCCGAGATCGACGGCGCGGTCCGGGTCGGCGACATGGACCTGGGCGATATCGGATCGGTGCGGCGGTTCGCCGACGAGATGACCGGCGCGCTCGACCGGCTCGACCTCCTGATCAACAATGCCGGGATCATGGCCTGCCCCGAAGCGCGCGTGGGCCCCGGCTGGGAATCGCAGTTCGGCACCAACCATATGGGCCATTTCGCGCTGACGCTCGGCCTGATGCCACTGCTCGAAAAGACGCCGGGCGCCCGCGTCGTCGCGCTCTCCTCGACCGCGCACAAGGTCAGCGATATCCGCTGGGACGATCTGCAATTTGAACGCGGCGACTATGACAAATGGGAAGCCTATGGACAGGCCAAGACCGCCAACGCGCTGTTCGCCAATGCGCTGAACCGGCGGATGCGCAACAAGGGCGGCCTCGCGTTCGCCGTTCATCCCGGCGGCATCTTCACGCCCCTCCAGCGGCACCTGCCGGTCGAGGAACAGATCGCCATGGGCTGGCTCGACGAAGACGGCGAACCCTCCGAACTCGCAAAACAGGGCTTCAAGACCCCGGCCCAGGGCTGTTCGACGACGCTCTGGGCCGCGACATCAGCCAAGCTCGACGGCAAGCCCGGCGTCTATTGCGAGGATTGCGACATCGCCGCACCGACCGAACCCGACAATCCGCTGGCCCGCTACCGCGGCGTCGACGCGCATGCGTGCGACGACGACAATGCGGAGAAGCTTTGGGAGATTAGCCAGGAGTTGCTGGCGGAGGCCTGAGCCCCAAAGCCCCGGCGCAAACCGGAGCCTAATTCGGAATCAAGAGTCAGAAACAATATCGCCCATCGACTTGTACCCCGGATCGTGTCCGGGGTGACGGCGATTACTGATCTGGCGTTTCTCAACTCCCTCTCCCCTTGTGGGAGAGGGTCAGGGTGAGGGGTGCGCTTTCAAAGAAAGCGCGCGGAACGCAGTTCCGCTCACCCTCAACCAACTTCGCCTAATTCGCTCCGCTTATAAGGCTTCATAGCCTTCTCCCATCAAGGGAGAAGGCTCTTAGAGCTTCTCCGTCAGCTCCGGAACCGCGTTGAACAAATCCGCCACGATGCCGTAATCGGCGACCTGGAAGATCGGCGCGTCTTCGTCCTTGTTGATCGCGACGATCGTTTTCGAATCCTTCATGCCCGCCAGATGCTGGATCGCGCCGGAGATGCCGATCGCGATGTAGAGCTCGGGCGCGACGATCTTGCCGGTCTGGCCGACCTGGTAATCGTTCGGCACATAGCCCGCATCGACCGCGGCGCGGCTGGCGCCGATGCCCGCGCCGAGCTTGTCGGCGAGCGGGGTGATGACCTCCTCGAATTTCTCCGACGAGCCGAGCGCACGGCCGCCCGAGACGATGATCTTGGCGCTGGTGAGTTCGGGCCGGTCGCTTTCGGCAATCTCTTCGCTGACGAAGGTGGAGAGCCCCGCATCGCCGGCGCCGCTCACGGCTTCGATCTCGCCCGAACCGCCTTCGGTCGCCGCCTTGTCGAAGGCCGTGCCGCGCACCGTGATCACGAGCTTTTCGTCCGAGCTCGTCACGGTGGCGATCGCGTTGCCGGCATAGATCGGCCGCGTGAAACTCTTGTCGCCTTCGATCGAGAGGATGTCGGAGACCTGCATGACGTCCAGAAGCGCGGCGACGCGCGGGGCGATATTCTTGCCCGTCGTCGTGGCGGGGGCGACGAAGGCATCGTGATGCCCCATCAGATCGGCGATCAGCGGCGCGACATTCTCGGCCAGCGCATGCTCATACGCGGCATCGTCGGCGAGATGCACCTTGCCGATGCCGGCGACCTGCGCCGCCTGATCGGCCACGGCCTGGCAGCCGGACCCGGCCACCACGGCATGGACTTCGCCGAGCTTGGACGCCGCCGTCACCGCGGCGAGCGTCGCATCCTTCATTTCGCTATTGTCGTGTTCGACCCAGACGAGCGTCTTCATCAGGCGACTCCCATTTCTTTGAGTTTCGTGACCAGCGCGTCCACATCCTCGAGGATCTCACCGGCTTCGCGCTTCGGCGGTTCGGAGACGTTGCTGGTGGCGAGGCGCGGCGCGGTATCGACGCCGTAATCGGCCGGGCTCTTCGTATCGAGCGGCTTGGACTTCGCCTTCATGATATTGGGCAGCGAGGCATAGCGCGGCTCGTTCAGGCGGAGATCGGTGGTGATGATCGCCGGAAGATTGAGCTTCACGGTCTGGAGACCGCCGTCGATTTCGCGCTTCACGTCTACCGAGCCGTCGCCGACCTCGACCGTGTTCGCAAAGGTGCCCTGGCCCCAGCCGAGCAGCGCGGCGAGCATCTGGCCGGTCTGGTTGCTGTCATCGTCGATCGCCTGCTTGCCGAGGATCACGAGACCCGGCTGCTCTTCGTCGGCAACCGCCTTCAGGAGCTTGGCCACGGCCAGCGGCTCGACTTCGTCATCGGTTTCGATCAGGATCGCGCGGTCGGCGCCCATGGCGAGCGCGGTGCGCAGCGTTTCCTGCGCCTTGGCCGGGCCGATCGACACGGCGACGATTTCCTCCGCCTTGCCGGCTTCCTTGAGGCGGATCGCCTCTTCCACCGCGATTTCGTCGAACGGATTCATCGACATTTTGACATTGGCGAGATCGACGCCCGAACCGTCGGCCTTGACCCGCGGCTTGACGTTGTAATCGATCACCCGCTTCACGGGCACGAGTATTTTCATCTTACTGCTTCCTTGCTTTCCCGCTGGTATGCCAGCGTCCTTCTAGTTTCCGTTGGTCGGCTGTTCGAGTTCTTCGGCGCGCTGCTGCGTTTCGCGCGCATTGCGATCGGCCGTGTCGCCGATTTCGGCGGCCCGCCGATCGGCTTCGGCGCCGAGCTGGTCGAGCCGCTCGCCGAGCCGGCCCGCGGCCTCGTCGGCCCGCCGATCCAGTTCGCCGCCCAGCATGTCGGTCGCCGCCGCGCCTTCCTCGATCCGCGACCGGGCTTCGGCCGAGGCTTCGTCGATCCGGGTCCGGGCTTCTTCCGTCAGCCGTTCCTGCTCGGCGCGCGCTTCGGCCGCGATATCCTCGACGGTTTCCGAGGCCGAACAGCCCGCAAGCGCCAGCGCGCCGGCCATGATGATCAATCGTGTCGTCATCGTCACCCTCCTTGGCCCCCGCCTTTCGCTCTTTACGTTCACGTAAACGTCACTAACATGCTGCACTGCAAAAATCCAGTGCCCGAGCCCGATTTTCCGGCCCTTTTTTGCGCAGCTCTATTTCTGCACCTGCTCCACAATCTTGCGCGCCGCATCGCCGAGATCGTCGGCACTGACGATCGGCAGGCCGCTATCGGCGAGAATGTCCTTGCCCTGCGCAACGTTCGTCCCTTCCAGACGAACCACCAGCGGCACGTCGAGTTCCACTTCCTTGGCCGCGGCGACGATGCCCTCGGCGATGATGTCGCAGCGCATGATCCCGCCGAAGATGTTGACGAGAATGCCCTCGACCGCCGGGTCCGACAGGATGATCTTGAACGCGGCGGTTACCTTTTCCTTGCTGGCCCCGCCCCCGACATCGAGAAAGTTCGCCGGGAAGGCGCCGTTGAGTTTGATAATATCCATCGTCGCCATGGCGAGGCCCGCGCCGTTCACCATGCAGCCGATATTGCCGTCGAGCTTGATATAGGCGAGGTCGTGCTTCGACGCCTCGAGCTCCATGGGATCTTCCTCGCTTTCATCTCGCAACTGCTCATATTCCGGATGCCGGAATTCGGCATTGGAATCGAAGCTCATCTTGGTGTCGAGGACGAGCAGCTGCCCGGAACCGGAAGAATCAGGGGCGGTTTCGACGAGCGGGTTGATCTCGAGCATCGCGCAATCGAGCTTGACGAACGCCTCGTAGAGATTGCCGGTGAGTTTGACGCACGTATCGGCGAGATCGCCGGACAGCTTCAGCGCATCGGCGGCCTTGCGGCCATCGGCCTCGGTGAAACCGGCCAGCGGATCGATCGTGATCGTCGCGATCTTCTCCGGCGTGTCGTGGGCGACCGCCTCGATGTCCATGCCGCCCTCGGTCGACACGACCATCGCTACCCGGCCGGACGCCCGGTCGACGAGCAGGGCGAGATAATATTCCTCTTTGATGTCGACGCCGTCGGTGACGTAGAGCCGGTTCACTTCCTTGCCGGCTTCGCCCGTCTGGATCGTCACGAGCGTATTGCCGAGCATCTCCTCGGCGTCGCTGCGCACATCGTCGACCGATTTCGCGAGCCGCACGCCGCCCTTGGCGTCCGGGCCCAATTCCTTGAACTTGCCCTTGCCGCGCCCGCCCGCATGGATCTGCGCCTTCACGACATAGAGCGGCCCGGGGAGCTGTTCGGCGCCCGCAACGGCTTCCTCGACGCTCGTCGCGGCAATCCCCTTGGGCACGCCGACCCCGAATTCGGCGAGCAGTTCCTTGGCTTGATATTCATGGATGTTCATGGCGGCAAAGCGCTCCTGACAGGCGAAATGGAGTCGGAAGGGTTCGGACGGGCTAAAGCATAGTCGGGCGGGCATGAAAAGACTCCCTTCTCCCGGCGATAGCGTCATTGCGAGCGAAGCGAAGCAATCCAGGGCACCGGGCGATACGCTTGCGGCTCTGGATTGCCGCGTCGCCTTGCGGCTCCTCGCAATGACGGAGTCATAGCCCCTCGCACTCCGCATCCTGCATCGCTATATCCACCCCATGCACTGGTCGCTCGGCATATTGCTCTTCCTCGGCACCGTCCTGTTCATGGAGGGCGTCGCCTATGTCGCGCATCGCTGGGTGATGCACGGGTTCGGCTGGTTCCTGCACAGGAGCCATCACCGGCCGCGCGAGGGCAACTGGGAACTCAACGATTTCTACGCGCTGATCTTCGCGATTCCCTCGATCGTGCTGCTGCTCGGCGGCGTGCAGCTCGGCTGGTGGCCGGGTTTCACCTGGATCGGCGCGGGCATCGCCGCCTATGGCGCGATCTATTTCGGCTTTCACGACGTGATCGTGCACAAACGGCTGAACCACCGCTACATCCCGAAATCCAATTACATGAAGCGCATCATCCAGGCCCATCGCCTCCACCATGTCGTCGAGACCAAGGACGGCACGGTGAGCTTCGGATTTCTCTACGCGCCCAAGCCCGAGGAGCTGAAGGCCGAACTGAAACGCCGCGGCCATGAAGGCGTGCGCGCGCCGGTCGGCACATTTCGCGAATCCGACCGCCGGCCGGAGAGCATCTAGGATCAACCCATCGACAGCCGGTGATTGCTGTACTGGCTCGGCAACAGCCCGAGATAGCGGACGACGCTTTTGCGCATCCGGTAATGGAGCGCGATCCCGATCAGCCCGCTGCCGACAATGGCGACGAACAGCGCGGCGAAGAAACTGTCGGCGAAATAGGCGGCAAGGGTTGCAAGCAGGACAAAGGCCGCAATCACCCGGCCATGGTGCGGATTGCTGATCGTATAGGACAGTTGCCCCATACCCGCGAGTGGCAGTTCGAACCGCACGGCCTGCGCCATCCGCACCGAGAAATCGGGTTTGCCGCCGATCCGGCGAGCCTCGGCCCGGAACCGCGCGAACCAGCCGAGATTGCGCCGGGCCCGCAGCGGCACGGCCGAGAAGATCGCAAAACCGTCGGCGGCAAGCTTCTCGGGCAGCGTTTCGCGGATCCGGTCGACGATGCCGGGACGCTCGATCGTCAGATGGCCGGAGAATTCCATGGATCAGCTAACTGGTACGTATTGCCTGCGGTTCAATGCCTGACGCCAGCTTTTGAACAGCCAGCCGAGCTTCTCGCGCCGCGTCGTGTAGACGCGCTCGTCGAGCGCCGCCTCGCCCTTCGCCGCGACCTTGCGGGCGATATCGCCATAGATGCCCGCCGCCGCGAGCACCGCCCAGGCCGAGCGGAACGGCAGCGCGGCGGTGCCGCGCCGGGCGCTCTCCTCATAATCCGCGGCGCGGCCCGCCAGCCGCCGGGCCAGCTCCGCGAGCGCCGGGCGGTGAGCGGGATCGAGCAGCCGATCGCGATCGATGCCTGTCCCGGCAAGCCAGGCGCGCGGCAGGTAGCAGCGTCCGTTGCGCGCATCCTCCCCGATATCGCGCGCGATATTGGCCAGCTGGAACGCGAGGCCGAGATCGCGGGCCCGCACAAGCGTCGCCTCGTCATCCGGAGCAACGCCCATGACCATCGCCATCATCATGCCGACGACACCCGCGACATGGTGGCAATATTGGACAAGATCCGCCTCCGTCTCCGGCACCCAGCCCTCGGCATCGAGCGCGAAGCCGGCGATATGATCGTCGATCATGTGGCGCGGAATCGCGCATTCCCGCGCGACGAGACCGAGCGCGTCGAAGCTCGAATCGCCGGTCGCGTCGCCGGCCAGCGCGGCCGCAGTCTTGGCTCGTATCTCGGCAAGCCGCGCCGCCGGATCGGCGACGACCGACATGTCATGGCCGAGCGCCTGCCCGTCCGCGAGATCGTCGCAGCGGCGGCACCAGGCATAGAGCAGCCAGGCCCGCTCGCGCGTCTCGCGGTCGAACAGCTTGGAGGCCATGGCGAAGCTCTGCGATCCGCGCCCGATCGTCTCGCGAGCTTGGGCGACGAGGGTGGAGCGGTTATTCATGCACGATAACCAGACCTTGCGTCAGACCTCCACTACACTCCGGTGCGGCAGAGTCCTTAGTCAGAATTTTCCTTGGCGGAAAATCGCGGCACCGGCCCGCTCCCCCTCCCGGCCTCCCACAGGGTATAATGAATGGGAGGTCGGGAGGGGGAGCGGGCCGGTGCCGCGCCGAGGCATAGCCGAGGTCTGACAAACACAATGCCCCGCTCTTCACCGCGCCATATCCTCCAGCATCAACCCGGCCGTCGCCTTGGCGCTGCCGACGACCCCCGGAATGCCCGCGCCCGGATGCGTGCCCGCGCCGACGAAATAGAGATTATTGACGACATCGTCGCGATTATGGACGCGGAAATAGGCGCTTTGCGTCAGGATCGGCTCCAGGCTGAACGCGCTGCCCTGATGCGCGCTGAGATCGGTCGCGAAATCCTTGGGCGTGTACCAGAATTTGGTCTTGATCCGCTCTTTCAGGCCCGGGATGAGCCGCGCCTCGATATGATCGAGAATGCGGTTCGCATACTCCTCGCCGATCTCGTCCCAGTCCGCCGGGAACTTGCCGAGATGCGGAACCGGGGCGAGCGCGTAGAAGGTCGAACAGCCTTCGGGCGCCATCGACGGATCGGTGACGGTCGGGTGATGGAGATAGAGCGAGAAATCCTCGGCCAGCACGCCATGATCGTAAATATCCTTGAGGAGCCCGTCATAGCGCGGACCGAACAGGATCATGTGATGCGGAATGCCCGGCCAGGTCCCTTCGACGCCGAAATGGAGGACGAAGAGCGAGGGCGAATAGCGCTTCTTCAGCAGGCTCTTCGTCGCCCGTTCGCCGCGCTTGGTGCTGGTCAGCAGGTCGCGATAGCTGTGCACGATATCGGCATTGCTCGCCACCGCGTCGAAATCGTCGCGCCAGCCGCTCTCGCAGGCGAGCCCGGTCACGCGCTCGCCCTTGGTTTCGATATCGACGACCGGATCGCCGATCCGCGCCGTGCCGCCTATCCGCTCGAAATGCGCGACCATGCCTGCGATCAGCCGGCTGGTGCCGCCCTTGGCGAACCAGACGCCGCCATCCTTTTCGAGCTTGTGGATCAGCGCGTAGATCGAGCTCGTCTTCATCGGACTGCCGCCGACGAGCAACGTGTGGAAGGACAGCGCCTCGCGCAGTTTCTCGTTTTCGACGAAGCTTGCAACCATCGAATAGACCGACCGCCAGGCCTGTTTGCGCGCAAGGGCCGGGGCAGCCTTGAGCATCGATTTGAAATCGAGGAACGGCACCGCGCCGAGCTTCAGATAGCCTTCCTCGTAAACCCCGGCGGAATATTCGAGGAAGCGCCGATAGCCCTCGACGTCCGCGGGATTGAGCTTCTCGATCTCGCGGGTCAGCTCGACCTCGTCGTTCGAATAGTCGAAATTGGTGCCGTCGGGCCAGTTGAGCCGGTAGAAGGGAAAAACCGGCTCCAGCGTGACATCGTCCTTCATGTCCGCGCCGGTCAGCTCCCAGAGCTGGGTCAGGCAGTCGGGATCGGTGATCACCGTCGGCCCGCCATCGAAGACGAAACCGTCGCGTTCCCAATAATAGGCCCGGCCGCCCGGCTTGTCCCGCGCCTCGATCAGGGTCGTCTCGATGCCCGCCGATTGCAGGCGGATCGCCAGCGCCAGTCCCCCGAACCCCGCACCGATTACGGCTGCCTTGGTCATGTGTTTCCGCTCTTTCGTGTCTTGCTCTTGATGATGGCTTTGACGCCACGGCTAACCGGGATAGGCGGCCTTCCGGATACGATGCGCAGCTTGTCGGTCAACCGGCTGCGCCCCGCATAGAAGCGCGATATAAGGGCGGGCTTCAGCCGATAAAAGCGCTCCAGGATTTTATATCGGTCCGACGTATCGGCACCGTAGAACAGCATGCTGTCCAGCATCCGGTAGAAGCGCGCATCGCGCCAGCCCTGCGCCGCGCGCGCGAACAGCCGCCCGTGCAACTCCTCGCCCGGCAGGTCGGCATGGCCCGCGATGAAGAGCGCGCTGCGCACCGCTTCGGGCAGCGAATAGCCGGTCACCGGATGGAAGAGACCGGCGCGCACCCCGGCCTTGGGCACCGCGCCGGTCGAGCGCCAATAGGCGCCGAAAGACCCGTTGCAGACGACCGGCAATACGCCCTTTTCGCGATGGACGATCTCTGCGACCGTCCAGCCCTGCGCCTCGGCATAGGCGAGAGCGCGCGCTTCGACCGTCGCGGCGTCGAGCTCCGGCCCGTCGCTATAATAGGTATCCTCGACGAAAAGGCGCTTGGGGCCGAACGGCAGCACATAGACGAAGCGATAGCCGTCAATCTGTTCGACCGTCGCATCCATGATGATCGGGCGCGCAAGATCGTGTGGCTCGGCAAGCTCCAGCTCCAGCCCGACGAATTTCTGCCAGCCCGCGTCGAGCGTATCGAGATCGCCCGCGCCCCGGCAATCGATCACCGCGCGCGCCGCGATCTCCTCGCCGCCGTCGAGCACGACATGGTCCGCGCTCGCCGTTGCGACCGCGGCGCCCGTCCGGATCGCATCGTCCGGCAGCGCATCGCGCACGACCGCGTCGAACTGCGCCGACCGGATCGAATGATAGGCCATGGCGAGCGTGCGCCGATGCGCGGGGAAGCGGACCTCGTAATCGTCCCAGCGATGGGTGATCATCGGTTCGAGCAGCGCCATGCCCTCCGCGCCGACATCGCCCTCGAAAAAGGACCAGATATGGTTGCCGCCGAGAACCGCGCCCGCCTCGATCAGTTTGAGGCGGATATCGGGCCGCGCGCGATGCAGCGCCAGCGCGATCAGCCCCCCGGCGAGGCCGCCGCCGAGGATCGCGATGTCGCAGTCGAGATTATGGCCGGACCCGGCCCGCGCATGACCCATGGGACATGCGCTCTACTAGAATGTCGCGAGGGCGAACAGCCTGTAACTGCGGACAGGTTGCGCCCATGCTGCACTTGCACAATCGGCGGATCGCGCTATGCCGTTCGCCGAATGGCAATGCCGGGCAACCGGCGCTGCCGTTCATGCGCGCCGGTAACGGGAATGCGGTGCGGACCTTCGGGGCCAAATCCGCAGCTATCCTTGTAACTGTGAGCGGCGAGCGCAGCCTGCACGCGGCCCGGACGGGCGGCGGCCACTGGGGAAACCTGGGAAGGCGCAGGAGGCGTGACGACCCGCGAGCCAGGAGACCGACCGCCGCGCGTCGCTCTTGCCCGGCTCAAGGATTGGCCAGGCGCGGAACGGTTTCTGTCTGAGCGACATGAAGCGGCCGGGGCCGCTTCGGCCTGTACGGGCGGGCGCTGCATGCCGCTCCCCACACAGGAAGGCCGCGCATCGCCGCGGAGGTCCCGCCGGTATCGCTCGGCATGCGGAGACCGAAGACAGATGACTATCCTGACCAAAAGCGTAGCCGCCTCGGCACTGCTGCTTCCCGCCGCCGCCATGGCGCAAACAGCCCCCGGCGATCCCGAACTCGTCGTGACCGGCACCCGGGCGCCCGACCCGGTGCCCGCCGACCAGCTCGGCGCCTCGCTGACCGTGATCGACGATGAAGCGCTGACCCAGCGCCAGGCGCGCGAAATCGCCGATATATTACGCGACGTGCCCGGCCTCGCGGTCTCCGGCGTCGCCGGCCAGACCCAGGTCCGGATCCGCGGCACCGAGGCCAATCACACGCTCGTGCTCATCGACGGCATCGAAGTGTCGGACCCGTTTTTCGGCGAGTTCGATTTCGGCAGCCTCGCCATCGATTCTGCGGCGCGGATCGAGGTCCTGCGCGGCCAGCAGAGCGCGCTCTACGGCTCGGACGCGATTGGCGGCGTGATCCATTACATCACGCTGACCGGGCGCGAGGCGCCGGGTCCGCAGCTGCGCGCAGAGGGCGGCTCGTTCGGCACGTTCAACGCCGCCGCGCGCTATGCCGGGGTAGCGGGCGATGTCGACTATGCGATCTCCGCCACCCATCTCGGCACCGACGGTACGGTCGGAACACGCGGCGGGATGCGCGACCTCGACAAGCGCACGAACAGCGTCTCGGTCAACGCGCTCTGGACGCCTGCGTCCAATACGCGGCTGCGGTTCGTCGGCCGCTGGTCGAACACCGAAAGCGAGTTCAACAACCAGGATTTCACGCCCGGCAGCCCGACCTTCGGCTTTGCGGTCGATTCGCCCGGCACCTATGTCGAAAATCGCGGGCTCTACGCATTGGTCGGCGGCGAGGTCGACCTGCTCGACGGCCGCTGGACCCATGCGCTGACCGGGCAGATCGCCGATATCGACCGGGACGGCTTCAGCAACGACGTGCCGGACTCGGGGAATGAGGGGCAGCGGCTCAAGGCCTCCTATGTCTCCAGCCTGAGGCTGGGCACCGAGGCGCTCCGCCACACCATCACCTTCGCCGGCGACTGGGAACGCGAGCGCTTCCGCAACACGACGCCGGGCGGTTTCGCCTTCACGGGCCGCCGCCAGATCCGCAATCTCGGCCTCGTCGCCGAATATGGGCTGGTCGCGGGCGACCGGCTGGCCTTCGACGCCGCGCTGCGGTTCGACGACAATTCGCGTTTCGACGATACGCTGACCTACCGCGTGCAGGGCAGCTACCGTTTCGATTTCGGCCTGCGCGCCCGCGCCGCCGCGGGATCGGGGATCAAGAATCCGGGATTCTTCGAACTGTTCGGCTTTGTCGACGGACGCTTTATCGGCAATGCGGCGCTGAAGCCCGAACGCTCCGAAGGCTGGGAGATCGGCCTCGAACAGGAACTCGCCGATGGCGCCGTCACGATCGGCGCGACCTATTTCGACAGCACGCTGGAAGACGAGATCTTTACCGATTTCCCGCCGCCCGACTTCCTCGCCACGCCTGTCAACCGCACGACCGAATCGCGCCAGCACGGCGTCGAGACGTTCCTGCGCGCCCGGCTCGGCCCGCAATGGCGGATCGATGCGAGCTATACCCGGCTCACGGCGCGCGAAAACGGCACGCGCGAAATCCGGCGGCCGCGCGATACGGCCAATGTCGCGATCGCCTGGACGGCGCCGGAAGAGCGCGGCGGGCTGACGCTTGTCATCCGGCACAGCGGATCGCAGACCGACAACGCTTTTCTCGACCCCAGCTTCGTCCCGACGACCGTCACGCTCGACAGCTTCACGCTCGTCTCGCTGGCCGGGTCGCTCCGGCTGATCGAGGGCGTCGAGCTGACGGCCCGCGTCGAGAATCTGTTCGATGAGGAGTATGAGCAGATTTTCAGCTTCACCAATCCGGGCATCGGCGCCTTTGCCGGCGTCCGCGCCCGGTTCTGATGAGCGACGCGCTCCGGATCGTCTCGCTCCTGCCGAGCGCCACCGAAATCGCGGTGGCGCTCGGCCTCGGCGACAATCTCGTCGGGCGGTCGCATGAATGCGATTTCCCGCCTTTCGTGAAGGACCTGCCGGTCTGCACATCGACCCGGCTCGAAAAGGGGCTGCGGTCGGTCGAGATCGACCGGCGGGTGCAGGAAATCGTCACCCAGGGGCTCTCCATGTACGAAGTGGACGCACCGCTGCTCCGCCGGCTCGCGCCCGATATCATCCTCACCCAGACCCAGTGCGCGGTGTGTGCGGTCACGCCCGACGATCTCGAAACCGCGCTCGCCGACTGGATGGGAGAGCAGCCTGCGCTGATCTCGACCGCGCCCGATACGCTGGAAGATGTCTGGGCCGATATCCGCGCGGTCGGTGCGGCCGCAGGCCGCGCCGGGAAAGCCGATACGGTGATCGACGATCTCAAGGCGCGGCTGGCCAAGCTGGCCCGGCTCCGGCTTCCCGGAGAGGCCCGTCCGCGCATCGCCGCGATCGAATGGTTCGACCCGCTGATGGTGGCGGGCAACTGGATTCCCGAGCTCGTCTCGGCGGCGGGCGGCGATCCGCTGTTCGCGCGGGCCGGCGAACATTCGGCCTTTCTCGACTGGGACGATCTGGTCGCGGCCGATCCCGACCTCCTCATTCTGATGCCGTGCGGCTACCAGATTCCGCAGAGCCTGGCCGATATCGAGGCGGTCGCGGGCGATCCGCGCTGGACGGCGATGCGGGCGGTGCGCGCGGGCCATGTCTATATCGCCGACGGCCATCATTTCTTTAACCGGCCCGGACCGCGCATCGTCGAATCGGCCGAGATCGTGGCGCAGATCGTCGCGGACTGGCGCGGCGGATCGGGCGGGCGGGCGGAACACTGGATGCGCTATTCCGGGTGACGCCGAGATGGCGCCGGGCTATGCAGGCGCCCATGACCGGCAGCCTCACCGCCATCCTGCTCTCGGCGCTCGCCATGACGCTGATCGTCGGGCTGCGCTATCTGGCGGCGAGCGGCTTTTTCGCCTGGCTGACCGGCAAGGTCCGCCCCGGCCTCTATTCCAGCCTGCGTCCGCAGATCGGCCGTGAAATCTACTGGTCGCTGCTGAGCGCGGCGATCTACGGCGTGCCCGCGGGTATCGTCGCCTGGGGCTGGAACACGCAGGGCTGGACGCTGATCTATACCGATATCACGGCCTATCCGCTCTGGTATCTGCCGGTCTCGATCTTCCTCTATCTGTTCGCGCAGGACACATGGTTCTACTGGACGCATCGCTGGATGCACCGGCCGCGCGTCTTCCGGATCGCCCATGCCGTCCACCATGCCAGCCGGCCGCCCACAGCCTGGGCGGCGATGAGCTTCCATCCGATCGAGGCGCTGACCCTCGCGATCTTCGTTCCGCTGCTCGTCTTCCTGATCCCCATCCACATTGTCGCTTTGGCTATCGTTTTAACCATTATGACGATAATGGGGGTGACAAATCACATGGGCTGGGAAATTTTCCCTAGGTTAATAGTCGAAGGGGTAGCAGGCCGCTGGCTGATCACGGCAAGCCATCATCAGCGGCATCACGCAGACTATAGGTGTAATTATGGGTTATATTTCCGGTTCTGGGACCGGCTCTGCCGGACGGACACGGGGCTGGGCAGCTTCGACGGCGAAAGCCGGGGCCGCGGCGGCGGCGTTGCTCCTGCTCGGCGGAGTCAGCCCGAGCGGCCAGCTTGAAGTCAATGTCGAAGATCTGAGATCCGACAACGGCCTGCTCCATGTCTGCGTAACCCGCGACGAAGCCCATTTTCCGGACTGCGAAAACGATCCCGCGGCGACCAAGGAAAGCTTCCGCGTCCGCGACACCCGCTCGGTGCGCTTCGCCAACCTGCCGTCCGGCGACTATGCGATCGCCATCCTGCATGACGAGAACGGCAATTCGCGGCTCGACCGGTTCGCCGGCATCCCGCGCGAGGGCATCGGCTTTTCCAGAAACCCGCGCTTCTCCTTCGGGCCCCCGCGTTTCTCCTCGGCCCGGTTTACGCTCGGCAATCGCGGCGATGTGCAGATGATCCGGATGCGCTATTTCCTCTGACCGGAGACGCTGGAGGAGCACAGGAGCGATGATCAGAACCGCGCTGCTCGTTGCCGCAGCATTGCTCGCCGGTTCGCCGACCGCGGCCTGCGCCGACGACGCGCCGCCGATCACCGATACGCTCGACCTTGCCGCCATGTCCGCGGCGATCGATGGCGGCGAGTACCGCCGGATCGAGGCGATTGTCGTCGACCGGGGCGGCGCGATCCTGTTCGAGGACTATTATCGGGAGAGCGGCCCGGAATCGCGGATCGACGCGCGGTCCGCCGGCAAATCGATCACCGCGCTCGCGGTCGGCATGGCCATCGCGGACGGCGCGCTGGCGGGCGTCGATCTGCCGTTATTGTCCTTCTTCGCCGCGGAAGAGCCGATCGCGCATGACGGCGCGGCCAAGCGCGCGATCACGCTGCACGATGCGCTGACCATGTCCTCCGCGCTCGACTGCAACGACTGGATCGGGGAGAGCCCGGGCAATGAAGAACGGATGTACGACAGCGGCGACTGGACCCGCTTCGCCCTCGATATCCCGCTCGATGCCGAATATCGCCGCCACGCGGTGAGCGGCCAGGGCCGCTTCTCCTATTGCACGGCGGGCGCCTTCCTTCTCGGCCGCGTCGTCGAGCGATCGGTCGGCGAGCCGTTCGAGGCCTATGTCCAGCGCCGGTTGTTCGATCCGCTCGGCATCGTCGATCCCGAATGGACCCGCGCGCCCGAAGGCGTCGTCCAGACCGGTGGGCAGCTCAGCCTGCGCGCCCGCGATTTCGCCGCGCTCGGCCGGCTCGTACTGGACGGCGGGGAGCATGACGGCAGCCAACTTGTCCCGCGCGACTGGATCCGGGGACTCTACCGGCCCCGCGTCCGGGCGACGCCCGATCAGTCCTATGGCTATCTCTGGTGGTTCGCCAATTTCCGCGCGCCCGGTGCCGAACGCGATTATTCCGCGCTGATGATGTCGGGCAATGGCGGTAACAAGGTGGCGGTCTTCCCGGAGCTCGACGCGGTCGTCACGATCCTCAGCACCAATTACAACCGCCGCGACATGCATCGGCAGACCGCCGCGCTGATCGAGCGCTATATCCTCCCCGCGCTCGTCGCCCGCTTCGGGGAGGTCGAACCCGCGCGCTGAAGCCGGATGGCCATTGCTTCTTTGCGACAGGTACCGTCATTGCGAGGAGGACCGAACTTGGTTCGGGCCGACGCGGCAATCCAGAGCGTGTCGCGCCCGGCTCTGGATTGCTTCGCTACGCTCGCAATGACGGGGAAGGCTTGGAGGCACCGCTCCCGTCCCGAAAGGGGTGAAATACCATGCCGGAAGGAAGCCGAACCGATCGCTCAATCGCCGGTCACGCCCGCGCCTTCGCCGGAAATCAGGCGATCGGGCACATAGCCGGCGGGCTTTTCGCCGATCGCCGCACCGCCGTTGAGCATCCCCTGGATCGCCGGGGTGAAGAAGCTGTAAGGGAAGCGCGGATCGCGCGCGCTGACCGTGTCGAGCCGTTCCTGCAACTCTGCGGGCAGCGTGAAATCGAGCGCACCGAGATTATCCTCGAGCTGCTCGACCTTGGTCGCGCCGACCAACACGCTGGCGACGCCGGGCCGGTTCGCGACCCAGTTCACCGCGACCTGCGCCATCGAGCGATCGAGTTCTCCGGCGACCTTTTCCAGCTCGCCGATGATCGCCCAGTTGCGTGTCGTAAACTTGTCGAGCGCGGGATTGGTCGACCCGGCCACCGCCTGGAGCCGGCCCTCGCCTTCGGGCGCATTGTCGGTGCTCGGCTTGTACTTACCGGACAGCAGCCCCGAAGCGAGCGGGCTCCACACCATGATGCCCGCGCCGTGCCGGGTGCCGAAATCGACGAACTCGTCCTCGATAGCGCGCTCGACGAGGCTGTATTCGAGCTGCAGCGCGGAGACCGGTTCATAGCCGCGCCATTCGGCGATCGTCTGCGCGCGCGCCGCGTACCAGCCGGGCACGTCCGACAGGCCGACATGGCGGACTTTTCCTTGCCGCACGAGATCGTCCATCGTCCGCATCACCTCTTCGGCCGGTGTCAGCCGGTCCCAGGTGTGGAGGATGTAGAGGTCGATATAGTCGGTGCCGAGCCGCTCGAGCGATCCCTCCACCGCGCGCATGATATTCTTGCGCCCGTTGCCGCCCGCATTGGGATTGCCGGGTTCGGCATTATAGCTGAACTTGGTCGCGATGACGGCCTTGTCGCGAATCCCGGCATCCTTGATATATTTGCCGAGCATCTGCTCCGAGGCGCCGTTGGTATAGAGATCGGCGGTGTCGAAGAAATTGCCGCCGGCCTCGACATAGGTATCGAAGATCCGGCGCGAGGCGGCATCGTCGGCGCCCCAGCCCCAATCGTCGCCGAAAGTCATCGTGCCGAGCGCGAGGCGGCTGACCTTGAGGCCGCTATTGCCGAGGGTGTAATAGTCCATGATGTGTCTCCTGGGTCGGGGGCTGAAAACTAACGCAGTGTCTGCTGGAAATGTTGCGCGACCGTGTCACTGGACCGGATTACCGCCGCGTCCTGATCGTAGAAATCGAACTGGGTGACGCCGTCGAGCCAGAGCTCCGTCTTGGGCCCGGCGAGCCGGTCGAAGAAACGCTGCGCGCCGTCCGGGATCGCCGCGGCCTCGGAATGGACGATCTGCACCGGGACCTCGCCGAGTCCGTCGGCGATCGAAATCGCGTCGAAGGTCAGCCAGGGCTCCCAGGACGCCAGGTTGAAATGATTGTCATATTCGGGGATCGCGCCCTGATCGGGATCCACATAATAGGGCGCGCCCTGCATGATCGCGTCGCTGCCTTCGTCTCCCGCGGCGGGAACGAGGCTGAGGCGGCCGGACAGCTCGTACATCTCGTCGGCCGTGCGGCTCTCGCCGATCAGCATGGTCACGCCGTCGGCACCGCCATAGATCGTATCGACGAGCGGGCGGTCGTGCAGCCAGGGCGCGACCAGCGCGAGCGAGCGGATATGGGACGACCGCGCGGCGGCGCCGGCCATGTAGCCCGCGCTGGCGCAGATACCGAGCCCGCCGATGCGCGCCGGATCGACCTCGCCGCGGGTCGCAAGGAACTCGGCCGCGGCCAGGATATCCTCGGTCTTGAGCTCGGGGCTTTCATAATAGCGCCGATCGCCTTCGGACTGGCCCCAGTTGCGGAAATCGAAGGCGAGCGCGGCATAACCGCGATCGGCCATCTCGATCGCATAGCGGCGCGGCATCTGTTCCTTCACGGTAGTCCAGGCGCCGGTCACGATAACGGCCGGCAGCCGGTCGCCGGGTTCATAGCCGTCCGGCAGATACAGATCGCCGACGAGCCGCTCCCCGCCGCTCTCGAACATGACGCGGACCGAGGTCGCGGCCTCGGCGGTGCCCGCAGCGCTCAGCGCGGTCGCAGCGGCGGCGGTGGCAAGCAGAACATTCTTCATCGGGCATCTCCTTGGTTCGAAGTGATGGAGAATAAATAGGAAATTGCCGGTCGCGCGGCTTGTCGGGGCCTGCGCGATTTTTGAAGATTCCCGCCAAATCGGCCCGCCAGAGCGCGATGGTCTTTGGTTGAAGCGCCATCGTCATTGCGAGCGACCGCAAGGGAGCGCGGCAATCCAGAGCCACAAGCGATGGCGTCCGCGGCTCTAGATTGTTTCGTCGCCCCGAAACACGTTCGGGGCTTCTCGCAATGACGATTCCTTCTAGATCCGTTTGCGCCGCTGGCTCGGCGTTTCGCCGGTGAATTGCTTGAACAGCCGCGAGAAATGCGCCTGGTCCGAAAAGCCGCAGGCGAGCGCGATATCGATCAGCCGGCGATCCCTGTCGGCCACCATCTCCTCGGCGCGTTCGACCCGGTAGCGCATCAGGAACTGATAGGGCGTATCGCCGATCGTCCGCTTGAACAGCCGCGCAAAATGCGATTCGCTGAGGCCCGCCTCGCGCGCCATGTCCTCGATGGCGATCGAGCGGCCGTAATGCGCGGCGATGAAATCGAGCACGCGCTTGTAATGGCGCGCGGTGAAGGCGCGCGAAAAGGCGATATCGGCGTCCTGCTCCTCGCCATATTTCTGGAGCAGCTTGACGACGAAGACCCGGGCGAGCGATTCGTACATCACCTCCGAACCGGTTTCGCGGGACTGCAGCGCATCGAGCAGCAGTTCGGCGGCGGCCGTGATGTCGGCATCCTCGAATTGCGGCTGATCGTTCAACTGCCGGTCGGTGAGCAGCATGCCGAGCTCGCGTTCGGCGAAGCGCCGGAGTTCGTCCGGCAGGATCGTGATCACGATGACCCTGGACCGCACATGCCACCGCCAGCCGCTCTCGATCCCGGCCGGCGTCACGACGATCTCGTTGCGGCGATAGGTGAAATCGCGATGCTCGCCGTTCCGCCAATTCTCGACCCGGTGCGGCTCCTCCTTCAGGTTGATGAGGATATGGTGCTGGTCGAAAATCTCGGTCGGCATCCGGGCCGGCGGCGCTTCGAAAAATTCGAGCGTCAGCAGATCGGCGGCGCGCGGCCGGATCACATCCTCGCTCCGCACAAGCGGGTCGGATGGGTAGATATCCTGATAACGGCGCGGCATCCGTCCTTTATGGGGAGCCGGACCGTGGATTTAAATCGCCCGGCGCCGCCGGGCTGGCTTGCGGGCGGATTGGCGGCATAATGGCGCAGTGACCGATATGCCGCCCGACGACGCCCAAGGAGATGCGCGCCCGCGCAAGATCATCCATATCGATATGGACGCCTTCTACGCATCGGTCGAACAGCGCGACAATCCCGAACTGCGTGGGCGTCCGGTAGCGGTCGGCGGGTCGAGCGGGCGCGGGGTGGTCGCGGCGGCCTCCTACGAGGCGCGCGAGTTCGGGGTGCGTTCGGCCATGCCCTCCGTCACCGCCAAGCGCCGCTGCCCGGACCTGGTCTTCGTGCGCGCGCGCTTCGATATCTACCGGGCGGTCTCCAACCAGATCCGCGGCATCTTCAAAAGCTATACCGATCTCGTCGAACCGCTCTCGCTCGACGAGGCCTATCTCGACGTTACCGCCTATCGCAAACTCCCGACCGCGACCGCGACCGCCGAGGAGATCCGCGCGCGGATCAGGGACGCGACGGGGCTTACCGCCTCGGCCGGCGTCTCGTACAACAAGTTCCTCGCCAAGATCGCTTCGGACCAGAACAAGCCCGACGGCATCTGCGTCGTGACGCCGAAACAGGGCCCGAAATTCGTCGCCCGGCTTCCCGTCCGCCGCTTCCACGGTGTCGGGCCCAAAACGGCGGAGAAGATGAAGCGGCTCGGCATCGAAACGGGCGCCGACCTGCGCGCGCAGAGCATCGAATTCCTCGAGGCCCAATTCGGCAAGAGCGCGCAATACTATTACCGCGCCGCCCGCGGCATCGACGACCGCCAGGTCAAGCCCAACCGCATCCGCAAGTCGCTCGGCGCCGAACGCACCTATGGCGAGGACCTGCACGACCGCGACGCGATGATCGCGAAGCTCGAAGAGGTGGCCGACACGGTCTGGGAGCGCGCCGAAAAGGGCGAAAGCTATGGCCGTACCGTGACACTCAAACTACGCTATGCGGACTTCGAAACCCCGACCCGCGCCCGCTCGCTGGCCGAACCCGTCGCCAGCCGCGACGCGCTGCTCGCGATCGGCATCGACCTGCTCGACACGCTGATCCCCGATCCGCGCGGCGTGCGCCTGCTCGGCCTCACCATGTCGGGGTTCGGTGAAAAGGAGGAAGAAGCGAGGGACAGCGACACTCTGGACCAGCTCGACCTCCGACTCTAAGGCCGACTGGCGTGTGAGAGACCTGTAACGGGCGGAGGGAGTGCCGGTGTCAGAAGACGAAAAGGGCGGCGTATTCGTCTCCTATTCGAGACGAGACCGCGACATCGCGGAACGGCTCGTCGCGCGGCTGCAATCGGAAGGCTTCCATACGCTCCGCGATCTCGACGATATTCTGCCGACGGAAGCCTGGCGTGACCGCCTGGAACAGTTGATCGTCCAGGCGGATTCGATTGTTTTCCTTCTCAGTCCGCATTCTGCGCGATCCGAGGTCTGTCAGTGGGAGGTGGAATTCGCCAATTCGCTGGACAAGAAGATCGCCCCGATCGTGATCGACGATGTAGCGGGCGCCGATATCCCGCCGATGCTGGCACGGCTCAACTACATATTCGCCACCGAAAGCGACCGGTTCGACAATGCGGTACGCAGCCTTTGCGACGCGTTGAGTGACGATATCGTCTGGCTTCGCGAACATTCGCGACTGCTTGGGCTGGCCAGGCGGTGGGTGGACCGCAGCGAGCCGGCAAGCCTTTTGATCACCGGCGATGATTTGCGCGCCGCCGAAGACTGGGCGAATGCGCGGCCGCCATCGGTGCCGGCGGTGACCGCGGTTGTCCTGCGGTTCGTCGCGGCCAGTCGCGCGGCGGAACGCGCAGCGACCGAATATGATCGCGCTCGCCTGCTCGCGCTGGAAACCACCGTCGAACCCATTTTGAAAGAACGCGTCGGCGACTTGGAAGAAGAAGAAGCGGACGCGATGCCGGCAGCGGATACGAACGCCGCAGCGGCCGATTTACGGATGGAGGCCGAAACCATCCGGAATTTCTTCGCGGAAAATGGGCGTTGGCACCCGAATGCCGCGGACCATCTCATGACCTCGGATGGCCGGGGCGACCATATGGAGGTCTACAAATTTCCGTGCTGCGGCAAGGTAACGCTCCGCGCTGATCGCAAGCAACCGGGACAATTCCGGGCCGACGGCTGCGTCGGCGATCCGCGTAGCGAATAACCGGTATTTGGTTCCGAACTGCGAACGGCACCCGCGCCATGCGCCGTACAGCTTGACAATTGTTAATGCGGAAGAAAATCTGCGCGCCGGGTTTCTTCAAGGGGGATGGCGACGATGAAAACGAAATCGGGTGGGGCTGCAGTCGGCCTATTGCTTCTGGCAGCCTGTTCCGGGACCGCGCCCGAAGCGGAGACGCAGCCGTCCGACGCGGAGGTCGGCGAAGCGGTAGAGGCCGCGCCCGAACCGCCGGCGCTGGACGCCATCCTCACCACGAGCGACGCGGCCAATTGCAACTTCCTGACCGATGCCGGGCGCACGATGCTGCTCGAAGACAGTTTCCGGTTCGAGGACGAAATGGAGGTGGAGCCGGTCTCGAACCGCAATTTCGAGGTGGCGGGCATTGCCGTCTATCCGAGCGTCATCCTGCCCCATCCGGGCGAAGACCGGTACACGATCTATGTCGGCTTCGAAGGATCGTGGCTCGACCTGCCAGTCGATGCGGTGTCGTACAAATTTCTGCCACGAACTGATTTTCCGACGGCCATGCGGGTGCATTTCGAAGCACCGGTCGAAACGGTCGCCGCGGCGCTGGGCGATGCCGGCTATCCGGTCAATCCGGACGGGAGCATGCGGCGCACCACGCTCGGCGAGGACGGGGTGATGTACGATTATTACGGGCTGGTGTCCGTCGTCGAGAGCGAGGGCGAGGGTATCGTGTTCGAGTGCAGCGAACAGGGCTGGGACGCGGGCGACTGATGTGCCGTGCGCGAACAGGGTGAATCGATGAAGCGCGCGGGAACCATCGCGCTCGTCGCGCTCGGCAGTTTGACATTGCTGGTTACCGCCGCATTCCACTTCACCGGCTTTGCCGAGATTTCGGCCTGGGTGGACGGCCTGGCCGACCGGTCCTTCTTCGCCCGCGCGATCCCGACGATCTGGCTCTTTCCCTCCCTCCACTGGCTGGCGATCGCCGCCGGGCTGTTCGCCGCCGCCTGGTTCGGCATCGCTTCGCTCCGGACGCTGCTGTTCGGCTGCGCGCTTCTGCTCGCGGCCGATGCGGCGCTGATCTACGCCGCGGTCGGCCCCTTTGTCGGAAGCGCGATGCTGCTCGCGGCGGCCGCGCTCTACGCGGCCGCCGGGTTCGGAGCCAGGCCGGCCGATTGAGCCTGCGGCGCGCGGGATCGCGCTTTCCGAAAGCCGCGCGATTTGACTCATGTCAATGCAGCTCGCCATGCTGCGCAGCAAAAGTGCAGCATCGAGGGAGAGCGGAAATGGATATGCCGAGCCGACAGACGGATGTGACGGGCGATGCGACCCCTGATGCGAGCCCTGATGCGATCCATGTGGACGTGCTCGTCGTCGGCGCGGGCATATCGGGGATCGGCGCGGCCTGGCACCTGCAGAACCAGTGCCCGGGCAAGAGTTTCCTGATCCTCGAAAAGAAGGACACGTTCGGCGGCACCTGGGTGACGCACACCTATCCGGGCATCCGCTCGGACAGCGATCTCTACACCTTCGGCTATCGCTTCAAGCCCTGGACCTCGGCCCCGATCGCCAGCGCCGAGGAGATCCTCAAATATATGGGCGAGGTGATCGAGGAGAACGGGATCGATCAGCATATCCGCTACGGCCACACGATCACGGCCGCCCATTTCTCGCGCGCCGACAATCTGTGGACGCTCCAGGCGACGGAGAATGAAACGGGCGCGCGAAAACGCTTCACCGCCAATTTCCTCTGGATGTGCCAAGGCTATTACAGCCATGAAAACCCTTACACGCCCGAATGGGAGGGGATGGACGATTTCGAAGGCGAGATCATCCATCCGCAGCTCTGGCCCGAGAACGCCGATCTCAAGGACAAGCGCGTACTCGTCATCGGGTCGGGGGCGACGGCGGCGACCCTCGTCCCGGCGATTGCCGAAGAGGTGGAGCATGTGACTTTGCTCCAGCGCTCGCCGACCTATTTCTGGCCCGCCCCCAACGCCAACGAGCTGGCCGACACGTTGCGCGAGATCGAGATCGACGAGGAAATCATCCATCCGATCGTCCGCAAGAAGATCCTGTTCGACCAGCTGCAGACGACGAGCCGCTGCAAGACCGAACCGGAAGTGGTGAAGGAGGAGCTGCTCCAGGGCGTGCGCGAATTTCTCGGCGAAGACTTCGATATCGAAACACATTTCACTCCGAAGTACCGGCCCTGGCAGCAGCGGCTCGCCTTTATCCCCGACGGCGACCTGTTCCAGGGGATCGCCAGCGGCAAGGCGAGCATCGTCACCGATACGATCGACCGCTTCACCGAAAAGGGCGTCTTGCTCTCCTCGGGCGAGGAGATCGCGGCCGACATTATCGTCACCGCGACCGGCTTCAACCTGTCGGTGCTCGGCGACATCCCTTTCACCGTCGACGGCGAACCCGTCAGCTGGCCCGAAACGATCACCTATCGCGGCATGATGTTCACCGGCGTGCCCAACATGGTCTGGATCTTCGGCTATTTCCGCGCGAGCTGGACGCTACGCGTCGATATCGTCTCCGATTTCGTCTGCCGCCTGCTGGGCCATATGGACGCAACGGGCGCCGCCCGGGTCGAGGTCGCGCTGCGCCCCGAAGACGCCGACATGACGATCGGCCCCTGGGTCGATCCCGAGGACTTCAACCCCAATTACCTGATGCGCGACATGCACCTGCTGCCCAAGGCCGGCGACAAGCCCGAATGGCGCCATACCCAGGATTACTGGACCGAGTGCGACGTCATTCCGGCGATCTATGTCGAGGGCGCCGAGTTCGTCTATGCGGGCGAGACGGAGGAGGCCCCGGAAACGGAGGCCGCGGCGGCCGAATGAAGCGGCGGCAGCGCGGCGATGGCACCGATGCGGAGTACGGCCAGCTTGCGCCGTCGATCTAGCCGCCCCACCCGTGCGCCCGGCCGCGCTCTCGCATCGCCTCGATGAACCGGCGAACCGCCGGAATGCCCGAACGGGTCTCGGCAAAGAGCAGATGGACCGGCTGTGTCCCGCCGCGCTCGGACCGGAGCAGCTCGACCAGCCGGCCCGCCTGCAGCGCCGGCGCGGCCTGATAGCTGAGCAGGCTCGCGATGCCGATGCCGGCTTCGGCCGCGGCGAGCGCCGAATCGACGGTGTTGACCCGCAGCCGCGGGCGCGGCGGCCGGGCGGCGGGCTGGCCGAAACGCCATTCGGAGAGCGCGCGCGGACCGCTCGATGCGATCAGTCTGTGGCGATCGAGATCCGCTGGCGTTTCGGGCGTACCGAATCTGGCGAGATAGGCGGGACTGGCGACAATGGCCGGGTGCACCGCGCCGATGCGGACGGCGCGCAGCGCGGAATCGGACAGCTCGCCGATCCGGACGGCGGCATCGATCCCTTCCTCGACAATCCGTACATTGCGGTCGACCAGCATCATATCGATGTCGAGCGCGGGGTAGCGATCGATCAGCTCGCCGACAACGGGGAGAACATGCAGGCGGCCGAAAAGGACCGGCGCGGTGACGACGAGCCGGCCGTGCGGTTCAGCAGAGGGCCCGCCCGCGATGCGCTCCGCGTCGGCGACATCGTCCAGGATGGCCGCGGCCCGCGGGAGCAGGTCGGCGCCCTCTTCGGTCAGTTTCACCGCACGCGTGGACCGGTGAAAGAGCGACACGCCAAGCCGCTGTTCGAGCGCCGCGATGCCGCGCGTCACCGAGGACGCCGAAACCCGCAATCGGCGCGCGGCGGCCGCGAAGCCGCCCTCGCGGGCAACGGCGACGAACATTTCGAGCGAGAGCAGCCGATCCATCTATTATTTCTTTATCTGAAATAGTGTCCTGCCAAATTACAGGATTATCGATATTTCTGCAATTCTGTATCCGTCTGGCAATCCACCGGCGGCGCGCAATCGCCTTGACCGACAGCCGCCCCGCGAAACGGAGAGACAGCCATGGCGCAGAATTACGTCCGGACATTGTTCACCGATTCGATTCGCGAACTGCAGCGGCGCGACGGATCGCGCACGGCCTATGCCCGCATGGAAGGCGGGGGCGAAGGCGGACCCGACCGGCTGACCGAAAAGGAAATCGCTTTCATCGCCGCCCGAGACAGTTTCTACATGGCGAGCGTCACCGAAGAGGGCTGGCCCTATGTCCAGCATCGCGGCGGGCCGGCCGGTTTTCTCAAAACCCTGTCGGATAACCGGCTCGGCTTTGCCGACTATCGCGGCAACCGCCAGCATGTCAGCACCGCCAATCTGACGATTGAGCCGCGCGTTTCGCTGTTCCTGATGGACTATCCGAACCGCCGCCGGCTCAAACTGCTCGGCCGTGCCCGGATCGTTTCCGGCGACGACGATCCCGACCGCGTCGCCGCGCTCACGCCCGATCGCTACAAGGCGATTCCCGAGCGGGCCTATCTGATCGACGTCATAGGGTTCGACTGGAACTGCCCGCAGCATATCACGCCGCGCTTCACCGAAGCCGAATGGATCGCGCTGAACCGCCCGGCGGCCTGACACTTCCCCCGAACATTCACGCATAATGGAGATATCCGATGACCGAATCCCTGACCCAGGGCGTCCACCATGTCGGCCTTGCCGTCCCCGATCTCGAAGCGACGCACGCATTCTTCCGCGACGCGCTCGGCTATCGCACCGTCGGCGGCGATCCCGACTATCCGTCCCATTTCCTTTCGGACGGTCATACGCTGCTGACGCTATGGCAGCTCGACGATCCGGCGACCGCGATTCCGTTCGACCGCAGGCGCAACGCGGGCCTGCACCACCTGGCGATCCAGGTCGCGGACGATGAGGCGCTCGATATCGCCTGTTCCAAAGTCCGCAACTGGCCCGGTGCGTCGATCGAGAGCGAGCCGGGCGCCTTGTCCGAAGGATCGGCGGTCCGCCATTTCATGTGCGCGATCCCCGGCGGCATCCGCCTCGAGTTCGCCACGCCCTTCGCCTGAGGCCGGCGGGCCGAGGAGGCCGCGCCGGAGCGGCGCGCCCTCGCACTGCGGTCCGGCCTATTCGCCCGCCTCCGCCTCGATCATGCCCTCCGGCAGTTCGATGCGCGGTGCGGGCGGCTCGCCGCCGGGGCCGGTCAGATAATGGTCCATCCAGCGCATCAGCCGGACATTGTAATCGTAGCGCGCGGCGGCCTGCTGGTTGCCATGGCCCTCGCCCGGATAGAGGACGAGCCGGACCGGCGTTTCGGTCCGGATCTTGAGCGCGTTGTAGAGTTCGTAGCTCTGGCCGGGATCGACGCGCGTATCCTCCTCGCCATGCAGGATGAGGATCGGCGTCTGCGCCTGGCCGGCATGGAAGATCGGGCTGACCTCGAGCATCGCCTGCCAGTCCTCCCACGGCCAGGCGCGCGAATGGACGAGATACATCTCGTTCGGAATGTCGCCGGTGCCGAATTTGGAGATCTGGTTCGAGATGCCGACGAACATCACCGCGGCGGCGAAATGCTCGGTCAGCGCGGTCGCGCCCCAGGCCGTCGCATAGCCGCCATAGGAGCCGCCGGTTATGCCGACCCGCTCGAGATCGACCAGGCCTTCCGCGCCCAGCGCCTGGATGCCGTCGACCAGATCGTTGAATTCGCCGCCCGCATAATCGCCCTGGTGGAGCTTGGAGAAGTCCGTGCCGTATGCGGTGCTGCCGCGATAGTTCGGGTAGAAGATCGCATAGCCTTGGCCCGCTCCAACCTGCCCGGCCATCGAATAGCGGGTCAGCCAGCCGTTCGAATAATGCGCTTCGGGCCCGCCATGCACGGTGAGGATGGTCGGGGCGCCGCCCGAGGGCGCACCGCCGACCGGCTCGATCGCGATGCCCTCGATCGTATGGCCGTCGCGCGACTGATAGGTCATCGTGCGCTGCGCGCCCATATCGATATCGGCGAGCCAGGGGTTGAGCGTCGTCCATCGTGCGAAGCTGCCGCCGTCGAGCAGGAAGAGCTCATTGGGATGCGCCGGCGCATCGGCGACCGCGGCCAGCCGGTCGCCCGCCGCCTCGATGCGGCGCAAGATGAGCGCGCCCGGATCGACGGTGCCGGTCTGCGCGCCGCTGGCATCGTAGAAGCGCAGCTCGCTTTGCGCGCCGACATGCACGGCGGCGGCGAGCCGGCCGTCGGCCAGCCATTCGGTGTCGACGACCGCCTCGGCCGCGCCGGCATTGACCGCGGTGAAGGCGCCGGTCGCGGCGTTAACGAGATGCAGGGTCGTCGGCGCGGGATCATGCTGGTCGACCGCCGCGATCAGCGACAGCATCGATCCGTCCGGCGAAATCTCGAAATCGTCGATCTTGCCCGGCGTCTCGACCGTCGTCCGGATCGCGCCGTCATCGGCATCGACGATCACGACGCGCTGCGCGGTGAAACTGTCGTCGACCCGCGTCGTCGGCGCCCAGCGCAGCGCCAGCCAGTCGCCGTCGGGCGCGACGCGCAGCTCCGTCACATGCCCCTCTATCTCAAGCGCGCGCGGCTCCGCATCGCTGCCCGGCGTCACCGCGAACAGCCGGTGGAACCGCTGCTCCTCCTCGTAGATCACCGCGTTGAACCCGGCCTCGCTCTCGGCATGGCGGCGCGGATCGGTCGCCGCGCGGGCGATCACATAGACGCTGCGCGAATCCGGCGCCCATTCATAACTGCGGATATCGGCGCCCTCGATTTCGGCGAGCCGGCGATGGCCGCCGCCCGCGACGGGAATGCCGTAGAGCGCGGCATGGGCATCCTCGTCGTCCTCGTCCTTCCAGAGAAAGCTGATCATCCGGCCGTCCGGCGAGAAGCGGATGCCGCCCACGTCCATCCCCTCGGGCAGGAAGTCCTGCGCCGCCATCGCGGCGGTCGCGACGTGCAGGCTGGTATCGGTCGACCCGTTTTCCGCGCCCGAGAGTATGTCCGGCAGCTGGCCCCGCCCGAATGCGATCCGCGCGCCATCGGGCGACACCGCGATCCCGCCGACATCGGCGAGGCGGCTCACATCCTCGGGCGTCATCGGCCGGGCGAGCGCCGGCGCGGCCGCCAGCGCGGACACGCACGCAAAAAGGGTGATCGATTTCTTCACGGACATTCTCCTGTTTTCGGTATTCCCCAAAAGCCCTTGTGCACATTCTAACGGCTGCCGTCACATCGAAAAGCCATGACAAGCCGATCCGTTTCGCCTATCGTGCCTCCATTCCCCGGGGGACCGCACCGATGCGGTTGAGAGGCGAGAGTGTGAGGGCTCGCGACCCGCAGAACCTGATCCGGTTGACACCGGCGGAGGGAGGGAGCGGCTTTCATCCGAAATCCGGCCTCGCTCCGAAACCAGTATAGGAGCGCATCCATGGCAGACACTTTTATCCTGAGCGACGCCGAAGGGCCGGCCCGCACCGAAATCGGCGTCACGACCGGCCCGATCCGCGGCTCGAAGAAAATCCACGTCGCCGCCCAGACGGGTTCCGGCGTGCGCGTCGCGATGCGCGAGATCCATCTCGAAGAGGGCGAGGACCCGGTCCGCGTCTATGACACCTCCGGCCCCTATACCGACCCCGAAGCGCATATCGATATCATGGCGGGGCTCCCCGCGATGCGGCGCGACTGGATCGTCGGGCGCGGCGATGTCGAGAGTTATGATGCGCGCGAGACCAGGCCCGAAGACAATGGCCAGCTCGGCCCGGACCGCTCGGGCGGCGTCGACCCCTTCCCCAATGTCGTCAAACGCCCGCTGCGCGCCAAAGCCGGGCAGAATGTCACCCAGATGCATTATGCCCGCAAAGGCATCATCACCCCCGAAATGGAATATGTCGCCGAGCGCGAGAATCTCGGCCGCGCGTTCGTCGCCGAACAGGCCCGCACCAAGCTCGGCGAGGGCGAGAGCTTCGGCGCCTCCCTCCCCGAATACGTCACCCCCGAATTCGTCCGCGACGAGGTCGCCCGGGGCCGCGCGATCATCCCCAACAATATCAACCATCCCGAGAGCGAACCGATGGCGATCGGGCGCAATTTTCTGGTGAAAGTGAACGCCAATATCGGCAACTCCGCCGTCGCCTCCGACGTGGCGAGCGAGGTCGACAAGATGGTCTGGGCGATCCGCTGGGGTGCCGACACGGTCATGGACCTCTCGACCGGCCGCAATATCCACGACACCCGCGAGTGGATTATCCGCAACAGCCCGGTGCCCATCGGCACCGTTCCGATCTACCAGGCGCTCGAAAAGGTCGGCGGCGTCGCCGAGGACCTGACCTGGGAGATTTTCGCCGACACCCTGATCGAGCAGGCCGAGCAGGGCGTCGATTATTTCACCATCCATGCCGGCGTTCGCCTCCCCTATGTCCCCATGGCCGCCAAACGCATGACGGGCATCGTCAGCCGCGGCGGATCGATCATGGCGAAATGGTGCCTCAGCCATCACAAGGAGAGCTTCCTCTACGAGAAATTCCCCGAAATCTGCGAGATCATGAAGGCGTACGACATCGCCTTCAGCCTCGGCGACGGCCTGCGGCCCGGCTCGATCTACGACGCCAACGACGAAGCCCAGTTCGCCGAACTCTATACGCTGGGCGAGCTGACCAAGGTCGCCTGGGAGCAGGACGTGCAGGTGATGATCGAGGGCCCCGGCCATGTGCCGATGCACAAGATCAAGGAAAATATGGAAAAGCAGCTCGAAGCCTGCGGCGAAGCGCCCTTCTACACGCTCGGGCCCCTCACCACCGACATCGCCCCCGGCTACGACCATATCACGAGCGGCATCGGCGCCGCCCAGATCGGCTGGTACGGCACCGCGATGCTCTGCTACGTGACGCCGAAAGAACATCTCGGCCTGCCCGACCGCGACGATGTGAAAGTCGGCGTAGTAACCTACAAACTCGCCGCCCACGCCGCAGACTTGGCGAAGGGCCACCCCGCCGCGCAGGTGAGAGACGACGCGCTGAGCAAGGCGCGCTTCGAGTTCAGATGGCGCGACCAATTCAACCTGTCGCTGGACCCCGACACGGCGGAAGATTTCCACGACCAGACGCTCCCGGCGGAGGGCGCCAAGACCGCGCATTTCTGCTCGATGTGCGGGCCGAAATTCTGTTCGATGCAGATCAGCCAGGAGGTCAGGGAGTTCGCGGCGAAGCAGAATCAGGGGGCTGACAGCTTTCTTGCTGCCGACACCACCAACACCGCTCACCCTGAGCCTGTCGAAGGGTCGTCCTTTTCTTCATCCGACGAAAAAGTGAAGGGCAGGGCTTCGACAGGCTCAGCCCAAGCGGATTTGGATGAGGCCGGCGCCGAAGCCGGAATGGCGGAGATGAGCGAGAAGTTTAAGGAAGAGGGTGGGAAGCTTTACGTGAAGGCGTGAGACAGTAAACTCGCCGAATCGGACAACCTATTGTTTCGGTTTGTAGGCCTTGAGTTTGTTGAATTCGTCTTGATCACCTGCAATTTGGATCAGAAGGTCAACCCACGCCTGCGAATAGGTGTAGTCGCCATGCGCCGTATGGAAGGTGCAAAATTCCTTTTTGGTCGATTTTGGTTTGTCGGATTTGTGCGGAGGTCGTACACCGGTTTTTTTCCAAGCTAAAGTGTGGTGGTGGCCATTGAAGTCTGACCCGGTCGCCTCTCTAACAAGGTCAATAACGGCCCTCGGCTTGTAAGGCCACAGTTCGTCCGCCGGAACCTTTTCCATGACAACGTTATGGGTATTGGCCGATTGCGGATTCGTTGTAGTGAAGACGAAATTGGCACCGCCTTTCGGCGACTTTTGCAGCGAATACGATACTTTGAACTGATACCCCGCGCCTTCTTTTCCTGTAAGGCCCAACTCACCGCTGATCTTCTCATCGATCGCTTGGATCGCAGGGTTTATATCGTATTTCTGCAAAACCTCGATTTGCTCGATCGCGAGTTTTGAGAACTGCAAAGAGTACGTCAGCTGGTCACCCAGCGATAACTGTTCTCCAAAAAGTTCACAGATGGCGACTTCGAAGTTCAGGCAGTTAGATTGAAAAAGCGTATAAAAAGAACGGCCTAAAGAGCCGAGGACCTTGTGCTCAACTTCATCACGCAGTATTTTCATGGCACCCAGATTCTTGATTACATCGGGCTTTAACGGGCAATCGTCCCGCGCGATCATTTGACTCAACAGCAGAGAGTGGCCCTGCTCGTCCTCGATCTGAACGCCTTTTCGGACATAAAATTCGTGGAGCAAATACGTCCAAGCAATGTTCGCTAGAACGGCAAATACTTCGACCTTAAAATTCAAAAGCGGGTTGTTGAAAAGTTGCACTGCAAGAAGCATAGCCTCGCGCGACCGCACAAGTCGCTCATCAGTGAATGGCGATAGACCCGTTCGGAGATCGGTCAGAGATTTCTCAAATCGAAACTTTGCAACTTCGTCTTCAGAAGCAGGCTCTATGTCCCAATCGGCAATCCCACTTAGCCTGCCAAAATTCACTGTCGGGGTTCGGCCGATATTTATCAGCACGTGGATGTCCTGATTCCGCTCGTCGGAATCACTTAGAGCTTTGACAATGCGCTTTTCTTCATCGGTAAGAGATGGTCCTTTCGGCATTCCTATCCCTTCAACATGTGCGCTGCTTGCGTCGTGTTCTTTCAGTTAGTCGCCGTTAAAAGCCTGCACGCTACTTCTTGTGAACCCCAGCGCGTGGCAAACGTCTCAGAAACCTCAAACCAGCTACCATTATTGCCAACGCCGTGGTTGGCTCCCATGCAAGAGCACTGACATTCATGCCCAGTCGCGTTCATACAAGCTGGAGCGCAAATCTCCTGCTCCCGATAGGGTTGAATGACATAAACGCGTCCGTAGCATTCGAGCGCACGGTCGACAAAATCATTAAACCAAGCTTTTGGAATTTCCCAGTATCTCTCGCTGGGCTTCCAATCTGGCTTTGTCCGCCGTTCATTTCTTAGCCAAGAATAGTTAGACTTAGCATACGGTAATCTTAGCCGCAGGCGTTGGCCTTTTAGGCCACGTCGCAAAATGACAGGTATGTTTTCCTGATTCCAGACGGCCTTTAATCTTGAATATTCGGTGCCCACTTCAAAGCAAGTATCATAAACGTTGGAAGGGGTCACTGGTGCCATCATCCAAATTCCTTGCAACGTAGGAGCGTCGATGATCCGCTCAGCGCATGACGCGCCCCGCTCCATTTCTACGCCCCACTCCTCACCCGACCCGCCAGTTTCCGCACCATCTCCCGCACCTCGGCCGGCGTGTCGCCCTTCACAACCTCGACATAGCCGATCCCGGCGCGGCGCAGGGCTTCCTTCTTCACCGCGTCGCGCGCGGCGGCGCTCTTGCCCGTGTGGTGGCCCGCGCCCTGGAATTCGACGGCGTGGAGCGGGCGGCAGTCGGCGTCGACGATCAGCAGGTCGACGCGCTTCGAATTGATCGCGAAATAGGCGTCGTCGTCCGGGCTCGACAGGATCTCGCCCAGCGACACCTGCCCCATCGCGCGCCAGCCTAAGTGCTCGTCATTTGGAAAATCGGCCTTCGTTCCCAAGCGACTTTACCGAGCGAATGTGGCATGGCTCGCCCATGCCCACCGTGCTCCGCCAGTCCGGCTATCGCCTCTATTTCTACAGCCACGAGCCCAACGAGCCGCCGCATGTGCATGCCGACAAGGGCGGGGCGAGCGCGAAGGTGTGGCTGGACGATCCGGCGATCGCCCGCAATTTCGGCTTCAACGCCAGGGAGCTGGCCGCGCTGTTCGATATCGTTCGCGACAATCGCGAAAGCCTGCTAAAAGCATGGCATGGCTATTTCGGCTCTCAAGACGGATGAGCGCATCCATGACGTGCGCTTCGACGAAGACCGGCTGATCGTCGATCTCAAGGACGGGCGCACGATCGCGGTGCCGCTCGCCTGGTATCCGCGGTTGTTCGATGCCTCGCCCGATCAGCGCGCGCACTGGGAGATTGCGGGCGGCGGCTATGGCATCCATTGGCCCGATATCGACGAAGACCTGTCCGCCGAAGGATTGCTGCGGGGAGCGCCGGCGCCGAAGGCCGCCTGACCGCCTCACCTTCCACCCAATCACCCCGCCCCGCTCGCCACCCGCCCCACAAGCTTCCGCACCATCTCGCGCACCTCGGCGGGCGTGTCGCCCTTGACGACTTCGACATAGCCGATCCCGGCGCGGCGCAGGGCTTCCTTCTTCACCGCGTCGCGCGCGGCGGCGGTTTTGCCCGTGTGATGGCCCGCGCCCTGGAACTCGACGGCGTGGAGCGGCTGGCAGTCGGCGTCTACGATCAAGAGGTCGACGCGCTTCGAGTTGATCGCGAAATAGGCGTCCTTGTCCGTACTCGACAGGATCTCGCCCAGGCTGACCTGCCCCATCGCGCGCCAGCCCGGGTTTTCCGCCGCGAGCGCCGCGTCGATCACGCCGAGCAGCCGCCGCTCGGGCTTGTTGAGGAGCGGCCGGGCGCGGAAGCTGGCCTGCATCACGGTGCGCAGCTGGTCGGCGGCGAGATCGGTCGCGCCCTTCGCCCCGCCCGCACCAGAAGCGCCGGATCGTTTTTTGGCGGAATTGCGCCCCTTCCAATAGGCGCGGCGTTCGGCGCGTTTCAGGCTTTCGACGAACCGCTCGACCGCGATGCCGAGCACCGCGCCGGCGCCGAGGACGATCGCCAGCAGCCAGGGCTTGTCGATCAGGGCGGCGATCTCCGGCGGCATGATGCGGGAATCATGCCATTTTTTCCTTTCCAAAGGGTCAATGGGCGGCATGCGGCGCGGGACGCCCGGGCGGGCGTCCGTCTCCCGATCGCCGCGTGCCCGCGGCACAAGCTGGCGCAAGTTGGCTCGAAGTTGCGCCGTTCGGGACGGGGTCGGCCCGAAACGCCCGTTTTCCGGCGATTTTCGCGCTCAGCCCCCCCTATGCCCGCAACCTTCGCCACTTTCCGCGCCGCATCCGCCGCGCCGGACCGGCGAAGCGGCATCGCCTGCTACTCGAATTCGAAACCCGCCGCCTTCGCCTCCGCGATAATCTCGGGCCCGGTCTTTTTCGGCGTGTCCTGCGCGAAATCGTACCAGTCCGGTTTTTCGTCGATGAAGATCTGTTCGTCCAGGGTCAGCGCGCCCGTGTCGTCGAACAGCCCGGCGGTGAGCGAATAATTGTTCGCGGGCGTGAAGCGATAGAAGAGGTTGGTGCCGCATCGCTTGCAGAAGCCGCGCTCGGCCCAGGCGGACGAGGCGTAGCGCGCGATATGCTCTTCGCCGGTGAAGGCGACATTCTCGCCGCATTGTACGCCGGCAAAGGCGATCCCGCCCCAGCGGCGGCACATGGCGCAATGACAGGCCCCAATATGCGGCCGCGCGGGCGTCGCGGTCACCGTCACCGCACCGCACAGGCAGCGGCCTTCCAGCGTCTCTTCGCTCATCGTTTCGGTCCTCGTCCGGAGTTTGCGGCGGCGAACCTGACAGGCCCGGGCATCCCTTGCAAGCGGGCCGGAGGGACCAGGGCGGCGGACGCGGCTATGCGGCGGCGATCATCGCCTTCAGCCGCTCGGCCTGCCGCCGCCAGGCGCGTTCGCCCTCGGCACCCGGGCCCTCACCCGCGGCCTCGGCCAGCGCATCGACCGTCATGTCCACCCAGGCCGTCCATTGCGCGTCCGGAATCGCGCCATAGTTGCGGTGGAGGTCGACGAAATTGACGATCGTCGTCTCGACCCACCAGGCGTTTTCGGCGAGCCCGAGCATCGCCTCGAGCGTTTCGTTGACCATCCGCCCGGCCGCGGCCTCGAGATTGGGGAAGAGCGCGCGGGCCTCGGGAAAGGCGGCGAAGAAGCACTCGAACACGATCGGCACGATATCGACGCCCCGCTCGCCGGCCGCCTCGAGGACGCGCATCATCGCGGCCGTGTCGTCGCGGATGGCCGCATCGGCCGTCATCCGGTCAGTCCTGCCCCTGCATCATCGCGAACAGCTCCGCCCCGGTCAGTTTCTGGGCGTCTCCGGCAAAGCTATAGAAATCCGGCTTCTCGTCGATAAAGACTTCGAGCTTGAGCGCCATCTCGTCCTCCGGCTCGAACAGCCCGACCGACACGATATGGTGATCGGCCTCTTTTAGCCGGTAGAAGAGGTTCGTGCCGCATTTCCTGCAGAAGGCGCGCTCGGCCCAGTCGGAGGACTGGTAGCGGGTGATATTCTCCTCACCCTCGATGCGGACATCCTGGCCGCAATCGACATCCATGAACGGCCCGCTCCCCCAGCGGCGGCACATCGCGCAATGACAGCTGCCGACACCGTGCCCGGCCGTCTTGGCGGTGATCGTCACCGCGCCGCACAGGCAGCGGCCCTGCCGTTCGATCTTCGCTTGGGTGTCTCCCATGACGACTGTCCCCCGATCCGTATCGTTACTGATACGGATATCACGCGCCGCATTGCTGCGCGTCAACTGACAATGTCGTTCCCTGCATCCGCCCGCCGCGCATTGCTCGAAAGCGCATCACCCGATCAGCGGTTCAAGCGCTTTCCATTCGCGCTCCACCGCCGCACGGCCGGCGGCAATGGCTTCGCGGATCTTGGCCGGATCGAATTCGAGCGTGCCGGAAAACTCTCGGGCGGGCTCGATCACGCGGATCGGGGCGAAGCAATAATCGGCGATCTGCATGTCGAGCGGACGGAGGATCGCCGCCGCCTCCTCGCCGCCGATGCCCTGCGCCTCCAGTTCCTTGAACTGCGCCTCGCGGGCGGCGATCAGATCGTTAATAAGCGTCGCGATCGCGGTGTCGTTGATCGAGACTTCGGACTGGAGGATGTCGACCGCGCGCAGCCCGATGCGGATCAGGTCCGGAAAGATGCGCGGCTCTCCAACGCCGGGCTTGGGCGAGGCGCGGACGACGATCACGCCGCGCGGCTTCTGCGCCAGCGCGGCCGAGAGCGGCGTCACGTCGCGCACCCCGCCATCGACCCATTGCTCCTTCGTGCCGTCGGCCGCCTGGGTGACCAGCGGCTCGAAAAAGACGGGCATCGCCGAACTCGCATAGACCCAGTTGGCGATGCCCGGCACCGTCTCGTCGATCGTGCGGAACTGGCCGGTGCCGAGATTGACGACGCCGAGCAGCATATTGATGCCGCTCGCGCGCAGTTTCTTCTCATCGGCGAAATCTTCGATCAGCCGGCGCAGGGGCTTGGCGTTGTAGAGCGAGTCCGCGCCGAAAACCCCGCCGACCACGCCGAGGAACTTCCTGCGATAGATATCGCGATTGCCGCGGATGCCGAGCCATTGATCGACCATGCCGGGCACATCGTCCTGGGCGGTGCCGAGCGCCTGGATCGCGCCGGTCGACACGCCGACGACGATATCGGGACGCACGCCGCGATGGACGATCAGCTCCTCGAGCACGCCGACCTGGAACGCGCCCTTGGCGCCGCCGCCCGACAGCACAAGAGCAAGACCGCCGGACATGGGCGCAGGATATCATGACCCGGCCGAGTCGGCCCAAACCCGTCCGGCGCGTTCCCGCCCCGCTTCGCCCCTCAAAAAATCCCCGGCGAACTGATCTGTGCCGGATTGGGACGGGCGGGCATCAGCATCGTGCGGCGCCGCAGCTGGAGCGGTTCGGCCTGGCCGGCCTCGACGTCCGTCGCGCTGCTCGTCGCGGCGATCGGCTGACAGCTGCGCCCGGCGAGGAAATCGAGCGCGCGGGCGATGCTGTTCTCGCGCGGATCGCCGAGCGGGAAGCCGACATCGTCGCCCGCCGCGCAGCTCGCTTCGACGCTGCCCGCGAGCCCGTCGAAATAATCGGCATTGCCGGCCGAATTTTCCGTGGCGAAAGCGACGATGCGGAGCCGGTCGTCGCACTGGGCGCGATCCTCGGCGATCTGGCCGACCGGCTTGCCGAACGTATCGCTGCCGACCAGCGCGAGGTTCGGCCCGAGGAACGGGATGAAGGCGTTGATGACGAGCTCGCTCGCCGAGGCCGTCGACCCGGTGCCGATAAAGGCGATCCGCGTCGGCGCGACCGATTCCGCCTTGGGCGCGATCCGCTTGACCGAGTTGAACGCCGATTTGCTCGCGCGGTAGGTGAGCTGCGCGAAGACGTCGTTCATCCGGTTCTGCGCGAGGAGATCGCCCATCAGCTCGGCCGTGCTGACCAGCCCGCCGCCATTGTAACGGAAATCGATGATGAACTCGGTAATGCCGCGCGCCTTGAAATCGTTGAACGCGGCGGTGAGCGCCGGATCGGCCGTCTCGATAAAGGTGCGCAGGTTCAGATAGCCGATCTCGCGATTGCCGTCCTTGATCACCTGGGCGCCATAGCGCGGCGACACGGGATCGAGATCGAAATCGGCCTTGGTCACAGACAACGTGCGCGTACCGTTGGCGCTGTCCTTGACGCGCAGGGTCCGCTGCACGCCCGCCGATGACGGCCCCAGCGCATCGGTCAGCGCCGCCGAACCGCCCGCGGAAACGATCTCGCTGACGGTGCGCAGGTCGGCGCTGCTCGTGCCGATGGCGAGAATCTCGGTGCCGCGGTCTATGCCCGCGGCCAGCGCCGGCGCGCCTTCGAACGCCTCGGACACGAACAGGCGCCGGGCCGCGCTGTCGTATGAGAGCCGGATACCGAAGCCCGCATTGGCGCCCTGCTCGAAAAAGGCATTCTCCTCGGCGATCGAAGTCAGGAAGGTGAAGAAGCGGTCGCGGCCCTGGGACCGCGCGGTGGCGGTGAGACTGTCGATATAGGCGCTGACCGTCGCGAAGCCGGCCGGGCTGCGGTTGCCGGGCAGCGTCTCGGGGAACAGATACCATTCGTCGATCTGCGCTTCGGCCCATTGCTGACGCGCGGTGACCGAGCAGGGGCTGCTCGCGGGAGGCGGCGGGGGCGGCGCACTGGCGCTGGGCGGCGGCGCCGCGGAACTCGCCCCGCTTCCGCCGCTTCCGCCGCCGCAGGCCGCAAGCAACGCGAGCGCGCTCAGCGCAGCGCCGATCTTTCCCGGTTTCCTGATCGCCCCGTCTCCCCGCCTGTGCACCGAACGCTGAATCGACGCTTATTCGCAACAAGTTGAACGGAAGCTGAGCGGGGCGCAAGCCGGAATACGGCCCGCCCTAATCGGCGGCGCGGATTTCCGAACCCAGTTTCAGCACGCGGTCGCCATCCTCCTGCCTGATCAGATAAGCGGGATTGTCCTCGGAACCGTTGCGGGTCACCTCGGTGCCGTCGATGGTACGCGTCACCTCGCGCTCGAACCGTTCAGCGATCTGGCCCTTGGCCGTACCCTGTCCCCAGTCCCATTCGACATATTGATCGGCCTGAAAGCTGTTCGCCATTGCGGATATCTCCTGTCGTGTCGTTTCAGCCAGTCAACGCGCGCGACCGACCGGAAGTTGCGTGATTTTGACGGGTGTTTCCCCGGCCCGGCTGCGCTAGGACCGGCGCGACGCAAGAGGAGATGACGATGGCCGACAAGACGCTCCACCCCGAAACGCTCGCGCTGCACGCCGGTTGGCGCGCGGATCCCGGCACCGGTTCGGTCGCACCGCCCATCTTCCAGACGACGAGCTACCAGTTCGACAGCACCGATCATGCCGCCAATCTCTTTGCGCTTTCGGAGCTCGGCAATATCTACACGCGCATCGGCAATCCGACGACGGCGATTCTCGAGGAGCGGATGGCCGCGATCGAGGGAGGGGCGGCGGCGCTCGCCGTTGCCTCGGGCCAGGCGGCCTCGGCCTATGCGGTGCAGAATCTCGCGCGGTCGGGCGACAATATCGTCAGCGGCACCGATCTCTATGGCGGCACGTATAATCTCTTTGCCAACACGCTGAAGGACCTGGGCATCGAGACGCGCTTCGTCGATCCCGCCGATCCGCAGGCCTTTGTCGATGCGAGCGACGACAAGACCCGCGCCTGGTATGTCGAAACGCTGCCCAACCCCAAGCTGGTCGTTGCGCCCATGGCCGATATTGCCGCGGCGGGGCGGCCGATGGGCATCCCGCTGATCGTCGACAATACGGCCGCGCCGCTGATCGCCCGGCCCTTCGATCATGGCGCGGCGATCATCGTCTATTCGACGACCAAATATATCGGCGGCCACGGCACCTCGATCGGCGGGCTGATCGTCGACGGCGGCAATTTCGACTGGGCCGAGCACGCCGAACGCCAGCCGCTCCTGAACACGCCGGACGCCAGCTATCATGGCGCGGTGTGGACCGAAGCCGCCGCGCCGCTCGGCCCGATCGCCTACATCCTGCGCGCGCGCACCGTATTGCTGCGCGATCTCGGCGCGGCGATGAGCCCGATGAACGCCTTCCAGTTCCTCCAGGGGCTCGAGACGCTCGCGCTGCGCATGCCCCGACATTGCGAAAACGCTCAGAAAGTGGCCGACTGGCTGGGCGGACGCGACGGCGTCACCCGCGTTATCCATCCTTCGCTATTGGAAGGCGAGCAGAAGGCGCGCGCCGAGGCGGTGCTGATCGGCGGGCTGGGCGGACTGCTCGGCTTCGAGCTCGAAGGCGGGATGGAGGCCGGAAAGGCGTTCATCGACGCGCTCGAGCTGCTCTACCATGTCGCCAATATCGGCGACGCGCGCAGCCTCGCCATCCACCCGGCCTCGACGACGCACAGCCAGCTCGCCGCCGAAGAGCAGATGGCGACCGGCGTGTCGCCCGGCTATGTCCGCCTCTCGATCGGCCTCGAACATATCGACGACATCATCGCCGATATCGACCAGGCGCTGACCGCGGCCGGGGTGTAGAGCGCACAAAAAAGGCCGGTATGAGAGACCGGCCCTTTTCGCGTATCGAGACTAGGGCGAGCTAGTCGGCCCGGTCCATGATGCTCTGGATGGCGCTCATCTGGTCATGGCCCTGCTGGACCGAGGTAAAGCATTGCTGGACCACGGCGCGCGATTGCGGTTCGAGATCGTCGTCGCGCAGCGCATCTTCGAACTTCGCCTTGATATGGTCTTCGCCGCGTTCGACTTCCTTGACGATCGCCTCGTCATCGGTGCCGGTAACGGCATCGCGCAGACCGAGAAAGGCGCGGTGGGCGGCGGCGAGGATCGTGCCGTCATCTTCGGGCTCGGCGCCTTTGCGACGGACCTCCGCCTTGAGCTGGTCGGCTACCTGAAGCCGCTCGGCCGCTCGCTCGCGGAACAGCTGTGCGAAGCGCTCGCTCGTCGCATCGTCGGCGGCCTTGGTATAGCCGTCGACGCTGTCGAGCGTCGTCGCGATCAGATTGTTGAGCGTGGTGACGTTTTCGTTGAACATGATGATACTCCTCACATTTGGTTTCGGGGCGGCTAGTATCGGATCAACGCGCCAATCCCGAAATCGATCCGAAAAATCTTTATGTTTCAAATGCGTTACGGCGTTGGATGCACTTTCGACCGAACCGGCGACGATGGGGGATAACGGTTGGCGGCGCGCATGAGAGGGCGTAGGAGCGGCGCATGAAAAGCAGCAGCCACAGCCATGATTTCGCCCGGAGCGTCGATGCCGTCTATGCCGCCTTTACCCGGCCGGACCTTGTCCGCGCGAAGCTCGAGGCACTTGGCTCCCGCGATATCGAGATCGATGTCACCGAGGAGGACGGCGCGACCGTCGTCACGATCCATCGCACGGTGCCGGTCAATGTTTCGGGTCCGCTCCAGGCGGCGGTCGGCGACAGTCAGAAGGTGCGCCAGATCGAGCGTTGGCGCGGCGCGCCCGGCGGGCCCTATACCGCCGAAGTCGATGTCGAACCGGTCGGCATGCCGGCGGCGATGCGCGGCGAAACGGTGCTGAGCGCGAACGGCACGGGATGCCATTGCGACGCGACGATGGAAGCGCACTGCGCGATCCCGCTGATGGGCGGCAAGATCGAGAAACTGATGATCTCCGACTCCGATGCGAAGATCGAAGCCGAGTTCGCCTGGATCGCCGAGCACGGCTAGGCGGGATCAGGCGCTTCCGCGCTTGCCGAGCATGTCCGCATAGAAAGCGAAGGCCGGGGCCATGTCCGCCGCATAATCGCCGGTGGGCATGATGACCGGGCCGATCCCGGCGCGCCTCCGCTCATAGTCCATGAAGCCGCAGACGATCGGCACGCCCGCGCCATGGGCGATCCGGTAGAAGCCCGTGCGCCAGCCCGCGACCTTCTGCCGCGTCCCTTCGGGCGCGACGGTCAGCACGAACTCGTCGCGCCGGGCGAACTCGTCGACCATCTGCTGGACCATGTCGCGATTGGCGGAGCGCTCGACCGGCACGCCGCCGACCTGCCGCATGAAGCGCCCGATCGGCCATTTGAACAGCGTGTCCTTCGCCATGAAATGGGTGCGCAGGCCGAGCTCGTCGGTCAGCCCGACATAGTTGGGGAAATCCCAGTTGCTGGTGTGCGGTACGGCGATGATGACGAAGCGGCGCGTATCGGGCGGCGTGCCGATAGCGGTGAAACCGTGGCGGCGGTAGATGAAGATCAGGATGCGGTGCGCGAACCGGGCGAGCAGGCCCATCGGCGGCGCGTCGGAACGGGAAGGCGAGTCCATCGCCCTCCGCTGTGCACGAAAGCGAAGCGGATAGCCAATGGCTTCGCGTCTCGCTCGTGTAACCGGGGCCGCAGACATGACCGGGCGTTTCTGCTATCCTCCTGCGCGTCGTTGAAGCCGATCCGGGGGGAGATGCCGATGCGCCTGATACCGATCCTGATCGCCATCGCCTGCGCGGTCGTGCCGCTCGCCGCCGCGGCGGGGCAGGAAGTCACCGATCCCGATATGGAAGTCGATTCGATCGCGCTCGCGCCGGGCGAGGGCGTCGTCTTCGGCTTCGGTGAGGGCTATTCGCACCAGCTGCTGCTCGTCCGGCATCGCGGCGAGGAGGCGCTGGCGACGCCGCTCGCGCCCGGCGAAGTCCGCGCCGTGCTCTACACCGATGCCGGCGAAACCTGGCTCGAGATGGAAAACGGCACCGGCGAGATCCTCTATTTCGACGCGCTGGCCGACCGCAACGGCAATGGCGGCTATGGCAGCGTCCCCTCGAGCGCGGTGCCGGTCGGCGAGCGGATCATCGCCGGGCGCTGGGCCTTTGAAATCGCCAGCCTCGTGATCGGCGAATTCTCCTACGGGCCCCATGGCGACCACGCGCACTAGCCGCTAGGCTCGCACCCATGCTCAAGCTCACCTATTGCCTCGTCCGCCGCGCGGAGCTGTCGCGCGAAGATTTCCAGTCCTATTGGCGCGAGACCCATGCGCCGCTCGTCCGCGCCGCGGCAGACGCGCTCGGCATCCGCCGCTATGTCCAGTCGCACACCGTGGCGACCGCGATCGACGCGGTCGTGCGCGAGGGGCGCGGGCTGGACCGGACCGATTATGACGGCGTCGCCGAGCTCTGGTATGACAGCGAAGACGCGCTGATCGCCGCGACGCAGACCGAAGCGGGGCGCAGACATGGCGCGATCCTCGCCGAGGACGAGGCGCGCTTTATCGATTTCGCGCGATCGTGTCTTTTCTTCGCGCAGGAGAATATCGTGATCGGCGAGGCGGCGCCGGCCGATGGATAACCTCCCGCCGCTGCCCGACAAACAGGCGCTGCTGCGCCGCGCGATCCCGCACCGCGCGGGCTGGGACAACGGCCGGCGCCCCGGAGCGATCGAACCCGCCGGCCCCGGCGAGGAATCGGTCTGGGACTATCCGCGCCCGCCCACCGTCCGCGAGACCGTGGGCGAGATCGAGATACTTTGCGCCGACGGCGTGCTGGCGAACAGCAGCCGCGCGCTCAATATGGTCGAAACCGCGGGCGCGCCCGTCCACTATCTCCCACCCGAAGATGTCCGCACCGACTGGCTCGTCCCGACCGATCATATCACTATCTGCGAATGGAAGGGCGCGGCCGTGCATTTCGATCTGATCGGCCCGGGCGAAACCGTCCGCCATGCGGCTTTCGCCTATCCCGATCCGTTCGACGATCTCGATCGCGGCTTTTCGCGGATCGCAGGCTGGTTCGGCTTCTACCCGGCAAAACTCGCCTGTTACCTGAACGGCGAACGCGTCCGCCCGCAACCCGGCGGCCTCTATGCGGGCTGGGTGACGGACAGCATCAAGGGCCCCATCAAGGGCGCGCCGGGGACCGAGGGGTGGTGAGCGCCGTCATTGCGAGGAGGCCCGAACTTGCTTCGGGGCGACGCGGCAATCCAGGGCGTTTCGTGCTCGGCTCTGGATTGCCGCGTCGCCTTGCGGCTCCTCGCAATGACACTTTCTGTCGAAAGGGGCATCCGCTTTCGTATTCCGAGGGACGGTGAATACCGGCGGGTTCCACGCAAAATCCGTTAGTCCTGGTGTGCGGTTCGCCGAGCCCTCCAGGCTCGGTTGAAAACTGCCGGGAGCAGTTTTCACCTGCTCACTGTTGAAGGGCTGACCTTTTGTGTTCGTCAGACTTTCGCTACGCTCAAGCGCCGCACCGGCCCGCACCCCCACCCCGCCTCCCAATACGTTTACCCTGTGGGAGGCGGGGTGGGGGTGCGGGCCGGTGCGGCGAACTTCCGATCGGAAGTTTCTGACAAGGAAAGTGCAACCCGCCCATGCCCGACACCGAAATGCCCAGCCCCTCCATCTGCATCATCGGCGCGGGCTGTTCGGGCTTTACCATGGCCAAGCGGCTGAAGGATCATGGCCTTACCTACGATCAGTTCGAGGCGTCGGACGATATCGGCGGCAACTGGTATTACAAGAATCCCAACGGCATGTCGGCCTGTTACCAGAGCCTCCATATCGACACCTCGAAATACCGGCTCGCGTTCGAAGATTATCCGGTGCCGAAGGACTGGCCCGATTTCCCGCACCATGCGCAGATGCTTCAGTACTTCCACGACTATGTCGACCATTTCGGGCTGCGCGACGCGATCACTTTCGACACACGCGTCGAAACGGCCGAGCGGCAAGCCGACGGGACATGGCGCATCACCCTCTCGACCGGCGAGAGCCGCGATTACGACGCGCTGATCGTCGCCAACGGGCATCACTGGGACCCGCGCACGCCCGACTATCCGGGCGAATTCCACGGCCACCAGATGCATAGCCACAGTTATGGCGATCCGTTCGAGCCCTACGATTTCCGGGGCAAGTGCGTGATGGTGGTCGGCGGCGGCAATTCGGCGATGGATATTGCGTCCGAGCTGTCGCAAAAGCCGATCGCGGAGAAGCTCTTCATATCCATGCGACGCGGCGTCTGGGTATTGAGCAAATATGCCAACGGCCAGCCGGCGGACAAGGCGGTGCTACCCGCATGGATGCCCGCGAAAATCGGCCGCAAGATCGCCCAGCGGCTCATCAAGAAGCGCATCGGGAAGATGGAGGATTACGGCCTCCCCAAGCCCGACCATGAACCGCTCGAAGGCCATCCGACCGTCTCGGAGGAATTTCTCGCGCGCGTCGGCTGCGGCGATGTGATCCCCAAGGGCGCGATTCAGAAGCTGGACGGCGACGGCGTGATCTTCGCCGACGGAACCCGCGAACAGCTCGACGCAATCATCTGGGCCACCGGCTACAAGATCAGCTTTCCGTTCTTCACCGACCCCGAACTCCAGCCCCAGGGCAACGCCTATCCGCTCTACAAGCGCATGGTGAAGCCGGGCTTCGAAAACCTGTTCTTCCTCGGGCTGGCGCAGCCGCTGCCGACACTCGTGAATTTGGCGGAGCAGCAGAGCAAGCTGGTCGCAGCGGCGCTCACCGGCGACTACGCCCTCCCGGACGCAGCGGAGATGGAACGCGTGATCGTCGAGGACGAGAAAATCCATCTGTCCCATTTCTACGCGTCCAAGCGCCACACGATCCAGGTCGATTTCGGGACCTATTGTCGGGATTTGGCGAAAGAGATCGGGCGGGGTGAGAAGAGAACCCAACCCGCAAGCTCCTAATGCCTATGGTGCCTCTGCTTCTGCTTCACGATTCGAAGACAAAAACTTCAAAGCAGCAACGACGATCGCAATCAGAAGCGAAATTTGCGCCATCAAGACGAGAAAAATCAAGGCAGGCACTGTGGAGCCATTTTCCTGCTCGATTTTTTCTCTCACCTCCTGGCCGACGATGGGGTTCACGAGCGCTTCTGGGTAAGAACCAAAATCGGCTTCATAGGACTGAAGGTCGTCACTCGGTGATAAGGGAAGGATTACGCGTTGCTCTTCACCAAACGCGACAAAATCAACTATCATGCGGCCAGATACTTGGTAATAACTTATTGCAAGAATGATCCCTAGTATCAGGGACACGGTACAGACAATAAGCGTTGTTCTGTCCCCAATGCGCTCGACGGATCGTCGCAATATCATAATCGTGAACACTGCTACAACGCCGACGGCAAGAGATAGTGCTTTCGTAAGCTGTGCAGCGGACGGTGGAATTTCGACGATGTCGAGCAGCATTGCTACTCCAGGTGCCATGGCGGCGAGCGCAGCTGCGGCAGTAATGGCTGAGGCTGTTCTTTCGATATTGCTCATGTCAACAGTCAATATTAATGGATAAGGCTTGAGAGGGAATAGTTCTCACCTCGTTATTCCAATGGTGATTGCCGTCACATCGAGGGACGAAAATGTACTGCGCACCAGTCCGGTAGGGGACAGTGTCGCCCACCCGGTATGGGCCAAATCTGGTCGAAGCTTCCACTGAACTTTGTCTTTCAGCCTCAGTTTCACCCCTCGAATTGTATATTTGCGTGGATACGTAATAGAATTGCTGCGCATTTGAAGAAGTGACGGTTACACCCCGAAAGTCTAAACTAGAACAAGCGGAAATTAGAGTAGAAAGAACTACAGCCAGGCTAGCGATTATAAAGCGTCGCATTGCATCCCCTTTTTTTGCTCGCTAGCTACTCTAACAGAAGAATCTGCCTCCACAAGCACATCAACTCTCCCCCGCGACAAAGCCCAATCGATCGGCTCGCGCCCCACGACGTCCGAAAACGCATTCGTCTTCGATAAACGACGCGTCTAAGCCCTCCCCCTTGGTGGGGGAGGGTTGGGTGGGGGTGGTCTCTCCAGATATGATATCACCAGCCGATGACTCACCTCCTCCGCTGCGATCAGGCGGCCCTTCGACGCGCTCAGGACCGCCAAGTCTCGCGCCGCCCCCATCAAGGGAGAGGGTTTGAGGCCGCAGCGTCCGCCGCTACAAACGCATTATAGTGAAACGGCGTCCCCCTCCCGGTTCGACGCGGCGCGGCGCGCACGGCGAGCCGACGGATGTCGAGAAGGCGTTATGGCACCTGCTCGGAGAGACATTTGCCGCGGCGCGCTTTCGGCGACAGGTGCCGATCCGGCAGTATATCTGCGACTTTGCGAGCCATCGGCACAGGATCGTCATCGAGGCGGATGGCGGGCAGCATGGCGGCGAAGATGACAAACAGAGGGACGCCGTGATTCAGGCGGACGGATATCGTGTGATCCGCTTCTGGAATACCGATATCCTGACCAATTCCGAAGGTGTAGCTGAGCGGATAGCGGAGTGCTTGGCTGAGAGATCACCCCACCCCTAACCCCTCCCCATCGAGGGGAGGGGAATGGCGCTCGAAATTGATCTATCCCGCCTCCGGCAGCACCCAATCGATCTGCTCGCGCGCCACACTCTCCAGAAACGCATTCGCCTTCGAGAAATGCCGGCAGCCGAAGAACCCGTTATGCGCCGATGGTGGGCCACAAAAGCCCTCCCCCTTGATGGGGGAGGGTTGGGTGGGGGTGATCTCTCGGCTAGGCCTGACATTCGATGAAACGACATCCTCCTCCCGGATCGACGCAGCGCGCGCGGCGCCTCCGCAGTGAACCGACCGATGCCGAGAAGAAGTTGTGGCGTCTGCTCTGCGAGAAATTTCCCGAAGCGCGGTTCCGGCGGCAGGTGCCGATCCGGAACTTCATCTGCGACTTTGCGAGTCATCGATACAAGGTCACCATCGAGGCCGATGGCGGGCAGCATGGTGGGGAGGATGACAAGCAGCGTGATGCCGTGATCGAGGCGGACGGGTATCAGGTGTTACGATTCTGGAATACCGATATTCTACGAAATCCGGAAGGCGTGGCTGAGCGGATAGCGGAGTGCTTGGTGGAGAGATCACCCCACCCCTAACCCCTCCCCATCGAGGGGAGGGGAATGGTGCGCGAAATCAGTCTCACCCCTCCACCGGCAAAGCCCAATCGATCGGCTCCCGGCCCACGCTCTCCAGAAACGCATTCGCCTTCGAGAAATGCCGGCACCCGAAAAAGCCGTTATGCGCCGATAGCGGGGAGGGGTGCGGGGCCTTCAGCACGCAATGCCGCCCGCCCTGTTCGACATTCTGGACGAACGCCGCTTTCTTCTGCGCGTAGCTGCCCCAGAGGAGGAAAACGACGGGCTCTTCCTTATCCGCCACCAGCCGGACGATTGCATCGGTGAACTGTTCCCAGCCGCGCCCGCGGTGGCTGGCGGCCATGCCCGATTCCACCGTCAGCACGCTGTTGAGGAGCAGCACGCCCTGCTCCGCCCAATGCTCGAGATGGCCGTGATTGGCGGGCGGGATGCCGAGATCGCTCTCCATTTCCTTGTAGATATTGACGAGGCTCGGCGGCGGGCGGACGCCGGGGCGGACGGAGAAGCACAGGCCATGCGCCTGGCCCGGGCCGTGATAGGGATCCTGGCCGAGGATTACGACGCGGACCTTCGATAACGGCGTCGCGTCGAGCGCGTGGAACCAGAGCGACCCGGCCGGAAAGATGCGCTTGCCGTTGTCCCGTTCGCCGACGAGGAAGCCGCGCAGGTCCTGCATATATTGGGCCGCGAATTCGCCCCGAAGCGGGTCTTTCCAGCTGTCATGGAGTTTGATTTCAGCCATGCGTGCAGTGTCTATGGATCGGAAGACGCGAAGGGAAGCATCATTACGCCGTCCGATTTGCCTGTCCTACAGGCGCGCGCCTGTGCCATAATCGACCGATGCCCGCACTGGCCCCTTTTTCTCTCGATCCTGCGGCGATGAGGCGGGGGGCGAATGACCCGGTTCGGTGTCAAGCAAATGGGAACTTAAGGCGCCGGGCAAACCCGGCCGATGAAAATCCGGGCATGGAAGGAGATGGACGATGACGATGAGCGGGCAATGCCTGTGCGGGCAATACAGATACAGCATCGCGGCCGAGCCGATGATGACCGCGGTCTGCCACTGCAAGAGCTGCCAGCGGCAATCGGGCAGCGCCTTCTCCACCAATATCGGCGTGCCCGAGGCGGCGATCGAGAGCGACGGCGAATTGAAGGTGTTCGACGAAACGGCGGAGAGCGGCAATATCGTCCATCGCCATTTCTGCGGGGCGTGCGGATCGCCGCTCTATTCGACGCTCTCGGCGATGCCGGGGCTCGCCTTTCTCAAGGCCGGAACGCTCGACGATACCGCGGCGGTCGCGCCGCAGACCCATGTCTGGTGCAAGAGCGCGCAGAACTGGGTGGAGATCGACGAAAATCTGCCGCGTTTCGACGCCAATCCGCCGGCGGGCTAGGCGGCGGCGGCCCGCAGCAGCCGCTCGGCCTCGGGCAGGAAGGTACCGGTCTTCCAGGCGAGATGGTCGGACTGCATCTCGGAGATGCGGTGGACGGAGAGATGATAGGCGTCGGGATCGGTGTCGATCTGGGTCGCGGGCCAGCTGGCCTGATGCTCGGCGACGGCGCCGCGCGCTTCGTTCACCATGTCGCGATAGCGGCGGAGCAGGGGTTGCGCATCGGCCCGGCTTTCGAGCGGCTGGCAGATCTGCGCCTCGATCAGCGCGGCGACCCTGGCGTTCTTTTCGGAATAGTCGCGGCGCAGGCGGATCAGCTCGCGCGCCTTGTCGGCCGGCTCCAGCGTATCGAGCCGATCGAAGGCCTCGGCCATGGCCAGTATCTCGTCAAACAAGGCCCGGATATCCGCGAACATGTTCTCCCACCTCCATTCGGAGCGACCCGATGGCGATTCTATGCGGCAGAAGGTTAAAATTCAGACAGTGCGAAAGCGGATGTGCGGGGCGGGCCTCAGTCGGCGGCCCAGCCGACGAGCAGATAGGCGAGGATCGCGACCGGACCGAGGGCGAACAGGGTCAGCGCGATGAGGCCGAGACGGATCGCCATGACGTTCCAGCCCGTCCAGCGGGAAAAGCCGGCGCACACGCCCATCAATTTGGCGTTGCTGCGGTCGAGGGCGAAATTCTGGGCCATGATCTGGTCTTTCGTGAAAAGGGTTTGGGGTTCGGCGGTTCCGGACGATTTACGCGACCGGAACGACCGGGCCGATGGCGGCGCTGATGCAGACGGCGCTGACGAGCAGGGCGGCGATGGCCGAAACGGCGGTGCTCTGGAGATTGGAAAGGTTGAAGGTCATGATCGTGTCTTTCGTGAAAGAGGGAGGGTGTCCCGGTCGTCCCGTGCCCGATTAGGCGACGGGAAGGACCGGACCGACGGCGGCGCTGATGCAGACGGCGCTGACGATGAAGGCGGCGACGGCGGAAAAGGCGGTGCTCTGCAGATTGCTGAAATTGATCGACATGGTGTTTCTCCTGTTGGTCCCGGCAGACCGTTCCGCCGGTTCATCCAACATTAAGCAGGGACCGTGCCAATTTTCGGATATTCTTGTTTTTCAGATGGTTACGCGAAAATCGCTATCTGGCGACATATAATTGCGCGCAAACTGTTGGCGTATTTTCCCAACGAATAGGATGGTTTTTGCCGAATTTCCGATACGGACCGCGAAATCGCTATTCGCTGCCCCAAGCGGCGGGCGGCGTTTCGACCGGCGCGGTGAGATCGAATTCGACCCGGAAGAAGCGCTCGTTCTCGCCCGCGGGCCGGCGCAGCTCATAGGCAAAGCGGGCATCATCGGCCTCCATCGCCCAGACATTGGCGACCGATGCGGTCAGCCCTTCGCGTTCGAACAGCGCGATCGATTCCGCATCGACCGGGAATTCCTGCCGGGTCGCGTTGCCCGGATCGTCGGTCTCGCCGCCATATTGGGTGACGGCGTCCTCGCTGCCGTCCGCATGCCGGTGATCATGTTTGAGCAGCAGCCCGGTGCCGGTATCGGTAATCACCCAGGTCCGCGAGCGATCGTCGCCGACATGGAAGGGGATGCGAATCCGGTCCGGCGCGCAATCGGCCACGTGCATGACGAGGCGCTCTGCCGCGATCTCGGCATCGGCGGGATCGTCGGATACCAGCTGCCCGGCAAAGGCCTGGCCGCACAGCTCGGACAGCCGCTCCATGAACGCGACCTGCGGATCGGGATCCGCTTCAAGCGGGGCGGCTCGGTCGTCCGGCGACGAACAGCCGGCAAGCAGGAGCGCGGCGAGAAGCGGAAGTGGGAGGATGCGGATCATGGCCGAACCGTAGCGGGAGGCGGTGCGATGCACCAGTCCGGCCGCCATAGCCTTGCGGCTTTCACGCTGCGCCCGCTTGGGGCATAGAAACGCCATGACGGAAAAAGGCAGGATTCGGGCCGGGATCGGCGGCTGGACGTACAAACCGTGGCGCGGGACTTTCTATCCCAAGGGCCTGCGCCAGGCGGACGAGCTCGACTATGCGGCGAGCCGGCTCGGCGCGATCGAGATCAACGGCACCTATTACCGGCTGCAAAAGCCGGAAAGCTTCGCCAAGTGGCGAGACGCGGCGCCCGATGGCTTCAAGTTCACGATCAAGGCGTCGCGCTATTGCACGAACCGCAAGGACCTGCGCGAGACCGGCGAGAGTATCGAGAAATTCCTGGGGCAGGGCATTGCGGAGCTGGGCGACAAGCTCGGCCCGCTCTTCTGGCAGTTCATGCCGACCAAGAAGTTCGATCCCGAAGAATTTGGCGCGTTCCTCGCGATGCTGCCGAAGAAACATGCCGGGATCGAGCTGCGCCATGCACTCGAAGTGCGGCATGAGAGTTTCGTTTGCGCCGAGTTCGTCGAACTGGCCCGCACGCACGATGCGGCGATCATCTGCGCGCATAGCGAGAAATATCCGCGCATCGACGACCAGACTGCCGATTTTTCCTATGCCCGGCTGCTGGGCGCGCGCGAGGAGATCGACACCGGTTATCCCGAAAGCGAGTTGGATGCCTGGGCCGCCACCGCGCGAACCTGGTGCAAGGGGCAGCGACCGGACGGGCCCGCCTATCTCGCCCCGGACGGGCCAGTGCCGGGCCGCCGGGATGTGTACATGTTTTTCATCAACGGCGCGAAGGTGCGCGCGCCGGCCGCCGCCGAAGCGCTGATCGCCCGGACGGCACAATGAGGAGATCGACGATGGTGCGTGCCGGAGGCGTGATGGCGGCACTGGCCGTTGCATCCTGTTCGGGCGGGAGCGAACCCGATGACCGCCCGGATGCGGTCGCAACCGATACCGCCAATGGCGTCGCGGTCGAGATGGAAACACTCGATGCGATGCCGGTGGATTTTCGCGGCCGCTGGGATTTCTCTGCGGAAACCTGCCGCGACCCGGCGAGCGAGATGCGGCTCGATATCGCGGCCGACCGCATCGCCTATTATGAGAGCGCCGCCACGCCGGAAACGATCACGCGAACCGGACCCGGAGCTGTGACCATCGTCCACCGCTTTTCGGGCGAAGGCGAGGAATGGCAGGAAACTCTCGCCTATGAGCTCGATGGGGATGGCGAACGGCTGACCGTCAGCACGCCTGACGGCAGCATGTCGATCCGCATGCGATGCGGGACGACGCCCGATATCGGAGAATAGCTGGCCGTTAAACTCTTGGTATCCATGAATTAATGGAACCGGGGACCGGCTCTTTCGTTCTCCCGTCAATCCGGCCGTCCGGACCGGACATGAAGGGAGCATGTGCATGACCATGGAGACGTCTTTCAGGCTTTCGCAGGCCCTCGCGACGGGCCGCGATAATGGAGGCCGTCCGAACAGCCGCGAAGCCGTTCTCTCCCGCCTGCTCGCCAAACGCGCGGCCGCGCACCGCGCGGGGCTGGTCGATCTCGAAACGATCCTTCGCAAACAGATCGAATGGTCCTTGCCAATGCGCTCGATCTCGGGCAAGGCGCGCCGCCTCGGCTGACACGATCGCGCGTTTACCGTTCATCGGATTTCTACGACATTTGTCGAAAAAAAGACGGCGCTGGTCGTAAAGGACCCGCTCGGCACTGGATGAACGACCCCGATTGCTCAATGGACGCTGCATCTCAGGGAGGGGATCACATTGATGCGGCGCACATCCTGGCTGCTTGTTTCGGGCTCTTTGCTCGCTTTTCCGGCATATGCACAAAGCGGCGAGGCCGAGGAAACGATCGAGACCGTCGCCAGCGCCTCGCCGGGTGACGGCCAAAACTATACGCCCGAGGATTTCGCGCGATTTTCGCCGAACTCGGCGCTCGACATGGTCCAGCAGATCCCGGGCTTCACCATCCAGCAGGGCGAAGACCGGCGCGGGCTCGGGCAGGGCGGCGACAATGTCCTGATCAATGGCGAGCGCGTTTCGGGCAAATCGAACGATGCGGTGACGACGCTCGGCCGGATCTCGGCCACCAATGTTATCCGGATCGAGGTGCGCGATGCCGCTTCGCTCGATATTCCGGGCCTGTCGGGGCAGGTCGTCAACGTCGTCGCCGAGACGACGGGAATCAGTGGTAATTTCGCCTGGAATCCGCAATTCCGTTCCCGCATCACCAACCCGCGCCTGACGAACGGCGAGATATCGGTAAGCGGCACCCAGGGTGCGTTCGACTATACTTTGAGCCTCTCGAACACGGATGATTCGTTCCGCGGCGGCGCCGAGGGCGTTGAACTGGTCATCGACCCGGCGGGCCAGATTATCGGCATGCACGACGAAGTGGCCACTTTCTCCGGCGACGAGCCGGTCTTGTCCGGAACCTTCCGGTATGACGGGCCGGGCAGCTCCATCGGCAATCTCAACCTTTCCTACGGCCGGCGCTATTTTCGTGGCAGCGAAGACTCCGAGCGGACCGGGCAGGGCCTACCGGATCGCATCCGCTTCTTTCGCGACCGGGAAGACGAATGGAATTTCGAGATCAGCGGCGATTTCGAGTTCGCCCTGGGCCCGGGCCGTCTCAAGCTGATCGGATTGCGCGGCTTCGAACGCAGCCCGTTTGAGACCAGCCTGCTCACCGATTTCGTCGACGATACACCGTCGATCGGCGACCTGTTCGTGCGCACGCTCGACGAAGGCGAGTGGATCGCGCGCGCCGAATATGGCTGGCAGATGGGCGGCGACTGGCAGGTTGCGGTGGAAGGCGCGCTGAATACGCTCGACGTTGGCTCGGAACTGTCCGCGCTCGATGCGAATGGCGATTTCCAGCCGGTCATCCTTCCCAACTCGAACTCGCGCGTCGAGGAGGAGCGGGCGGAGGTCAACATCACCTACGGCCGGCCACTCGGACCCAACCTTACATTGCAGGCGTCGATCGGCGGCGAATATTCGACGATCATGCAAAGCGGCACAAACGGCCTGACCCGTTCCTTCTATAGGCCGAAGGGCTTCGTCTCGCTCGCCTGGCAGGCAAGCGGGAATCTGGATGTTCGCGCGCGGGTCGAGCGCGAGGTTGGCCAGCTCGACTTTTCCGATTTCGTCGCCTCGACCAATATCGGCGCGGACAGCCAGGATGCGGGCAATCCCAATCTCGTGCCGCCGCAGAGCTGGAACTATGAAATCGAAGCGACGCAGCAATTGGGCGCGTTCGGGTCGATCACGGCCAGGCTCTATTATGAGCAGATCAGCGACATCGTCGACCAGATACCGCTCGGCCCGACGGCCGAGGCGCCCGGCAATATCGACAGCGCCAAGCGCTACGGGCTGGAGTGGAACAGCACGCTCAACTTCGATCCGCTCGGCTGGCGCGGCGGCCGCCTCGATGTCGAACTGACATTGCAGCGCAGCCGGGTCCGGGACCCGCTCACCGGCGAAAATCGGCCGATTTCCAACGATACGCAACGCGACATCGAGATCGAGCTGCGGCACGACATTCCGGCGACCGACTGGGCCTGGGGCCTCGAATACGAAGATTTTCGGGAGGCGACCGGTTTCCGTCTGACCCAGACCAATTTCTTCCGGACGCAGGCGCCCTTTGTAGGCGCCTATCTCGAGCACAAGGACGTGTTCGGCCTGCGTGTGCGCGGCGGCGTGTACAATATCCTCGATCGCGACGAGGATTTCACCCGGACCTTCTTCGTCAACCGACGCGACGGACCGATCGCATTCATCGAAGACCGCTCGCGCGAGTTCGGCCCGATCTTCTCCTTCCAGGTCAGCGGAAGCTTCTAACGGGCCACGCGGTCAGCGCGCTCGATATACGTCTTCGGATTCACGGGAGTCGGCACTCGCAAGTCCGCCCATCGCCTGCCATGCGAACAGGGCTATCATGGCCGCGACGAACAGAGCGGCGGCGAAGCGCCCGAGATCGCCGATCTGCCAGGGCGTATCGTCGGACCCGCCAACGCTGCTGGCGATGGCGGCCGGCCGTTCGATCGGAACCGCGCTGTCGTCGGGCTCGTCCGCCGCCATCTCGAAATCCACGACATAGGCCCCTTTCGGGATTCGAATACGCAGGCCCGCGCCCGCTCCATTCTCGGTGTAAAACTCATCCAGCAATTTGCGCAGCCGTCCGACCTGAACCCGTGGATAGCTGTTCAGCTGCGCATCGAAGTCGGGATCCCGGCCCAACGCATCGACGGCGATCGCATACGCTTTGAGCCGCGCACCCTCTCCAGCCAGGCTCTTTTCAACGAGAAAGCCCAGAAGCGTCCGCATCACCGGGGCGTTTTCGAACTGGGGTGCGCGACAAATCCGTTCCAATTCCCCGCGGATATCATCGCGATCACCGACATCTGGTAAATTTTGCGTGAAGTTCGCCATCCCGCCACCTCGCATGTTGCGCCTCGGGCACCGGAATTAGCGGAGAAAGCTTATGTAACGGTAAAATTGGCGGAGAATCACGAATTCAACAATGGCGCATTGATACGCCTTGCGCGATGTTACCCCCCGGAAAACCCACCTTTTCCGCAATGTTCGCAGATGCAACCATATCCGGGCTCACGCGTCGATAGGGTATGAACCACCGCGAAACCATTGTTGCTGATACCAAGAAAAGCCTGGCCCGTCTGGCTGCCTGTGGCGCTGCCCTGACGTTCCTGGCGATTGGTAGCGCAGCAAGCGCAACCTCGAACGGATCCGGCCAGGGCGGCGTTTCTTCTGTCGCCCGCGCCAGCGCGACGATCGTCAATCCGACATCGCTCCGGACCGCCGAACTGCAAAGTGTCGGGACAGATTTCGGCCGGGCATCGGGTCTCGCCGTCACGCCGGCAGCGGTCGTGCATCGGGATTGCGCCGATGAGCGCGCTCAGCAGCGCTGCAATCTCGTGATCCTCGATATGCCGTGATCGGCCGAAGGCTGACTAGCCTTCGCTATTCTCCCAGAAAGAAGCGATCTGCGGCGCGATGCGCTGGCATTCCGCCATAAGCAACGGATAGGGCCGGTCACTTTCGCGGATCAGCACTTCCTCGGTTTCCGCCAGGCACGCCGTCTCGCTGCGGTATAGCGTGGCTTCGCGGGCAACCTGCTCGCACATCGTCGCGCCGTCGCCGCATCCCATGATTGCCAAGACATAATAAGCCGGGCCCATGATCTTTCCTTCCTTTCGATGGATCAATTCATAGAGGCGGCGGGTGGTTCCACGCTGTGTGCGAGATCACAGGCTGGCCGTTTGCGGAAAATATCCTATCTTGGCAGCGCATGCCGCCCGATATCCCTTCCGACAATCAGCTCAAACAGCCCGGCCTGGCGCTGCTGCGCCGGTTCCTCCCCTATCTGTGGCCAAAGGGGCGGCCCGGCCTGAAATCGCGGGTCATAGCCGCCTTCGCGCTGGTGCTCTGCGCCAAGGCGATCATCCTGATCATGCCCTTCGCCTACAAGGCGGTGATCGACAGCATGGACGGAACCAACGATCCGGCGATCATGCTCGCGATCGCGCTGGTCGTCGCCTATGCCGGCGCGCGTTTCGGCGGCGTGCTGTTCGACAATCTGCGCAATATCGTGTTCGAAAAGGTCGGCCAGTCCGCGGCGCGCAAGCTCACGGAAAATGTCTTCGCGCATCTCCATGCGCTCTCGCTGCGCTTTCATCTCGAGCGCAAGACCGGCGGCGTAACAAAAATCATCGAGCGCGGGACAAAGAGCATCGACACCATGCTCTATTTCCTGCTGTTCAACATCGCGCCGACCGCGGTCGAGCTGCTTGCGGTCTGCATCATCTTCTACGTCAAGTTCGGGCCGACCCTTGTGGCCGTGACGCTCGGCGTCATCGCCCTCTACATCACCTTCACGCGGCTGGTGACGATCTGGCGGACCCAGCTGCGCCGCGACATGGTCGATCTCGATACGACCGCCTACAGCCAGGCCGTCGATTCGCTGCTCAATTTCGAGACCGTCAAATATTTCAACGCCGAGGCGCGAGAGGCACAGCGATTCAGCAACGCGGTCTCGAGTTGGGCGAATGCGGCGGTGAAGAGCGAAAACAGCCTCGCGATGCTCAATGTCGGTCAGGCGCTGCTCACCAATGCGATGATGGCCGGCGCGATGGGCTATACCGTCTGGGGTTGGAGCGAGGGGCGGTTCACGGTCGGCGATGTGGTCCTCGTCAATGCGCTGCTGATGCAGCTGTTCCGGCCGCTCGATTTTCTCGGCACCGTCTATCGCACGATCCAGCAGGGCATGATCGACATGGAAGCGATGTTCGACCTCGTCGATACACCTGCCGAGATCGTCGACACCGAGAACGCGCCACCGCTCGAAGTACCGGACGGCGCGGTCCGGTTCGAGGCGGTCGATTTCGGCTATGACCCCGATCGGCCGATCCTGCGCGGGCTCGATCTCGATATCGCGCCGGGCAGCAAACTGGCAATCGTCGGGCCATCGGGCGCCGGCAAATCGACGATCGCCCGGCTGTTGTTCCGCTTCTACGACACGACGTCCGGCCGTATCCGGATCGATGGGCAGGATATCGCCCAAGTCCGACAGGACAGCTTGCGCGGAGCGATCGGCATCGTCCCGCAGGACACGGTGCTTTTCAACGACACGATCGGATACAATATCGCCTATGGCCGCGAAGGCGCGCGCCGGGACGAAATCGAGGCGGCGGCGAAAGGCGCGGCGATCCATGAATTCATCGCGACCCTCCCCGAGGGTTATGAAACGCGCGTCGGGGAGCGCGGTCTCAAACTGTCGGGCGGTGAGAAGCAGCGCGTCGCCGTCGCCCGCGCGCTGCTGAAAGATCCGCCGATCCTGATTCTCGACGAGGCGACCAGTGCGCTGGACAGCCGCACCGAGGCCGAGATTCAGGCGACGCTTGATCGGGCCGCACGCAACCGCACGACGATCGTCATCGCGCACCGCCTGTCGACGATCGTCGATGCCGACGAGATCGTGGTTCTCGAACAGGGCCGGATCGCCGAACGCGGCAGCCATGCCGAACTGATCGCCAAGGATGGTCTCTATGCCGAAATGTGGGCGCGCCAACGCGAAGAACGCGAGATCAATTCGGCCCGCTAACATTAGTACTCGAACGGGGGTGACGGGCAGCCCGCTCACCCGATATGCCACCCCTATGACCGATCCCGACACGATTCTCCGCAATGTTTTCGGTTTTGCCGATTTTCGCGGTTCGCAGCGCGCCGTGATCGATCGGGTGATGGCGGGACAACACAGCCTCGCCGTCATGCCGACCGGTGCGGGCAAGTCGCTCTGCTACCAGATACCGGCACTCGCCCGGCCCGGCACCGCTCTCGTCATCTCACCGCTGATCGCCCTCATGCACGATCAGGTCCGCGCCGCGCAGGCGGTGGGGATCAAGGCCGCGACCCTGACCTCCGCCGATGACGACCGCGCCGAAACGATGGCGCGGTTTCGCGATGGTGCCCTCGATCTCCTCTATGTCGCCCCTGAACGCGCCAGCGGCGCGGGCTTTCAGGACATGCTGCACCAGACGCCGCTTGCCCTGATCGCGATCGACGAAGCGCATTGCGTGTCCGAATGGGGGCATGATTTCCGGCCCGACTATCGCTTGCTCCGGCCTCTGCTCGATCGCTTCCCCGACGTCCCGCGCCTCGCGCTGACCGCCACCGCCGACCGGCACACGCGCGAGGATATTCTCGAGCAGCTCGGCATTCCCGAAGAGGGCGCGATCATCGCCGGGTTCGACCGGCCCAACATCCGCTACATGATCCAGCCGCGTGCGGGGATCGGGCGTCAGGTCAAGGCGCTGGCCGCCGACCAGCCGGGCGCGGGCATCGTCTACGCGACGAGCCGCGCCGCGACCGAAAAACTCGCGGCCCAGATCGCGGCAACCGGACGATCGGCGGGCGTCTACCATGCCGGCCTCCCGCCCGCAGAGCGCGCGGCCAATCAGGCGGCCTTCGTGGCCTCCGAAGACATGGTGATGTGCGCGACGATTGCCTTCGGCATGGGAATCGACAAGCCCGACGTCCGCTTCGTCGCTCATGCCGGCATACCCAAATCGATCGAGGCCTATTATCAGGAAACCGGACGCGCGGGGCGGGACGGCGACCCGGCCGAGGCGCATCTCTTCTGGGGCGCGGAGGATTTCGTCCGCGCGCGGCGGCGGATCGAGACCGAGATCGAGGAGCATCGCCGCACCGGCGAGCGGGCGCGATTGAATGCACTCGGTGCGCTGGTCGAAACCGCCGGCTGCCGCCGCGCGATCCTGCTCCGGCATTTCGGCGAGAACCCGCCCGAGCAATGCGGCAATTGCGATAATTGCCTCAATCCGCCCAAGGCGGTCGACGCGACCGAAACCGCGCGCAAATTCCTCTCCGCGGTCTACCGGACCGGCCAGCGCTTCGGCATGGGCCATGTCGGCGAAGTGCTGGCGGGCCGGGAGAATGAACGCATCATCACTCTCGGTCATGACCGCCTGTCGGTATTCGGTATCGTCGACGAGGAAGAGGAGCCGATGGTCAAACCCGTCGCCCGCGCACTCCAGACGCGCGACGCGCTCGTCCAGACCGAACATGGCGGTCTGGCGCTGGGTCCGGCGGCCCGTCCGATCCTGAAAGGCGAGGAAGACGTCGCTTTGGTCCTCCCGCCGCGGAAATCACGGAAACGCCGAGCCAATCGCGACGCCAACCCGGTCGGCGATCCATTGTTCGATGCGCTACGCGAGAAACGCCGGGTCATCGCGGCCGAAAATGCCGTGCCGCCCTATGTCGTCTTCCATGACGCGACTTTGCGCGAAATGGCGTCGGCGAAGCCCGACAGTCTGGCCGCTATGGCGCGCATATCGGGCGTCGGCGAACGCAAGCTCGCCACCTATGGCGAGGATTTTCTCGCCGTGATCGCGGAGTTCCGCTGAAGCCTGGTTCGGGTTCGCCATGCGGCACCGACCGCTTGCGCCGCCGGCCTTTCTGGTCATATGAGCGGAGACAAGAGGAGACCAGCATGTTCCGCACCGTAACCGAGCGCTTTCTGGCCTCGCCGCAAATCTCAACCGACGATGTCGCCGAAGCGGCCAGCCAGGGCGTGAAACTGATCATCAACAACCGGCCCGACGACGAGGATCCGAACCAGCCCGCCGGTGCGACCATTGCCGCGGCCGCTGCGGACGCGGGGCTGGATTATGTAGCAATTCCGGTCACCCATGCCGGCTTCTCGGTGCCTCAGGTCGAGGCGATGCGCGAGGCGCTCGACGGCAATGATGCCAAGACGCTCGCCTTCTGCCGCTCGGGCACGCGCTCCACACTGCTCTGGGCGCTGGCCGAAGCGCATGACGGACGCGATCCGGAAACGATCGCCGAGGAAGCGGCCGGCGCCGGCTACGACGTCGCGCCGATCCGGTCGATCATGGACGCCTTCGCCGCGGCCAAATGAACTGGCTCACACTCATCGGTTCGCTGGCCGCAGTGTTCGCGCTGGCGGCGGCGGCGTGGTTTCTCGGCATGGGCAAGACACCGAGAATTGGCGATGAAGCGGAGGCTGAACAGCTGGCGCGCGACGCGCATAGCGGCTTCGTGCCCGCCGGGGCGGCCGTGAGCCGCGACGGCAAGGCGGCGCTGGTGGCAGGGGCCGCCGGCGATTTCGTTCTGTTGCGGGAGCACGGCGCCAACATCGTGGCGCGGGTCCTGCGAGAAGCGCCTCGGGCGGCGCACGAAAACGCGATACTCGTGATCGCCACAGGCGAGCGGCTGTTCGGCGATCTGCGCCTCGATCTCGGCGAGGCGGCCGCCGCGCATTGGTCAGAGAATCTCGGGAAACGTCAATCGGAGGCGGCCCATGAATGAGCTCCCCGATCCCGTCCAATATGCGGTACCGGCCTTCGTCATCCTCATATTGATCGAAATGCTGGTCGCGCGCCGGGTCGATCCGGGCCGTTATGAGCCCAAGGACACGCTCACCTCCTTGCTGCTGGGTACCGGTAGCACGGTCGCGGGCGCATTGACCGGATCGGCGGTGATCGCGCTCTCGGTCTGGCTCTATCAGTTTCGCCTGTTCGACATCGGCTATGTCTGGTGGGCGTGGATCATGGTCTTCCTGCTCGACGATCTCGCCTATTATGTCTTTCACCGGATGGCGCATCGCGTCCGCTGGTTCTGGGCGAGCCATGTCATCCACCATTCCAGCCAGCATTATAATCTCTCGACCGCGCTGCGGCAGACCTGGACCGGCTTTTTCAGCCTCTCCTTCGCCTTCAGCCTGCCGATCGTCCTGATCGGATTTCCGGTCGAGATGCTGCTCTTCGTGAGCGGCGTGAACCTCGTCTACCAGTTCTGGATCCATACCGAAGCGATCGACCGGATGCCGCGCTGGTTCGAGGCGATACTCAACACGCCATCGCATCACCGTGTCCATCATGCGACTAATCCGCGCTATCTCGACAAGAATTATGCCGGGATGCTGATCATCTGGGATCGGATGTTCGGCACTTTCGAGCCCGAGCGCGGCGACGACCGGCCGCGCTATGGCATCATCAAGAATCTCGGCAGCTTCAACCTGTTATGGGCAGCCTTCCACGAATGGATCGGCATCGCCAGGGATGTCGCGACCGTTCCCGGCATTCGCAACAAGCTCGGCTATATCTTCCGCCCGCCGGGCTGGAGCCATGACGGGTCGCGCGACACATCCGATACGATCAAGGCGCGCTGGCGGGAGCAGGAAGGGCAAGACGCTGCGGAAGCGCCGCCGGAACGCCTCGCCGGACAACCGGTGCCGCGCGGGACCTGAGCATGGCCCTTCCTTCTTCGCGCGAGGAAATCGTCTGGAAGCTGCACCTGGCCTCGCCTCCGGGAGACGTGTTTACACTGCTTTCGACCGATGAGGGCCGCGAGCGTTTCTGGTGCGAGAGATCCCGACAATCCGGCGGCCGGATTGCGATGCATTTCATCAACGGCGTCGAAACCGAGACTCTGGTGGGGACCAGTGAGCCGCCCTCCAGAATCGCTTTCCGCTATTTCGGCACGGACGTGGTGTTCGAGCTGGCGTCGGATGGGGAGGGCGGCACGGATCTCACGCTCCGCAATCGCGGGGTCGCAGGTGACGAGTACGAAGAGGTGCTCGCGGGCTGGCTCAATGTCCTGTTCCCGCTCAAGGGTGTCGCCGATTTCGGGATCGACTTGCGCAGCCACGATCCCGCCCGGCTATGGGACGACGGCTATATCGACCAGTGAAAAATGGGCCGGCGAGTCGCCTCGCCGGCCCAGTCATTCGCGGGAACGAACCTCGTGTGCGAGGAGCGGTCAGGCCCTCACAAATTCCGGATAGGCTTCCACACCGATCTCGGTATGGTCCATGCCGCCCATTTCATGTTCTTCGTCCGGGCGGACGCCGATCGTGTATTTCAGGGCCATCCAGACGATGGCGCTGGCACCGAAGGCGAACACGCCGACCGCGGCGACACCGGTGAGCTGCGCCATGAACGGCACCTCGGTGTTGGTTAGCGGCACGATCAGCGTGCCCCAGATGCCCGCCAGCAGATGGACCGGAATGGCGCCGACGACGTCGTCGATCTTGAGCTTGTCGAGCAACGGCACGGCAAGCACCACGATCAGGCCGCCGACACCGCCGATGAACAGCGCCGCGGGCACCGAAGGCGTCAGCGGTTCTGCGGTGATCGAGACGAGGCCCGCCAGCGCGCCGTTGAGCGCCATCGTCACATCGATCTTCTTGTAGAGGATCTGCGTACCGATGATCGCGACGACGACACCGGCGGCAGCCGCCATATTGGTGTTGACGAAGATCTTCGAAACATCACTGACGTCGCTGATCGTGCCCATGGCGAGCTGCGACGCGCCGTTGAAGCCGAACCAGCCGAGCCAGAGGATGAAGGTGCCAAGCGTCGCGAGCGGGATGTTCGAGCCCGGGAACACGTTGACCTTGCCGTCGGTATACCGCCCGAGCCGCGCACCGATGATCAGCGCGCCGGCAAGCGCCGCCCAGCCGCCCGTCGAATGGACGAGGGTCGAACCGGCAAAGTCGGAGAAGCCCATCGCGTCGAGCGCACCCGCGCCCCATTCCCAGCTGACGACGATCGGATAGATCACGCCGGTCAGCACGACGATGAAGATGAAGAAGGGCCAGATCTTCACGCGCTCGGCCACCGTGCCCGAAACGATCGAGGCCGTCGTGGCACAGAAGACCATCTGGAAGAACCAGTCCGACGCGACCGAATAGCCGGTGCCGGTATCGGCCTCGCCCACAGCCTGCATGGCGTATGGCGCCCAGGTGCCGGAGAGCCAGCCGCCTTCGGCGACGCCATAGGCGATATTGTAGCCGAGCACCCAGAACATGATGCCGGCGATGGAGTAGAGGCCGATATTCTTCAGGCACTGCATCGATACATTCTTGGAGCGGACAAGTCCGGCCTCGAGCATCGCAAAGCCCGCGGCCATCCACATCACGAGGAAGCCGCCCATCAGGAACAGCAGCGTGTTAAAAATATAGACGGTGCCGCCCGACACCGCCTCTGTTTCGGCAACCGCCGCCGCTTCCTGCGCAAGCGCCGGTTCGGCAGCAATAGCCGCCGCAAATATCACCGCGGGTAAAGTGTATTTCATCATTATTGGCTCCCCTGTCCCTAAAGCGCTGTTTCGTCGGTTTCGCCGGTGCGAATTCGCAGTGCAGCACCGACATCGAGCGTGAAGATCTTGCCGTCGCCGATCGATTCCGTATTCGCCGCAGCCGCGATCGTCTCGACGACCCGCGGTGCCAGATCGTCGCTGACAACCGTCTCGATCCGGATCTTGGGAACCATGTTCGTGGCGTATTCGGCGCCGCGATAGACTTCGGTTTGCCCCTTTTGCCGACCAAAGCCCTTGACCTCGGTCGCGGTCATGCCCTGGACGCCCACTTCGGACAGAGCCTCGCGTACCTCGTCCAGCTTGAACGGCTTGATGATAGCTATAATGAGTTTCATATCGCCTCCCTGTTCGGGACAAGATTGCTGCATCGCAACATATCTGTCAAATAGGATTCGCTACAATAATCGCATTTTTTGTGGAATAATATTGCGCCAATAGGGTCTAAACGGCCGTTTTCCGAGAGCCTGGTCGGCTGAAAATTTTTTCGCTTACGTCTGTGCGAGGCGTTCGATATCGGCCATCGCGCTCGCGACCGAACGGCGGCCGATGGCGATCAGGTCTTCGGCCCGCGTGAAATTGGACGTGTCGATATGACCGACCGGAAGCGCAAGCTCGAGGTCTGGCGGATCGCGATCGAGCGACAGGCGTGCAAGCTTCGAGAGCATCAGTCCGGTAGCACCGCGCACGACCGAAAGCGTCGTCAGCCGCGCATCTTGATCGCCGCTTATGCCGACCGCCGCACGCCGGGCCTGATAGTCGCCCTGCAGGTTGATCGCGACGACCGGACGCCCGCCGGCCATGGCCCTGGCCGGCGCGACCGGCACCGGCATCACCGCGCCGCCATCCGACAATATCCGTCCGTCGCGGATTACCGGCTGGAAAATCCCGGGCAAAGCGATGGTGGCGTGGATCGCATCGCCCACCGGCCCATGGTCGAGAATGACCGAATCTCCCGATACGAGGTCGGCGGCAATGACGGCGGTGGGAATGGCAAGCGCTTCGAAGGTGAGGTCGCCGAGATGCTCCTCGATCAGCCTGGCGATAGCCTTGCCGCTGAGCACGGATCCGGGACGCCAGTTGGGGCCGAGATAGCGCAAGACCGTGCGCATCGAGGATGCCGAATGGGCCAGCTCTTCCAGCGTTTCGAGGCGGCCCGACGCGAAGGCGATGGATACGACGCCGCCGATCGACGTTCCGGCCAGCGCGTTGACCTCGATCCCGGCGGCCTCCAGTTCGCGCAACACGCCGATATGCGCCCAACCCAGCCCGGCGCCGCCACCGAGAGCGAGCGCAATCGTCATTGCGCCTCGGCGTCTCGGATAATGGCGAGCGCGGCTTCCAGATCGTCTTCATCGACCATCAGCCGGACCGGGATCATGATGCCCACGCTTTCGGCGATATTCATGCCGGTGTCGAAACAGACGGACTCGATGCCGTCGGCCTGCAAACGGCCATGGATGATTGCTGCCTCGACACCGCTCGGAAACCGGCTCAGCTCGACGAGCGCCATCGGCTATGCGTCCGCGCCGAAATAACGGTTCGTCGGGCGGACGGGCAGCCCGTCGATACTCTCGGTGCGTCCGGCCACCTTGTCGAGCCACGCCTGCTCGTCGATCTGTCTATGCGCTTTCTTGAGCGTCTCGCGGTCTTTGACATGTTCCATCATCGGCACGCCCCAACCGCAACTCGTCTGCACATTGTCGACGGAAATATCGAAAATCTGGCGGGTCCCGGGGAGCAACTCGAAATGCGCGGCGAGATCGGCCCAGCCCTCATCCTGCGGCAATACGGGTTTTCCATGCCCATAGATGCGGAAGATCAGCGCCGGATTCTCGAACGCGCAGAACATGAGCGTGACCCGCCCATCCGCGACGAGATGCGCATGCGTCTCGTTCCCCGATCCGCCGAGATCGAGATAGGCGACCCGGTCGGGTGCGAGCACGCGAAACGCGTCATAGCCCTTGGGCGACAAGTTGATCCGCCCGTCGGCCGCCGCCGTCGCGACGAAGAATATCGGCTGCTTCTCGACAAAGGCGATATGCTTCTCGGTCAATTCGTCGAAAAAGTCGGCCATTGCTTCGTCCTTTGATTCGTGGTGCCGTTATGCCGCCGTCCCGCCGACCGTAAGCCCGTCGACCAGCAGGGTCGGCTGGCCGACCCCCGCCGGGATCGACTGGCCGGCCTTGCCGCAAATTCCGATGCCCTCGTCCAGCGCCAGATCGTTGCCGATCGCCGCGACCTTGGTCAGCACGGTCGGGCCGTCGCCGATCAGCGTCGCGCCCTTGATCGGCGCGCCGATCTTGCCGTTCTTCACGCGATAGGCCTCGGTACAGCTGAACACGAACTTGCCGCTCGTGATGTCGACCTGCCCGCCGCCGAAGCTTTTGGCGAAGATGCCGTCCTTGACCCGGCTCATAATCTCTTCCGGATCGTCTTCGCCGGCACGCATGAACGTATTCGTCATCCGCGGCATCGGCGCATGGGCGAAGCTTTCGCGCCGTCCGTTGCCGGTGGCCGCAACGCCCATCAGCCGCGCGTTCATCCGGTCCTGCATGTATCCCGCGAGGATCCCGTCCTCGATCAGCACGGTTTCCTGGGTCGGCGTGCCTTCGTCGTCGATCGACAGCGAACCGCGCCTGTCGGCGATCGATCCATCATCAACCACTGTCACGCCCGGCGCGGCGACGCGCTCCCCGATCCGGCCCGAAAAGGCGGACGTGCCCTTGCGATTGAAATCGCCCTCGAGCCCGTGGCCAATCGCCTCGTGGAGCAATACCCCCGGCCAGCCGGGGCCGAGCACGACGGTCATTTCGCCGGCCGGAGCGGGCTCGGACGCAAGATTGACGACGGCCTGGGCCAGCGCCTCGTCGATCGCCCGGTTCCAGTTCGCGGATTCGAACAGGCGGCCGTAGAGATAGCGCCCGCCCATGCCGAAAAAGCCGGTCTCGCGCCGGCCGTTTTCCTCGACGACGATCGAAACGTTGAGTCGCACGAGCGGCCGGATATCGGTCGCCACATAGCCGTCAGGGCGGACGATCTCGACGACGCTCCACGAACCCGAAAGCCCCGCCGTTACCTGCACGACGCGGGGATCGCGCGCGCGGGCCGCGGCATCGATCTGCTCGCACAGCGCCACTTTTTCGGCGAACGGGACCAGCGTCAGCGGATCGTTATCGGTATAGAGATGCCGGTTGGTCGGGCGGGGCGGCGCCTGCCGCGGCTGCGTCGCCGGATCGAGCAGCCGCATGGTTTCGCCGGCCCGGCGGATCGCCGCTTCGCTGATCTCGTTGGCATGGGCGAAGGCGGTGGTTTCGCCCGATACGCCGCGCAACCCGAACCCCGCCTCGGTACTGTAATCGGCCGTTTTGAGACGCCCGTCGTCGAACGCGAAGGCCTCGCTCGCGCTATATTGGAGGTACAGCTCGCCATCGTCGGCGGGCTTTAGGATCTCGGCCGCCAGCGATTGCGCGCGATCGGGGTCGAGCGCATCGGGACGGTAGAGAAGCGAACGGGGATCGGAAGCTGTCGTCATGCTTTCCGATATAAGGCGATTAGCCGGCGGATACACCCTTGTCGGGCGCATTATCGCCTGCGCCGGTATCGGCCGGGCCGCCAATCAGGATGAAGCGGCGATCGCAATAGCCGCAATCGACAAAGCCCGTTTCGTCGATCTCGAGCCAGACGCGCGGATGGCCGAGCGCGGCACCGCCCGGGATATCGTCGGCGCCGTCACAGGCGACGCGGGATTCTGCGACACGGATGGTTTCGGGTTGGTCGGTCATGATGGCGCCGCGCATAGCAAGCGCCTGATGGCCGTGCAATCGGCTTGGACGATCCTAATCGACGATGAAGATGGCCCGTTGCCCCGTTGCGCGAACGGGCCGCCCGATCAGGCCGGGCCGGACTGGAATATCTGCGCTGCGAGCGTCGCGGAAGCCGCGAATTCGCTGACGATCTTGTGCCAGATGCAAGATATGGATTGCCATGTCATGCAACGGGAATACGCCCCGGGTCGTTAAGGCGGTCCTGACAGACAGGCTTAAGACAAGCTTTACCGCGATCTTTTCGCTTACAGCCTGTTAACCACGAAGCTTGACCGGATATTGATGATGATCGGCCAGAAAGCCGCTTCTGGATCCGGGGGGATTTATGAAACGCGAATTGTTTTGGGCCATTCTGGCTCCGACCTTGGCCGCGGGCCATATCGGCGCCGCGCATGCCGCTGACGACAGCGCCGATTCCGAGGCGGTGATCGTCACGCCGCTTTCGCTGGTCAATACAACCGATCTGGAATTCGGAACGCTGCTCGCCGGTCCTACCGCGGGCACAGTGGTCATCAATCCCGATAGTGACGCCCGCTCGGTAACCGGCGGCGTCACGGCAGCCGGCTCGGGGGGGCAGGCCGCCCAATTCTGGACCTATGGCGGACCGCTGCAGTTCATCTTCGTGACCCGCGGCCCGCTCCCGGTCCTCGATCGGGTCGGCGGCGGCAGCAGCATGAATGTTTCGCAGCTGACGCTCAACGGCCCGGTTTTCCGGTTCCTGAACAATGCCGGCCTGCTCGATCTGCGCGTGGGGGGCAGGTTGCAGGTCGGCGCCAACCAGGCCCCGGGCGTCTATGAAGGCGAGTTCCAGATCACCGTGACCTATTTCTAGGTCCCGTCACGCACGCTAGAGTATTGCTGAAGACAAGCGATCGGATCGCCGGTTCGAACCGGGCCGCGCGATCCGGCCCATCCTCTATGGATTGTCGGGATCAGCGATAGTCGACGGTGACGTCGAACGTCCCGTCATAAACGCCCGGGGCCTGGTTGGCGCCGACCTGCAACCGGCCGCTGACATAGAAAGTCCGCTGGCCCGCAGCGTCCAGCCGCTTGTTCCGGTTGCCGTTGATCCGCACGCGGTCCATCGTCATCGTTGCGCCGCCGCCCAGGCGCGAGAGCGTGATCGGCGCGGCGGCCGTCGTGATGCGCACGCGCTGACCCGACGGTCCGGTGATCAGGAATTCGCCGCGCTGGCAATCGGTGCCGATCAGGGTCACCCCGCCCTGGGCGACGCACACGCCGTTGTTCCGGCGGATATTGATGCGCCCGGCCGTGTTGCTGGGAATGATCGTGCCGAAGTCGAGAACCGAGACCTGGGTCAGCGCCAGTTGCTGCAGGATTGCGGTTTCGGCCGTGCCATTCGTGGTTGCGGCGTCAAGCGGCATTGCGACCAGCAGGAGCGGCGATGCTATGCCGATAAACGCCCCCCGGCGCGCAATGGCTGTTTTGCGGATCATTTCAGTATGTTCCCCCGAAACCGCTTATCGTGAAAAACAGCAAACATCCGCCGAACAAGTCTGGTTAAGGACATGAAAAGCATAAACAGGCCGGCGACGCTTTGCGCCATCGGTGCGACGCGCTATGCGCTGCGGACATGACAGAAGCAGCCATTCGCGTCGAAAACGTCACGAAAATCTACGAGGGCGCAACCCGCGCGCTCGACAGCGTCAATCTGACGGTACCGCGCGGCACGATATTCGGACTGCTCGGCCCCAACGGCGCCGGCAAGTCGACGCTGATCAACATCCTCGCCGGCCTCGTCAACAAAACCGCGGGCTCAGCTTCGATCTGGGGCTTCGACATCGACCGCGATCCCCGCAATGCCAAGGCGAGCATCGGCATCGTCAACCAGGAAATCACGTTCGATCCCTTTTTTACACCAGCTGAGACACTGGATATTCAGGCCGGGTTGTACGGCGTATCCCGGAGCGCGAAGCGGACTGCCGAATTGCTCAGGGCCGTCCGCCTCGAAGACAAGGCGGACGCCTATGCCCGCACGCTCTCCGGCGGCATGAAACGCCGGCTCATGGTGGCCAAGGCGATGGTCCATTCGCCGCCGGTGCTCGTGCTCGACGAACCGACGGCCGGCGTCGACATCGATCTCCGGCGTCAGCTCTGGGACTATGTGCGCGAACTGCATGCGGGCGGCGTGACCGTCGTCCTCACGACGCACTATCTCGAAGAGGCGGAGGAATTGTGCGACCGGATCGCCATCATCAATCACGGCAAGCTCATCGCCGACAAGCCGACCCGCGAACTGGTGAACATGGCGCAGGAGAAAGCCGTCGTGGTCACGGTGGAAAACGACATCGCGATACCGCCGGACAAGGCCGCATTCGAAAAGGTCGAACAGATCGACGCACGGACGCTTTCGATCACCTATCGCAAGGACCGGGTGAATGCCGGCGAGGTGCTTTCGGCCTTGGGTGAAGCCGGCCACAACATCATCGATGTTTCGACGCGCGAAGCCGATCTCGAGGACGTCTTTCTCAACCTGACCCGGACCGCCGCGTGATCGATCACGACGTCCTGATCATCGGCTCGGGCGCGGCCGGCCTGACGGCAGCGATTACGCTCGCCGAGCGGTTCAAGGTGCTCGTGCTCGCCAAGGGCGAGATATCGGGCGGATCGACGGCCTGGGCGCAGGGCGGGATCGCCGCCGTGCTGGAACCCGGGGATACGTTCGAGAGCCATATCGGGGACACGATGGACGCCGGCGCCGGGCTCAACCGCAAGGAAACGGTCGAGTTCGTCGTCGAGAACGCGCCGCGGGCGATCGCGCGGCTGGTCGAACTCGGCGTGCCCTTCAATGTCGAGGCGGATGGCGACCTGCACCTCACCCGCGAGGGCGGACACAGCCATCGCCGTATCGTCCATGTCGACGACGCGACCGGATGGGCCGTGCAGGAAGCGCTGGAACGGGCCGCCGAGGCCAATCCGAATATCACCATGCTGCCCGACATGGTAGCGATCGACCTGATCACCGACCGGCACGCCGATGCGCCGACCGAGACCGACCATGTCTGGGGCGCCTATGCGTTCAACAAGGCCAGCGGCCATGTCGAGACCTTTGCCGCGCGCGCGACGATCCTCGCAACCGGCGGAGCCGGGCGCACCTATCTCTTCTCGACCGCGCCGCGCGGCGCGACCGGCGACGGCATCGCCATGGCCTGGCGCGCCGGGTGCAGCATTTCCAACATGGAATTCATGCAGTTCCACCCGACCTGCCTCTACAATCTCGAGGTCAAGAATTTCCTGATCACCGAGGCGGTGCGCGGCGAAGGCGGGCATCTGAAACTGCCGCACGATGCGCCCGATCCGGGCAAACGCTTCATGCCCGAATTCGACAAACGCGCCGAGCTCGCGCCGCGCGACATCGTCGCCCGCGCGATCGACCATGAGATCAAGCGCTTGGGGCTCGACTATGTCCATCTCGACATCAGTCATCGCGAGCCCGAATTCGTGAAAGAGCATTTCCCGAATATCCACGACAAACTGATCGGCCTCGGCATCGACATGACGGTGGAGCCGATCCCGGTCGTCCCCGCCCAGCATTATACGTGCGGCGGCGTGCGCATCGATCTCGACGGCCGCACCGATCTGCCCGGCCTGTATGCGGCTGGCGAGGTCAGCGAGAGCGGCCTGCATGGCGCCAACCGGCTCGCATCCAATTCGCTGCTCGAATGTTTCGTGTTCGGCGAAGCGGCGGCCAACCATATCAGCACGAACTGGGACTCGCTTCCCGAACCGCCGGCCATCCAGCCCTGGGACGAAAGCCGGGTGACCGATTCCGACGAGGAAGTCGTGGTCCAGCACAACTGGCGCGAGATTCGCCGCTTCATGTGGGACTATGTCGGCATCGTCCGCACGACGAAACGTCTCGAACGCGCCCAGCATCGCGTCGAGCTGCTGCGCCAGGAAGTCGACGAATATTATGGCAATTTCCGCGTGACGCCCGACCTGATCGAGCTCCGCAACCTGATCGAAGTCGCCGCGCTGATCGTCCGTTCGGCGCTGGCGCGCCAGGAAAGCCGCGGCCTGCACTATACGACGGACTATCCGGACCGTGCGAAGAATGCGGTGGATACCGTCCTCAAACCATAGTATCGGGCGGGAATGACCAGCAGATACGAAATGACCTGACTGGGGCGGGCGGACTTGTGCCGCCCTCCGCCTTTAGCTGCGGCGCACGGGAACGCGGAAGCCAGACCGCCGCCGCGTTCCAAACGTCGTTTCGCCGCCTTGATCCGTCATCCGCTGGAATCCCCGATGCCTCTCCCCCGCTTCCTGCGCGCCTATTACGCCTATGTCTTCCTGTTCGATTTCATGCTCGGCTATGCGATCTACACGGTCTATTTTCAGCTGAGCGGGCTCGACGTCTGGGGCATCGCCCTGCTCTTCGTTATCTGGTCGGCCGTCGCTGCGGCTTTCGAAATGCCGTCCGGGGCGCTGGCCGACCATTTCGACCGCCGCTGGCAAATGATGGCCGCGCCGCTGGTCAAAGCCACCGCCTTCGCGATCTGGGCGCTGGCGGGCGGCAGTTTCGCGCTCTTCGCAATCGGCTTTGTCGTCTGGAGCTTCGCCGATTCGCTCGTATCGGGCTGCAAGCAGGCCCTGCTCTACGAGCATATGGAGGCGGCCGGTCAGGCCGACGACTATGACCGCATTCTCGGTCGGGACCGGGCGCTCGTCGAGATCAGCGCCGGCATCGCGCTCGTCCTCGGCGGGATCGTCGGCCATTTTTCGATGCCGCTCGCGCTGTGGCTGGCGATCCCGCCCCTGGCGCTGGCGTCGATCGTCGCCTTCTGGCTGCCCGATATCCGTCTGCGTTCTGACGCGGGAGAGGAGAAGCCGGGCTATCTCAGCCATTTCGCCGAGGCGCTCGGCGAATTCCGGCGGAGCGCGGACCTGCGTTTCATCACCGCCTATCTGACGCTCGGGATCATGCTGTTCGGCGTGCTCGAGGAATTCGATCCGCTTTACTATCTCGCGGTCGGGATGCCGATCTGGACTTTCGGACTGATCGGCGCCCTCGCTATCGCCGCCTATGCCGCCGCCAATGTCGCCGCCTATCGCTTCGCCGGCTTTCGCGCGGGCGGCTGGCTGTTTCCGCTCGTCGCCGGGCTCTTTCTCTTCACGGCGGGGATCGCCGAATCCGCCTGGCTGCTGATTCCGCTGATGCTCGCCTATATCTGCGCCGCGCCCGTCTGGGTGCTCGGCGAAGCCAAGTTTCAGCGGGTGATGAGCGGCGCGAGCCGCGCGACGACGACATCGACGATGATGTTCTTCCATTGCCTGGCGAGCATCGGCATGTCCCTCGCGATCGGCGGCCTCGCACTGACGATCGGGCTGATCCCGGCCTATGGCTGGTGCGGCATCTATCTGATCGCCTTTTCGGCCTGGGCGTGGTGGCGCGACCGGCGCGGGCAAAGCGCGATCTAGAGGCCCTTTGCCCCGCGCCGCGCATCGGCTAGACCCGCCCGATGCCTGAGGGGAAGCATCTCTATCTCGTCGACGGATCGAGCTATATTTTTCGCGCCTATCACCGGCTGCCGCCGCTGACCAATGTGCGCGGCGAGCCGGTCGGCGCGGTCTATGGCTATACGACCATGTTGTGGAAGCTCGTCGACCAGCTCAACGCCGAGGAGGGCCCGACCCATCTTGCCGTGATCCTCGATGCGAGTGCGGAGACTTTCCGCAACGAGATCTACGACCAGTACAAGGCCAACCGGCCGGAGCCGCCCGAGGACCTCGTCCCGCAATTCCCGATGATCCGCGATGCCACGCGCGCCTTTTCGCTGCCCTGTATCGAGGAACTCGGGTTCGAGGCGGACGACCTCATCGCCTCCTATTCCAAGGTGGCGCTCCGGGACGGTTGGAAGGTCACAATCGTCAGTTCGGACAAGGATCTGATGCAGCTGATCGAACCGGGCCTCGATCTTTATGACACCATGAACGACCGCAAGCTCGGCCGCGATCACGTGCTCGACAAGTTCGGCGTCGAGCCCGACAAGCTCGGCGAGGTGCTCGCACTGATGGGCGACACGTCGGACAATATTCCCGGCGTCACCGGTATCGGCCCCAAGACCGCATCCAAGCTGATCAACGAATATGGCACGGTCGACGCTGTCCTCGAGGCGGCGCCGGACATGAAAAAGTCCAAGATGCGCGAAAATCTGATCGAACAGGCGGACAATGCCCGGATGTCCCGCGTCTTGGTGACGCTCAAGGACGACGTCCCGCTGCCCGAACCTCTCGAGGATTTCGAACTGGACGGGATTCCCGAAGCGCCCTTGCGCGAATTCCTCACCGATCATGGTTTCAAGTCGCTGCTCACCCGGATCGGCGGCGACACGGCCCGTGCCGAGATGGCGCAACATAGCGAAACGGGTGCCGAGGAGGCGGAGGACGAACCGCCGATCGACCGCAGCGCCTATGAAACGGTGACCGAAGAAACCGCGCTCGACAGGTGGATCGCCGAGGCGCGGCGCATCGGCCATATCGCCGTCGATACCGAAACGGACAGTCTGGAATCGGTGACCGCGCGGCTGGTCGGCGTGTGTCTGGCCACCGAGCCCGGCAAGGCCTGTTACATCCCGCTCGGCCATGGCGGCGGCGACCTGCTCGGCGAAAATCCCGACCAGATCGATTTCGATACCGCGATCGCCAAGCTCAAGCCGCTGTTCGAGGACCCGGCCGTCCTCAAGATCGGCCATAACCTCAAATATGACATGGGCGTGCTGACCCAGCATGACATCGTTCTTGCGCCGATCGACGATACGATCGTGATGAGCTTCGATCTCGAGGCCGGAATGCACGGCCATGGCATGGACGAGATCGCGCAGCTGTTCCTCGGTCATGAATGTATCAAGTTCAAGGACCTGGTCGGCACCGGCAAGCAGCAGATTTCCTTCGCCGAGGTGCCGCTCGACAAGGCGACCGAATATGCAGCCGAAGACGCCGATGTGACCCTGCGGCTCTGGAAGCGGCTGAAGCCGCGCCTGCCGGTCGACAAGGTCACCCGGGTCTATGAGCTGGTCGACCGGCCGCTGGTTCCGGTCATCGCGCGCATGGAATGCGCGGGCGTCAAGGTCGATCGCGAGGAGCTCGCGCGGCTGTCGGCCGATTTCGCCGAGCAGATGGAAGCGACCGAGAAGGAGGTCCATGAGATTGCGGGCGAACCCTTCACCATAGGCAGTCCGAAACAGCTCGGCGAGATCCTGTTCGACAAGATGGGCCTGAAAGGCGGGCGCAAAGGAAAATCGGGCGTCTGGTCGACCGACGTCAACGAGATGGAGCGCCTCGCCCGCGACGGCGAGCCGATCGCACAGAAGATTCTCGACTGGCGCCAGCTGTCGAAGCTCAAATCCACCTATACCGACGCGTTGCAGGCGGAGATCAACCCCGAAACCGGGCGCGTCCACACCAGCTATTCGCTGACCGGCGCGCAGACCGGGCGGCTATCCTCGACCGAACCGAACCTCCAGAATATCCCGATCCGCACCGAAATGGGCCGCAAGATCCGCTACGCATTCGTGGCCGAGCCCGGCAATGTGCTGCTCGCCGCAGATTACAGCCAGATCGAGCTGCGCCTCGCCGCGCATATGGCCGATGTGCCGGCGCTCAAGGAAGCGTTCGAGGCAGGCGAAGATATTCACAACCGCACGGCGCAGGAGCTGTTCGGCGAGGTCGACCGCGATACGCGCGGCAAGGCGAAAACGATCAACTTCGCTATATTGTACGGGATATCGCGCTGGGGCCTGGCCGGACGGCTGGAAATCACCCCGGACGAAGCGCAGGACATGATCGACCGCTATTTCGAGCGCTTTCCGGGCATCAACCAATATATCACCCAGACGCTGACCGCGGCGCGCGAGGCCGGCTTCACCGAAACCCTGTTCGGCCGCAAGACGCATTTCCCGCGCCTCAAGAGCAAGGTCCAGCACGAGCGCCAGGGGAGCGAGCGCGCGGCAATCAACGCGCCGATCCAGGGAACCAGCGCCGACATCATCAAGCGGGCCATGGCGCGGATGCGGCCGGCGCTCGCGAAGGAAGGGCTCGATGACGTCAGAATGCTGCTCCAGGTGCACGACGAACTGGTCTTCGAACTGCCTGAAAACCAAGTGGAATCGGCCTCGGCCGTGATCGGTGACGTCATGGCTTCAGCCGCCGAACCGCTGGTCAGGATCGACGTGCCGCTTGCCGTCGATATCGGCACCGGCCCGAGCTGGGGCGCTGCGCATTGAGCTGTCCTGACAGGCGCATGGTATGGCGGATATAAAGAAGCCTCCGCCGCCCGATTTGTCCGCGCTCGCCAGGGGCGGTCGGACCAATTTTTTCGGGTTCATCCTCCGGCTGGCCGCCCGCATCCCATTCCTCTTCATTGCCGGTCGCTGGTACGGCGCCGAGGCGCTCGGCATTTTCGCTTATGCCGTCATCGTCGTCGAGTTCGCGGCGCAACTCTCGACGCTCGGGCTCAAACGCGGGCTGGCGGAACAGCTCTCCAAGACCGATCGGCCGCATGTCGACGTCATCTGGGATGCCATGCTCGCCGGGTTCGTCGCTTCGGCCATCGCCGTCGCGTTACTGGTCGCCTTTCCGCAGGCGATGTTCCCGAACAGCGAAATCCAGGGGCTGGAACGGCTGCTGCCGCTGACGATTTTCGCGCTGGCGGCTTCGGATATCGCGCTCGCCGCGCTCGCCTATCGTCACGATATCGGCGCCACGGTCCGCGCTCGGGCGATCGTCGAACCCTGGACGATCAGCATCGCTGCCTTCTTCCTGGCGTTCTATTCGCTGCGCGACGGGCTGATCCTCGCCTATGTGCTCTCGATGATCGCGGCCCTGGCCGCCTCGCTCTGGCCGCTGTTCCGGACCTATGGCGTGCCGCATGGCTGGCGGCCGCATCCGGTGCGGCTGTTGCGGCTCGCCTGGGCCAATCTGCCGATGGCCGGCGCCGACGCGATCGAATGGGTGTCGCGCCGGCTGGATATCGCCATACTCGGCCTGTTTTTCTCGCCCACCATCGTCGGCATATATTATGTCGCCCAGCAGCTCGCTTCCTTGCCCCAAAAGCTCAAGACCAGTTTCGATCCGATCCTCGGGCCGGTGATCACCCAGAATCTGCGCGACGGAAACCGGGCGGCAGTAGCCAAACAGGTGCGCCAGGCCGGTTTCTGGATCATCGCCGCCCAGGCCGGGGTCGCGCTGGCGCTCGGAATTCCCGGCGAAGCCTGGATGGGACTGGTCGGCGCCGCCTTTGTCGGCGGAACCGGAATATTGGCTTTCCTTCTGGCCGCGGAAGTCGTCGCGGCGACAGCCGCCGTTTCGGAAGCAGCACTGGTCTATGTCGCGCGCCACCGCAATCTCATGATCTCCTGCTTCATGCTGGCCGTGCAGGCGGCGTTGACCGTGGCCATCATCCTGATCATGCGGGAAAACGGTTTGCCGATGCTCTATCAGGCGACGGGCCCTGCCCTCGCGCTGATGCTCGCGCTCGGCATGGCTTCGATCATGAAAGCGCGGCTGCTGTCCCGCCTGCTCGAAGCGCCGGTCAGCCCCTGGCGCTGGGCCCTGGTCTGGGCGGCCGGCACGGCGACCGTGGTCGGCTATGTTGCTACCTTCACGCCCGAATGGACGGAATTGCTGATCGGCGTGCCGGCGGTCCTGGCCGCTTACGGCGCCATCATCTGGTATCGCGGCTTCGGGCCGGACGACCGGATCCTGTTCAAGATGGGCAAGCGCGAGGCCGTATAGCCCGACCGGCCGGATCGAGCCCGAAACCCCGGCCCATCAATGCCGGAAGTGCCGCATCCCGGTAAAGACCATCGCAAGGCCAGCCTTGTCGGCCGCCGCGATCACCTCGTCGTCGCGGATCGAGCCGCCAGGCTGGATCACCGCGGTCGCGCCCGCTTCAACGGCCGCCATCAACCCGTCGGCAAAGGGGAAGAAAGCATCCGACGCCACGGCCGAACCGATAGTGCGCGGTTCGCTCCAGCCGGCCTTTTCGGCCGCATCCTTGGCTTTCCAGGCGGCAATACGCGCCGATTCCAGCCGGTTCATCTGTCCCGCGCCCACACCCGCCGTGCTGCTGTCCTTGGCGTAGACGATCGCGTTCGATTTGACATGCTTGGCCACCGTCCAGGCGAAGAGGCAGTCGGCCAGCTCCCGGTCCGTCGGCTGCCTTCTGGTCACGACCGTCAGATCGTCGCGCGTGATCCGCCCATTGTCGCGGCCCTGAAACAGCAGGCCGCCGGCGATCGTCTTCATCGTCAGGCCCGGCCGCGCCGGATCGGCGAAATCGCCCGTCAGCAGCAGCCGCAGATTCTTCTTCCTGGCGAAGATGGCGCGCGCCTCTTCATCGGCGTCCGGTGCGATCACAACCTCGGTGAAGATTTCGGTGATAGCCGCCGCGATTTCCGCGTCGAGCGACTGATTGAGCGCGACGATTCCGCCAAAGGCCGAGACAGTATCGCAGACGAACGCCGCCTTGTACGCATCGATCGCCGAGCCGGCGGTCGCCACGCCGCACGGATTGGCATGCTTGACGATCACACAGCTGGGCTCGGCGGTATCGAATTCGGAAACCAGCTCGAGCGCCGCATCGGCATCGTTGAAATTATTGTAGCTGAGTTCCTTGCCCTGCAGCTGCTCGGCCTGGGCGATCCCTTTCGCGCCCGGCATTTCGGGCTCGTAGAGCGAAGCCGCCTGATGCGGGTTTTCGCCGTAGCGCAAGGCCTGTTTGCGGCGGACGGGGATCTGCAGCCGCTCGGGAAACTGCTCCCCCTGATCGGCAAAGGCGAACCAGCTGGCAATCATCGAATCATAGGTCGCCGTCGCTGCAAAAGCGTTTGCAGCCAGGCGTTTACGGAAGTCTAGAGACGTCATGCCGCCATCGGCATCGAGCGCCGCGATCAGCTCGTCATAGTCCGCCGGATCGGTAACGATCGCGACATGGGCATGATTCTTGGCCGCCGAACGCACCATGGACGGACCGCCGATATCGATATTCTCGATGATATCCGGCCGATCGGCGCCGCGCGCCACCGTGGCGGCGAAGGGATAGAGGTTGACCACGACCAGGTCGATCGCGCCGATATCATGCGCCTCCATTGCGGCGACATGCTCGTCATTGTCGCGCACGGCGAGAAGGCCGCCATGCACCTTGGGATGCAGCGTTTTGACCCGTCCATCCATCATTTCGGGGAAGCCGGTCAGGTCCGATATATCCCGCACGTCGAGCCCGGCATCGCGCAGCGCCTTCGCGGTGCCGCCGGTCGACACCAGTTCGACGCCGTGGCGTACGAGCGCCTGCCCGAGTTCGGCGAGACCGTTTTTGTCGGAAACGGAAAGCAGGGCGCGGGTAACTTTGACCTGTGTCATGAGAGATCCTGTTCGAGAAAACCGATATGGGAGAGCATCCGGCATCATCCGCGCCGGCAAGCCGAGGGAAGAATCGCGGCTGTCTTTAGCGCCCTATCCCGCGCGACGGAAGAGCCAGCCGATGGTCGTGCCGCCTGGCGCCGCCTCGCCGGCCAGCACCAGTTGCTTGGTCTCGCACAACCGCGATTTTTCATCGACCCAGACGCTGTCGTCGATCATAAGGCCGGTGCCGCGGCACCGGAAATGCCAGGCCGGACCGCCCTCGACGCGGAGCAGCGCGCCCATATTGTCCGCCGTCGGCGAGACATCGACGCCCGCGCCCAGATGGAAGCGGATGGCGAAAGCCGCCCCGTTCGATTTGTGCCGGCCGCCGGGAAGCAGCACGTCCTCGCCGCGCAATTCGTCGCCGTCCTCCGACAGACCCAATTGCCGCTTGTGGACGAGCCCGAACCGCTGGACGTAACCGTCATGGCTCGCCTCGAGCCGCGCGATGCCGTTGCGTTCGCGCCGGTTGAGTTCGACCTCGACCACGCCGCGCCCGAGCGAACCGTCCGGATTGAGCGCCGTGGAATTGCTGTCTGCGACCGTCAGCGTCGAATGGGCGGCCGTGGTCCGCAACCCGTCCGCAAAACTCTTCGGCAGCGCCGTACCGCCGGCGCCCCCGCAATTGACCACGATGCGATGCGGACCGTGCGACATCTCGAAGGCCAGGGTCGAGGCGCACCCCCCGGTTTCCAGCCGCATCGAAGGAGGCGGCGCGGCATCGACCACCAGCACCGTGTCGCCGGCGGCCATGCGCTGATAGCCCCAGTCGCGCGCCTTGCGCAGCGGCAAGGCGCGATGCCCGGTCGCCTCGACCGACGCAGCGATCCGGCGGCCGGGGATGGGCGCACCGCCCTGCCAGCTCGAAAGGCCGCCATCGCCGAGCGTCACCCCGAGCAGTGCCGGGACGGCGAAAGACAGAGCCGAATCAAATGTCGCTGGAAACTCCATCCGCCGGGAATCATAGGCCGCACGGAGCATTCCGAGCGTTTCGACCAGTGCGAGCTGGGCCACCGGCGACCGGCAGTTGATCCCGCCATCGGCGGTCAATGCCTGCGACAGCGCGCGTTCGAGACCCGCCTCGCCGCGGGCGACGCGCGGTTCGCCGCCCTGTACCAGAAGACCGGCGCCGATCACCCCGGCCCAGGCGCGGACCTGGGTCAGCCCAGGACTTTCCTTAGACGCCGCGCGGTCGAGATGGCGTGCACCGCGGGCCAGTGTATTGAGGACCGCCGACCGATAGACGAGATCGTTCGATGACAGGATAAGCGGCGCATAGCTCGTCCAGAGGAAAATCCGCTGTCCCCACATCTCGGGTCGCCAGCCGGCCTCGGCAACCTTGCCGCCATGCGTTTCCAGCCAGTTGCGCATCAGCTTTTCCGCGATCGGCGCGATTTCCTCGCGCGAGCCGGCCGAGGCCAGATCGCGCAGCCATTCGAAGCTCTGCAGATAATCGGCGAGACCCGCCGATACGTTGAGCGTGGCGAAATCGAGATCGGCGAGGGCGATCTCCTGGCCATGGAAAAGCGCGCGGCCCTCCAGCAACGAAGCGCCACGGGTCCGGTCGCCGTGAATCGGGTCGTCCGGCACCGCGACGAGCTTGAGCGGAAACTTGCCGCGCAACCGCAACCGGTGCAGCGGCGTGCGCCAGACCATGTGGCGGAACCGCGTGGCCAGCCGTTCGGACAGGGAGAGCCCGCCATCGTCGAGACGGATCAGCCGCCGCCCCTTGTCGATACCGTCCCGCGATTCCTCGGGCATGTCGATCCGCTCGGCGACCGTCATGCGCCCCTCAGCGCACGGATATTGCCGGCATAGCGATCGGGGCCGCCGCGGAAGGTAGCCGTGCCGGCGACCAGCGCATCGGCGCCCGCCGCGATCGCGCGCGGGGCGGTTTCAGGGTCGATCCCGCCATCGACCTCAAGATCGATCGGCTTGCCAAGAGCGTCTATCCGCGCGCGGATCGCCTCGATCTTGCGCAACTGACTTTCGATAAAGCTTTGCCCGCCAAAGCCCGGATTTACGCTCATGACGAGAACGAGGTCGATATCCTCGAGCAGATAGTCGAGCGTCTCGACCGGCGTCGCCGGATTGAGCGAGATTCCCGCGCGCTTGCCCAGCGATTTGATATGCTGGACCGTCCGGTGGACATGCGCGCCGGCTTCGGGATGCACGGTGATGGTGTCGGCGCCCGCTTCGGCAAAACCGTTCAGAAAGGCGTCGACCGGCGATATCATCAGATGGACGTCGAACGGCTTGTCCGTGTGCGGCCGCAATGCCTTCACGACGCTAGGCCCGACGGTAAGATTGGGGACGAAATGCCCGTCCATCACGTCGATATGGATCCAGTCCGCACCGGCGGCATCGATCGCACGAACCTCTTCCCCCAGCTTGGCAAAGTCTGCGGAGAGGATCGAGGGCGCTATGCGGACAGGCCGGGCCATAATCGCGCAGACTTAGGAGAGGGCCGCGAATCGGGCAAGCAGGCGGGGCGGCCCGGAAAGACTATTTGGGGATAAGATGCGCAGTTTGTGCGATCAAAGCCTAGCTGTGCCGAAAACGGACAAGAAAAAAGCCGTCGGCGCCGCCCGGATCGGCGATCTGGCCGGGCAGAATACGGAGCCAGCCCTCAGGCGATGGCGAGAGCCCGGCCGGAAGCATCGCCGGATCGACGGGATCGATGACGAAGCCCGGATGCTCGACCAGAAAGCTCTGCGCTACCGCCTCGCCTTCGGCCGGTTCGAGCGAACAGACCGCGTAGACGAGAACGCCGTCGGGCTTCAGCCAGCGCGAAGCGCGGTCAAGCATCGCGGCTTGTATCCCGGCGCTTTCCGCGATGATGCGCGGGCTCGCCCGGTAGAGCACGTCGGGATGGCGGCGGAAGATCCCGGTCGCCGAACAGGGAGCATCGATCAGGATGGCATCGTAGCGCTCGGTCGTTGCCCATTGGAGGGCATCGGCAGCGACCAGTTCGGCCGAAAGACCCGTCCGCTCGAGATTGTCCGAAAGTCGCGCCAGACGACTTTCGGCCCGGTCGAGCGCCGTGACCTGCCAGCCCTGCGCGGCGAGCTGGAGAGTCTTGCCGCCCGGCGCTGCGCACAGATCGAGTGCATGGCGGCCTTCGCCCGCGCCAAACAGCCTGGCCGGTAGCGAGGCCGACATGTCCTGCACCCACCATTGTCCGTCCGTATAGCCGGGCAGATCGACGACCGAAGCCCGCTCGCATCGCACATGGCCTGGAATCAGGCTCCGTCCACCAAGCCGGTCCGCCCATTCCGCCGTTACCGCCGGATCGGCAAGAGTGAGATCGAGCGGCGGAGGTGCGGCGATCGCGCGCGCGGCGGCCGACACCATGGCGTCGCCCCAATTCTCACGCCAGCGCAAAGCAACCGGATCGGGCAGCGCGGGGATCTCCGGCAATTGCACGTTCTGTCGCGACAAAGTGCCGAACACGCCGTGCGCGAGCCGTTTCGGGCCGCCGGCGAGCAGGGGCAAGGCGGTCGATATGGCGGCATGATGCGGCGTGCCAAGCGCCAGGGCCTGGGCAAGCGCCATGCGGAGCACCATGCGCGCCTTCGCATCGTCGGGAAGCGGCCGTTGGGTCGCACTGTCGATCAGACGGTCATAATCGGGAAGCCGGCGCAATACCTCGCCGACGATGGCGGCAGCGAGCCCGCGATCGTCCGCGCGTTTCAGCTGCCGGAATGCGCGGCCCATTGCCGCATCGACCGATTTACCCTGACGCAGAACGGCATCGAGCAGCTGCAGCGCCGCCCGCCGGCTCTCAACGCCCTGCTGCGCCGCCCCCGAAGCGTCGCGCGCGCTCAGCGATCGCGCCCATGGGGATCGAGCGCGCTACCGCGCCGCGCAGGCTCTTGGCCCAGAGTCTTGCCCGCACCGAACGATCCGGCCGAACCGCTATCGATTACCGAGGCCATTTTCTCGAGCTCCGCAATCCGGCTGCCCGTATCGGGATGCGTCGAGAAGAGGCTGCGCGCGCCGCCGAACAGGGCCGGAACGATATAGAGCTGTGCGGCCGCCGGATTGCGGTCGACGACCGGGTTGTGGATCTTCGACGCACCGTTGGCGAGCTTGGCGAGCGCCGTCGCCAACGCCTCGGGCTTGCCCGAGATTTCCGCGCCGCCCCGGTCCGCGCCATATTCGCGGGTCCGGCTGATCGCCATCTGGACGATCATCGCGGCGAACGGCGCGATAAAGACGGCGACAAGCGCGGCGATCCCGGCCCGTCCGCCGCCGCCCCGGAAGAAGTAGCCGTAACTCGCCAGCATCGAGATCGCACCGGCGATCGTCGCCGTCATCGTCATGATCAGCGTATCGCGGTTGCGGACATGGGCGAGTTCGTGCGCCATCACGCCCTCCACCTCGTCACGGTCGAGGATGTCGAGCAGTCCCGACGTCGCCGCGACCGCGGCATTTTCCGGGTTGCGGCCGGTGGCGAAGGCGTTGGGATGCGGCGAATCGATGATGTAGACCTTCGGCATCGGCAGCCCGGCCTTCCGGGCAAGCTGCTGGACGAGGCCGTAAAATTCCGGTGCCGTGCGCGCATCGACCTCGCGTGCGTTGTGCATCCGGAGGACGATCTTGTCGGCATTCCAATAGGTAAAAAGATTCATCCCCGCCGCCACGATCAGGGCGAGGATCATCCCCACCCGGCCGCCGAGCATCAGCCCGACACCCATGAAGAGCGCGGTCATGACCGCCAGCATGATAAGCGTTTTGAACTGGTTCACCTTGCGTCTCCGTCTTCAAGCCCCAAAATGGGGATTGGCAGGCAATTTGGCAATTGGAGGACGATATGGCTGGAAAACGCCCGGACTGGGTCAAGGTTCCCGCGCATCTATCGGAAAACCCCCCGGTTCCCGAGCCGAAAGCCGTCGAGCCCAAAGCCGAACATGGCGGCAAGGACGGTCTCGAGCCCACTCGCTATGGCGACTGGGAGCATGAAGGAATCTGCTGGGATTTTTGACGGTTTCGTCAACTCTCGCGAACGCGAGGGTCCTGGGACCGACGCCCTAGCGCTCGCTCTTGAGCGGCCGGGCCATCAGCGCTTCGACCGTCGCATCGACCGACATCGCGCCTTCGAGCATCGCGCAGACCGCCTCGGTGATCGGCATCTCGACATCCGCGTCATGGGCCGCTTCGCGCAGCACCGGCGCGGTATGCGCGCCTTCGGCAACGGTCGTCCGGTCGGCCAGCAACTCCTCGGCCGACTTTCCTTCGCCGAGCCCCTTGCCGAGCGAGAAGTTGCGCGAATTCGTCGAGGAACAGGTCAATACGAGATCGCCGAGCCCCGATAGCCCGGCCAATGTTTCCGCCTCGGCGCCGCGCGCGAGGCCGAACCGCGTCATTTCGGCAAAGCCCCGCGAGATGAGCGCCGCGCGGGCGTTCTGACCGAGCCGCTTTCCCTCGACCACGCCGCAGGCGATCGCGAGGACATTCTTCACCGCGCCGCCGATTTCGGCGCCCACGACATCCTTCGACAGATAGGGCCGGAATGCCGGGTTGGCGAGGCGCGCCGCGAGCGACTGACCGAGCGTCTGGTCCTCGCAGGCCAGAGTCACAGCTGCCGGCAGGCCTGCGGCCACTTCGTGTGCGAAGGTCGGCCCGGACAGGACGGCGATCGGCGAGCCTGGATAGACCTCCGCCGCAACCTCGCTCATCAACTTTTTCGAACCGGCCTCGATCCCCTTGGCGCAGAGAATCAGCGGCGCGAAGCCGATCGATGCGGACCCGAGAATATCGCGGACATGCTGGGCCGGGGCGACGACGAGAATGGCGTCGCAATCGGCCAGGTCGTCGATCTGGCTCGTCGCCCGGATCTTGCGCGACAGCTGGATATTGGGAAGGAACAGCGGATTGGCGCATTGATCGTTGATCGCGCGGACCACCTCGCCTTCGCGTGCCCAGAGAATGACGGGATCACCGCCCACCGCCGCGCTTTGTGCGAGCGCCGTGCCCCAGGCGCCGCCGCCGATGACGCCAATCGTCTCTATCGTCATGCCTTCACTCCTGCCCCCCGGGCCTTAGCCGCATCGTCGTCGAGCGGCCAGCGGGCGCGGGCCGGGATGTCGAGTGGATCCGTCAAACCCGCGCCGAACCGCTCGGCACCGGCCCAGGCGATCATCGCCGCATTGTCGGTGCACAGCCAGGGCGGCGGGGCGATGAAGGGAAGGCCCGCATCCGCGGCCAGCGCCTCCAGCGCGTCCCGGATCGCCTGATTGGACGCAACGCCGCCCGCGACCACCAGGGCGTTGACGGCATCGAGCGATCCGAGTGCCTTTGCCGTCCGATCGACAAGACAATCGATCGTCGCCGCCTGAAAGCTCGCGGCAATGTCTTCGGACGCATATCGGCCACTGTCGCGCGCGCGCAGCACGGCCGATTTGAGCCCGGCAAAGGAGAAATGCGGTTCGGCGGTACCGACCAGCGGGCGGGGCAGCGGTACGGCCTTGGGATCGCCGCCCTTCGCCGCATGTTCGACGGCGGGCCCGCCCGGAAAGCCGAGCCCGAGCAGTTTGGCCGTCTTGTCATAAGCTTCGCCGGCTGCATCGTCGATCGTCGTCGCGAGCCGCCGGTAGGCGCCGACGCCTTCGACCAGCAGCAGCTGGCAATGGCCGCCCGACACGAGGAGGAGCAGATAGGGGAATTCCAGCGAAGGGTCGACAAGCCGCGGCGACAGGGCATGACCCTCGAGATGATTGACCGCGACCAGCGGCTTGCCGCCGGCGAGCGCCAACGCCTTGCCCGTCATCAGCCCGACCATCACGCCGCCGATCAGACCGGGCCCTGCCGTCGCCGCCACCGCGTCGATATCGGACAGTGAAAGGCCTGATTCTTCAAACACCTGCTCGACAAGTGGCGTCATGACGTCGACATGCGCGCGCGCCGCGATTTCGGGCACGACCCCGCCAAAAGGCCGATGCGCTTCTTCCTGCCCGGCCAGCGCATGGGCGCGGATTTCGCGCTCGCTCGTCACCAGCGCGGCCGCGGTTTCGTCGCAGCTCGATTCGAGACCCAGAATGATCGCCATGACCCTTCCCTGCCACCGCATCCCGGGCTAGCACAAGCCTTATGGACACTCCCCTCCGGCTCGGCACGCGAGGCTCGCCGCTCGCCATGGCCCAGGCACATATGGTCAAGGCGGCGCTGATCGATGCGCATAGAATGACCGATGGCGACATCGCGATAGTCCCCGTCAAGACCACGGGCGACAAGGTTCAGGATCGACCGCTGGCCGAAATCGGCGGCAAGGCACTCTGGACCAAGGAACTCGACCGCGCGCTCGGCGAGCGCGAGATCGATTTCGCGGTTCATTCGATGAAGGATGTCGAGACGATCCGGCCGGCCGAGATCGTCCTCGCCGCCAACCTGCCGCGCGCCGATGTGCGCGACCGGCTGATCGGCGCCGACAGTCTCGACGATCTCTCCAGGGGCGCCAGGGTCGGTACGTCGTCGCCGAGACGGGCTGCGCAGTTGCTGAACCTCAGGCCGGATCTTTCGATCGAAACGCTGCGCGGCAATGTCGCAACCCGGCTCGCGGCGGTCGAAAGCGGCTCGGTCGACGCCACACTGCTTGCCGCGGCCGGACTGGACCGGCTCGGCCATCGCGATATAGGCACGGGCATTCCGGTCGGGACAGTGTTGCCGGCTGCCCAGCAGGGGGCGATCGGCATCGAGACTCTGGCTGCAAACAAAACAGTCCGCTCGCTGATCGGCGGCATCAACGATCCCGACACCTTCCAATGCATCGATGCCGAGCGCGCATTGCTCTATGCGCTCGGCGCCGACTGCCATTCGCCCGTGGCCGCATTGGCCCACATCCGCGATGGCGTCATGACCGTGCATGCCGAACTGCTCCTCCACGACGGAAGCGACAAAATCGCCCTTTCGGCCGAGGGCCCGCCCTCCAACCGCCTGGAAATCGGCGGGAATCTCGGCCGATCGCTGCTCGACGGCGCGAGTCCGGCCGTCCGGACCCTGTTCGCCGGATGACGTCACGGCTGGTCATCCTGCGGCCCGAGCCGGGCGCCAGCACGACCGCGGATCGCGCCCGGAAACAGGGCTGGGCGGCAACCGTCATCCCGCTGTTCGAGATCGCGCCGCTGGACTGGGATCCGCCCGGGCCCGACGCGTTCGACGCGGTGCTGATGACGAGCGCCAACAGCGCGCGGTCCGGCGGAATCGGTCTCGCCCGCTATCACTATCTGCCGCTGTATGCCGTTGGCGCGCAAACCGCCGAGGCTGCGCAGGCGATCGGTTTCGAGACGATCATCGCCGGCGCTTCCGACGTAGAAGAGATGGCGGACCGGCTGCGCGCCGACGGCATGCGCCGTATCTTCCATCCGGCGGGCGAAGCGACGCGTCCGTTCGACGAGACCGGCCTCACGGTCACGCGGACTCCCGTCTACGCCGCGGCGCGCGTGGCGCCGCCTGATCTGACGGACGCGGTCGGAAGCGGCGATATCCTCCTCGTCCACTCGCCGCGTTCGGGCCGATATCTGGACGAGCTGTGCACGGCGCAGGCCGTCGCACGCGAAACGCTCTCGCTCGTGGCGATCAGCGAGGCCGCGCTCGCAGCGGCGGGGCGGAGCTGGCGGACGGCGATCGCCGCCGAACGGCCGACCGACGACGCCATGCTCGCCGCTGCATCCTCACTAGGCGGGGCCGGTGCGATCGGGTAAAGCATCCGCCCGGTGCGCCTGGCCGCACATATTTAGGGAAGCTGGAACCGCCTTATGCCGCGCGATTACGAGCCGATCGAAACCGAGGATACGCCGCGGCGATCCCTGATCCGCGTCCTCATCATCGCCGGCGTCGCCTTTCTTGGCGGGGTCATCGGGATGGGCTGGTTCCTCGTCAATTATGGCGGATCGATGGGTATCTTCGCGGTCGAAGAGGAAAACCCGGCCTCGCCGGAAAGCAGCGCGGCCGTCGCGGCGCTCGAACGGCAGCTCGACGAAACCGAACTCGGAACGCCCGGAGCGCCAGTCGGCGAAGCGCCCGACCCGGCCGAGATCGAGGCCGACCGTGCAACCCTGGCCCGGCGCGTCGCCCAGCTCGAAGACCGGATCGACCGGATCGGCACGCGTGCGGGCGCGGCCGCCGGCAACGCCGATCGCGCCGAAGGGCTGCTCGTCGCCTTTGCCGCGCGCCGCGCGCTCGATCGCGGCGTCGCGCTCGGCTATATCGAGGGCCTGCTGCGCGAACGCTTCGGCCGGTCGGCGCCCGAAGCGGTGGCGCGGGTGATCGCGGCATCGCAGCAGCCGGTGACGCTGGACGGGCTCCAGTCCCGCCTCACCGCGCTCGAACCCGCGCTGATCGGCATCGGCGAGGGCGAAAGCTGGTGGGACGCGACGCGACGGGAGTTCTCCGAACTCTTTGTTCTCCGGCAGGAAGGGACACCTTCGCCGGCGCCGCGCCAGCGGCTCCAGCGAGCCCGTGACAAGCTGGCCGTCGGCCAGGTGGATACGGCGCTTGCCGAAATCCTCCGCCTGCCCGGCCGCGAGGAGGCCGATCAGTGGATCGCCGATGCCCGCCGATACATCGCCGCGCGCAACGCGCTCGACCGGATCGAGACCATTGCGCTGATGGAGCCGCGCATCGCCGAACGACAGCGACAGCGCGAAGAGGCCGCGCGCGAAGACGCGGATTCCGCCGAATAGACGAGCTTATTCTGCCGAGCTCGCCTCGCGCCGCACATACCGGCCGTCGAAAGCGGTCGACCAGGTCTCGCCGCCATCCGTCGAGACTTCCCAGAACTGGCGGACACTGCCATCTTCATTGGTCGACCAGGTGACGCGGTTAATCGTGCCCGTGGCCGTGCTGATCGGCAAATCGGCATCGCTGAGGACCATGGCGCCGGTTTCATCGAGATTGCCTTCGAGATAGACCGGTACACCGTTGTTCGCCATCCAGCTTTGATGCCAGCGGTCCGATGTGACGTCGTAAAAGTTGATACTCATCCCCGTATAGCCGCCCGCATCATATTCTTCGAGCACGACACAGCCGCCATGTTTTGATGAAATCCGGCTGCTGGCCGTCGGTTGGGTTGCGGCACCGGCGGTCACGTCCCACTGCCCAAGCCAGAAGTCGAACGCCCGGTATTCGGGGCCGGTACACGGCGTCAGCGCTTCGACGACGGCCGCGAATCGGGCTTCTTCGGCCAGCGCCGCGAATTCGACGGTGCCCCGGATCACACTCGCCGGCGGGCCGCCCGTCGCGGCAAGCGTTTCGAGTTCGGTCAGCGCAGCCTCACGCTCGCCAAGCGACATCAGCGCTCGGGCCAGGTGATAGCGGATTCTCGGCACCGGCGCGGCGCCGGCTTCGATCGCCCGTAAATAGGCGGTGCGGGCGCCGGCATGATCTTCGGCGGAATGCCGGGCCTGCGCCAGGTTGAACCAGTTCGTCCCATTTCCAGCGTCGGTTTCGAGCAGCGCTTCATAGGCGCGCGCCGCCTCGCTCCAATTCTGTGCCGCGAAGAGCGCGTCGGCATCCTCTTGCGGCGTCGCCAGCGCGGCGCTCGCGGCCATCAACCACGTCGTCGCGATCATGGTCGCACCGGCTCGTCTTGAAATTACCCGATCCATCCCGTTGCCCCTTTCCCGTTCGGTCCGCGCCCCGGTCGACCCGATCCGCATCGCCAAAGATTCTTAGTGCGTATCGAACCAAGCGCCTTTCGGGAAAACAGCTCTTCGATGAACCGATATGTGGTTTCGATCAGCCGGGCCCGCTCAGATCGGCGCGGTCGAGGACCCTTTGGGCCTGCAGCAAATGCGGGCGATCGAGCATTTTGCCGTCGAGCCCGATCGTGCCCAAATCGGGATTGGCGGCGAACAGGTCGACGACCTTGCGGGCATGTTCGACTTCGGCATCGCTCGGCGTGAACGCCGCGTTGATCACCGGCACCTGGGCCGGGTGGATCGCCAGCTTACCGGTGAAGCCCTCGCGCCGGCCCTTCTCGCAATCCGCTTTCAATCCCTCCTGATCGCGAAAATCGCCGTACAGGCTGTCAACGGGCTGGACGTCTGCCGCCACGGCGCCCGCCAGGCAGAGCGAACGGGCCAACCGGTAGGTGAAGCTGAGTTCGCCGTCCGCGTCGAACTTGCTCGACGCGCCGAGCGCCGCGGAGAGATCCTCGGCGCCCCAAGTCAGGGCCGCGAGCCTGTCGCTCACGCCCGCATAGCTTCCGAGGCCGAAAAGACTGGCCGCCGTTTCGGTGGCGACGGCGCTGATTTTCGTCGAGCCGACCTGCACGCGCTGCGCGCCTTCCTCGGCGTCGAGCATGCGGCGCAGCGTATCGATATCCGAGCCGCTTTCGGTTTTCGGAACCATGACGCCGTAAGGCCGCGTACGAATAATGGCGGCGAGATCGGCTTCCGCCAAGCCGCTGTCGGGCGGGTTGATCCGGATCCACAGCTGCGGCCGATCACGATCGGCGTCGGCCACCGCTGCCGCAGCGGTTTCGCGGGCCGCCGGTTTATTGGCTTCGGCGACCGAATCCTCCAGATCGAGGATAATCGCGTCGGCTTCGCCGCCGAGCGCCTTGGCGATCTTCTTGTCGCTATCGGCCGGGACGAACAGCCAGCTTCTTGGAATGGTCGACATGGAAGCGGCGTCTATCCTTCGGCCATGTCTGGCAGGTCGATGATGCACTCCTGAATACCGCGCGAGATAAACTGGCCGGCGGCCAAAGCCTGGGCTTCGTCGAGATCGGGGCGCAGACGCTGAGCCTCCGCCTCGTCTTCGGCGATGGTCGCGATCACGAACGCGTGGGTTTCAGGCGAAAGTTCCTGCGCCTGTTCATCGAGACAATCGCAGATATCGGCCGAGAGATTGCCATTCGCATTGCAGGCCGCGGCAAAATCGCCGGGGCCGGGCGTCGGACCACCGCCACAGGCAGCCAGACCAGCCATGGTGAAAAGAGCAAGAGCGAGCGGCGCGCGGGACGTAAGGACGGCATGCATGATCTGTCTCCCGATCTTCTGGGGTTATTGATTCGAGTTCGATCATGCCCGAACCGCCGGGGCCGCGCAAATGCGTAAAGCCCCTGATTGCCGGGCATCCGCTTGACAGTGGACCGGCGATGAAACACGCCGGAGCCCGTTCGTTATCCGCCCGCGATCCAGGTGTTCGTCCATGCTGCCCTCGCTTATCGTTATCGACGATTTCCTCCGCGATCCGCATGGCGCGCGCCGTCAGGCGCTGGCTCTCGATTACGATCCGGCATTCAAGAAGGGCAATTATCCGGGGCTGCTCTCGACCAGGCCGCTCCCGATCGAGGGACTCGATACCAGCGTGTCGCGGATCGTCGGCACGCCCGTCAAAGCCGATCCCAGCACCAGCCACCGCCATTGCCGGCTGACGCTGAAAGCCGACAAGGGCCGGAGCGGCGTGCATATCGATCCCTGTTTCTATTCGGGCATCCTGTATCTGAGCCTTGACGAGCATTGCCGGGGCGGCACCGATTTCTTCCGACACCGCCGCACCGGTCTCGAAGCCGTGCCGGACGATCCGGCCAAACTGGCGGCAACCGGCTATGCCGATCCCAACATGCTGATCGAGGATGTCGTCAACACGGACACGACGAAGCCGGGAAAATGGGAGCGCATCTCGCGTATCCCGATGCGGTTCAACCGGCTGATCCTGTTCAAGCCGTGGCAGTTCCATAATGCCGGACCCGGCTTCGGCAAAAGTCCGGAGACGGGCCGGCTCGTCTATCTGATGTTCTTCGCCGCCGCGGCGTGACGCTCGACTCGCGGCCGGCCCCGCGCCATACTCCGCAGCTCCGAAGGGGAGGACTATATGGCCGACAACACACCCGCCGATCCGCTCGATACCATCCGTAAAGCCATGAGCGATCTCGAAGCGCGCTTCGACGAGATGTCGAAAGCGATATTCAATACCGAACTTTTCGCCCGGTCGTCCGGCGTCGGCACGGAGCTCGGTGCCAAGGTTCAAAAGGGCGTGTCCGACCAGATGTCGAAGAATCTCGAATTCTTCAACATGCCGAGCCGAGCCGATATCACCGCGATCGGCGAGCGACTGATGACGATGGACGAACGGCTCGTGCGGATCGAGGAGGCGCTGTCGCGCATCGCGCCCAGCGAAGCTGGAACCGCGTCCGGCCCGCCGCGCACCCGCAAGGCGCCGGCGAAAAAGGCCGCCAAAAAGAAATCGGATTAGGGCGCGCATGGCCGACGCGTCCAGCAGCACGGCGGATGCCGGCGCCGGGATCGCCCGGCTCGTCGAGCGGACGATACAGCGCAATATCAAGGGGCTCGAATATTTCGCGTCCGCGGCGCCGCCGGTGGGGCTGACGCCCAAGGAGACAATCTACAAGCGCGGCACGCTGAACCTCTATCACTACAAGCCGCGCGCCGACGAGATTTACCGGGTGCCGATACTGATGGTGATGGCGACCACCAATCGCGGCTATGTGTTCGATATCTCCGAGGACCACAGCTTCGTCCGTTTCCTGCTCGACTCCGGATACGACGTCTTCGTGATGGACTGGGACGCACCGCGCCCCGAGGAAAAATCCCTCTCGCTCGACGATTATGCGAACCGCTTCATTGACGATTGCCTGCGCCGGGTGCGCGAAACGACGGGCGAGGAGGAGGTGACGCTCGCCGGCTATTGCATGGGCGGCGTGCTTGCGACGATCTACGCGGCCACGCATCCCGATGCGCCGATCAAGAATCTGGTCTGCTTCACCACGCCGATCGATTTCTCGCGGATGGAACTGTTCGCGCACATGTCCCAGCGCCAATATTTCGATGTCGACCGGCTGGTCGACGCCGTGGGCAATGCCTCGCCCGAACTGCTCCTGACGTCGTTCGACATGCTGCGCCCTTCGGGGCGCGTCGCCGGACAGCGGATGTTGTGGGACAATATGTGGAATGGCGATTTCGTCGAATTTCACCGCAAGATGGAACGCTGGAGCAACGACATGCTGCCGCTGGCGGGCGAGTATTTCCGCGACACGGTGAAGAAGCTGATGTGGGACAACCGGCTGCTCGAGGGCACGCTGGAGGTCGGCGGCCGGCCCGTCGATATCGGCAATATCACGGTCCCGCTATTCCACGCGGTGGCGCTGCACGATCACATCGTGCCCTATGAAGCCAGCAAGCATCTGGTGGCGCTGGCGGGGTCCGAAGACAAAACCGAAATCACCCTCAAGGGCGGCCATATCAGCCTGATTGCCGGCCCCAATGCGGCGCGGCGGCTATGGCCGACCCTGGATGAATGGCTGGCGGAAAGGTCCGTATAAATGGCAGAAACGATACCCGTCGGAGAGGTTTCCTACACACTTCGGACGATGACGGCGGACGACAAGGCGGCGATCCTGGCCTTTGCCGGATCGTTGTCGCCGCACGACCTTCTTTTCCTGCGGCGCGACATTACGAAACGCCGGGTCGTCGACGCCTGGATCGCGCAGACCGAAGCCGGATCGTTCGAAACATTGCTCGCCGAACAGGACGGCAAGATCGTCGGCTGTTCGGCGCTCTATACCGATCCGCTCAGCTGGTCCCCCCATGTCGGCGAGGTGCGTGTACTCGTGGCCACGACCGCACGGCAGCACGGGCTCGGCCGGGCGCTCATCGAACGCTGTTTCCGTATCGCACTCGGCAAAGGCCTCAAAAAACTCACGGCACAGATGACGGTCGATCAGAAAGGCGCGATCACCGTGTTCGAAGAACTGGGTTTCCGCGGCGAGGCGTTGCTGCGCGACCATGTGCGCGATGCGGACGGCGCGCTGCACGACATCGTCATCCTGTCCTGCGATGTCGAACGGGCCACCAGTCAGCTCGAGGCATTGGGCGTCGCCGACCGGGTCTAGACGATCGTGGCGCCTATGCCGTCCGTTCGCGGATGAAAGCGCCGATCTCGGCAATCGATTCGCGGCCCTCGTCGACCAGGGGGTAGAAGGCCTGGAAGACGTGGACCATATCGTCCCAGACCTTGATCTCGACATCCACTCCCGCTGCCTCGGCGCGCTTCGCCAGATCGGTCGAATCGCTGAGCAGCAGCTCGGCATCCCCGGCATGGATCAGCAGCGGCGCGAGGCCGGACAGGTCGGCAAGCACGGGCGAAACGAGCGGATCCGCGGTGCTGGCGGCTCCGACATACCGTCCGACCATCACGAGCAACCGGTCCCGCACGATCATCGGATCTGCGTCTCTTCGCGTCTGGAACGACTCTCCGGCCGCGCGCATGTCGGTCCAGGGCGACAACAGGGCCGCACAGGTCGGCTGCGGCATGTCCCGCTCGCGCGCCGAGAGCATCAACGCCAGCGACAGGCCGCCGCCGGCCGAATCCCCGGCCACGGCGATCTTCGACGGATCGCGCCCCTGTTCGAGCAGCGCCGTGTAGACCGCCACCGCGTCCTCGACCGCCGCCGGGAACGGATTTTCGGGCGCCAGGCGATAGTCGACGGCCAGCGCCCGGACGCCGGCGGCCTTGGCGAGCGCCGCGATCAGATTGCGATGGGTCGCGATCGAACCGAGACAATAGCCGCCGCCGTGAAAATAGAGCAGCACGACATCGTCCCGCGCCGTATCGTCCCAGATCCATTCGCAGGAGACGCCACCCATCTCGACCGCTTCGCTATGTTGCGCCTGAAACGGAAAAGCGGCGGCCATCTGCTCCATCGCCCCGCGCTGTTCGGCGACCGACGGCTCTTCCTCGGGAATGGCGATCATCTGGGCGACGGCTTCGATCTGCGCTTTCGACATGGTGGTTCCTTCCTGCGTCCCGGTCCTCCGACGATAGGCATCCGGCTTTAGCCCTGCCAAGAAAAATCAGGTGGACTCGCGTCCGCGATTTCGCGACCACGACACGCTCTTTTCGCACCCGGAACAAGGATCGCTGTCATGGCCGACGAAACCGAAACCCCCGAAAATCAGCCGCCCGGCTACGAGCCGCCCGCCATCTGGACCTGGGACAAGGAAAGCGGCGGTCGTTTCGCCAATATCAACCGACCAGTGGCCGGTCCGACCCATGACAAGGACCTGCCGGTCGGCGAGCATCCGATCCAGCTCTATTCGCTCGCCACGCCGAACGGCGTGAAGGCGACCGTGATGCTCGAAGAACTGCTGGCGCTCGGCCATGACGGCGCCGAATATGACGCCTGGCTGATCAATATCGGCGAGGGCGACCAGTTCGGCAGCGGCTATGTAGACATCAATCCCAATTCCAAGATCCCGGTAATGGTCGACCGCTCGGCGCCCGAACCGCAACGGGTGTTCGAGTCGGCCTCGATCCTCGTCTATCTCGCGGAAAAATTCGGCGCCTTCCTGCCCGGCGATCTCAAGGCGCGCACCGAAGCCTTCAACTGGCTGTTCTGGCAGATGGGGAGCGCCCCCTATCTCGGCGGGGGCTTCGGTCATTTCTACGCCTATGCGCCGATGAAGATCGAATATGCGATCGACCGTTTCGCGATGGAAGTGAAGCGCCAGATGGATGTGCTCGACCGACACCTTGGCGATCACGAATATATGGCGGGCAGCGACTATACGATCGCCGATATGGCGATCTGGCCCTGGTATGGCGGGATGGCCAAGGGTGTGCTCTACGAGGCTGCGGAATTCCTGCAGGTTCAGGATTACAAACATCTCAACCGCTGGGCCGACCAGATTGCCGAGCGCCCCGCCGTGCAGCGCGGTAGGATGGTCAACCGCGTCTGGGGCGAGCCCGAGACGCAGCTGCCCGAACGGCACGACGCGAATGATTTCGAGACGAAGACGGCGGACAAGCTCGCGGAAAAGCCGGCCGAGGTGCTGTGACATACCCATCCCTCAGTCGGAGACGAGGCGCAACACCCCTTTGGGCCACGAAGATGTAGGAAATAATGGAGCGGGCGAGGCGACTGACGAAATTCTAAAAACCATTTATCGTCAGCAACCTAGCTCATCCGCATCCACCATTTGCTGCACAATCTGTGAAGAGGTTGTTGCACAAGCAAAGTCCGATGAACAATCTCCTGATTTCAGCAGAACGTAGTTAGCGGACCTTGTCAAAGGTGGGACGTGCGACGCCATTCGGCCGAGAGTGGAGCGATAACTTTTTTGATGACAGTTCGCAAAAAACGGGCGGCTGCACTTAACTGCCGGCGCGCGCTTCTCTGAGCTGAGCGAATTCTTTCAATCCTTGATGGACCTTAAGTCGGCTTGCAGCACTGTCCCATCCAGCATCAGGGTGGGAATAATGGAATATCCACTTCGATCCGCCCAAGCCGACCGATTTCAAGTAACCTATGATTGAAAAGTCATAGAGTTTCGCCAGCGCCTGAGCCGTGTCTAAATCGTTTGCTTTCGTTTTTCGTCCTTCGTACGCTGTCTCGAACTGTTCTCTCGAAAGAGTTTCGGTAGCCACCGCCGAACAAGCTTGCACTGCTTCTCGCCAACAGGGCCAATGTGGACCAATCTCGTCGTCAAGTTCTTGGCTCAAATACTTTGAGTAGGCATTGCGCGCATTTTGGATGTCTTCGTTAGTAAAGACATCTGCATCATGATCCCTCTTTAATGCAATCTTGAGCGCATAGTTCAGGAATTGAATCACGTCTCGAGGCCGCAAGAACGTCCGCGTAACTATGTGATTCCATTTTGGCTGCGAGCCTCGCATGACGGCTCCGTCGTCGATAGAATTCCAAGACTTTTCCGCACCCAGTTTTGCTCTGATCCTCTCGTTCACCATTTCTAATAAACTGTCGGGATCCCACTCCAGAAACACCGCCGATGATTGGGAGATCTTGTTCTTGTCAGAAAACCGAATTTCATCCCATAAGTCGGTCCGAATATAGAAAACGGGGAAAACTTTTTCGCCTTCCTTGCTGCCTCTTATCGAGCGTATCGCTAGGATCAGACCAATCAACATGTAACGTCGGTCATCGGTAAGCTCGCTCATTCCCTGATCTAGCTCATCGAAATGGATGCAAATTTTCTCCATGCCGGCCTGATCCGCCAACTCAGCTGCATTTTTCATCAACGACTGCGTGACTACGTCAATTTCTTGCGCAATACCGCCTTTCTCGTCCTCAATGTCTATGCTTCCAACACTCGTGCCCATGACACTGGGGGAGAACGTCCGCCTCGTCACTTTGAGGCGTGCAGGTCTCATTATTTCTGCCAGCGACGGAACTATGCCGCCGTAGTTCGCATTCAAGAATTCCCGGGCTGTACGTTGCGCGTCAGTCATTTGCTTCATGCCACGCTTTTCGAGAATTATCGAATTCGCCTTCACCGCGATCAGGTATCGCCACGAGCTAACGTATGCCTCTATATCGGAAGCTCCGAGATTTCTTCGCTTAGCATGCTCCGCCCAAGGATAGTCACGCAAAGTTGGCGAGGCAGTTACGTAATTGGGTTGCGGCTGAGAAAAATACTTTGTTATCGCTGTCTTACCCGACCCTTTGCGCCCTATGACAGCAAAAGATGAACCGTTTTCGATTTCGTCGACGTCATCTGTCTTTAAGAAGTACGAAAGGACGGCGTCATCATCTTCCGCCGCAACGTCTCCAAAAGTTCCAATTTCAGCTAAAAGACCCATTGAATTACTCCATGCCGAGGCTGAGCCTAGGTGCTACGTCGTATCGGAGCAACAATCAGCCGCCAAATTCACAAGTTTGTTCGAGCCAAGCTCTTGACTAAGTCGGATCACTTCAAATGTGCCGGTTAAGAATAGATTTGGCCTAGAAAGTTCTCCGACTCTTCAACGCCTCCCCTTTCGGTTTCCGACGGCCGTCAAATAGCCTCCCCGGCACGAAGCTGACCGACCGCATCAAGAAGCTTTTTCTCACCAGGCTGGTGCATCGCGGTATTCGGGCCTGGGCGGCCCGAAATACCAGTCCGCGCACTTCGAGCCGCTATCGTTCCGCACAGACATTCATCGACGAACGGGAGCGTGACCAAGGGCCCGATGTGCGATCGGAAAGCGCGGTTGCCGAGGCAGAGACCGTATCGACCGTGAGCTGTATCATCGAACTCAGTAGGGATGGGAGGAGCGCATCTATGGCGGTCGGCACACCGAATAGATTTTCTTGGCGGCAGCACACGTTACTCGGGTCGGTTGCTTGCACTCCGGGCGAGCGCGTGCCTGCCTGCATACCGACAGGCCTCAAGTGTTTCGATGAGCGGGCGCGTATGCGGCTCGTCAGCGAATAGTCCATGTCGAATGCGGGAAACTGCTCTCGCCTCCTTTATGATGCAGAAGGTGTCAAGCAGAGACGCTGACTTGGCGCTCCTTCGATGGCAAAAGCCTTTCGAGAGCGTTAGCCCATATAGTCGCTTGTGCGATCGGTTCCGCACGAGAGGCGCCGGGCCGTATGTTATCTGAACGGCTCGTCGCTCCATCGGCTCGACTCGTCTATAGGTCGATTCGGCGCGACTGATTTGACAACCTCGTCAAGATCAACTCTTAAAAAGCACCCACCATGCGGAAGATAACTTTTGAAACTGAAATTTCCTGACGAAGCGTCGGCACCCACCGATGCTCTGCCAGAATATGAAAGCCCTCCAGTCGTCGAAACCTCAATTGGGGTCCAATTCGAAGGCCTGGAAGGTTTCCAGAGTCTGCATGCCGCTTCTTTTTGGGAGCGAATTCGAGACAAGTACGTCCGGCTCGAAGAGCGTCCCCCTCTCGATCCAGCGTTCGAAACGTTCGGCCCGAGAAGCGCCCCTTTGGGTGTCCCGGAGCTTCAAATGATTCAAGCTCCGATCCAACCTCGCTTTTTCTTCATAAGCGAGGACGACAGCGAGCTTGTTCAGCTCCAAAAGGATCGGCTTTTCTTCAATTGGCGTAAACGTCCCGGTGCAGAAGAGTATCCACGTTACGTTCACGTGCGTGAGAAGATAGAAAGCTTGTTTCAAATGCTTCGCGATTGGTCGCGGGATGAGGGTCTGGGGAAACCTCGCCCGACTCAGTGCGAGGCGATTTACGTAAATATTATTCCGTTGGTCGATAGTGCTGGCGAAGCCTGCGGTTTGTCCTACGTCTTTCCTTGGTTAGTTGGCATGATGGGCACAACTGAGGATGGCGTCTTCAAATTCCGGCGTGTGCTGCAAAACCAGTCTGGAATACCTGTCGCGCGTCTGCATGTGAGCCTAGAATACGGGACTGAAGAGGAAAGCAGGCGATCAGCCAGACTGAACTTGCATGTCAGGGGTCATCCGGCAGAGCAAACTTTCAACAAATCTCTTGAGATGATCGACGCCGAGCGTGAAATAATTGTCCGGACGTTCACCGAGATTACATCTAAAGAAGCGCATATGATGTGGGAGAGGCAGAAATGAACCTTGCATTAGTCCACGAGCAATCGCCGTTGACCGAAACTTTCGCGCGCTTGCGAGAAACTATCGCGCCGCGAAAGGCAAGGCCAGAACTGATCGAAGTAGCTGCGATTGAGGAATCATGGCGGTACGCAGTCGAAGTGCGACTCGCCCAGCTAAGTGCCTACCCGACCGGCTGGGATGGATATAACTCTGCGCCCCCACAACATTCCATAATCGCTTTTGCACGATCAATTCTCGACTCGGTCATGAGCGCAGAAACGCCTCCGCCATCGATAGTTCCCATGTCTGGAGGTGGATTACAGCTCGAATGGCATATTGGCGGATTTGATATCGAACTCGCAATTTTTGCACCTTTTGAGGCTGAGCTTAGCGTCGAATATCCCGATGAGCGCGAGCCATTGGAGGATGAACGACTCACGAGCTCATTTGACGATCTCAGCGAGGTTTTGCAGGAGCTCGCCTGATTCGTGTGTGACTTTGAGCTGCCGCGAGATGAAGACGGCGAGGTTATTCCGCACGACCATCCCGAACTGGTTGATGGCGCGCACATCATCCGCCGCATTAGCGACGACTACGTAGTGCCTGACCATAACAGTGGCGGCCATCGCCTATCATCGGCTGTTTACAAGCACGATCCTAGGCGAGGTCATCTGTCAGTCGACTCAACACCATGCATAGTCGCGAAAGGTATCGATCCTGGCGAATATGTAACCACTCCGCAGTGGCCCGGTGCCCTTACCATTTCGATAGAGAATTTTCGATCGATAGACTCAGTCAATGAAGCCGACGATCGTTGGAAAATAGGTATGGTTCCAGTAACGGGAAACGACTGCCATGCCGGAGTTTGGGGGAAGATTACGCAAGGGCAGTCCAATTCGCTGCAACGGCTGAGCGATTGGCTCGTCGAAATTCCCGGCGTTACAAAACTAATGCCCGATTAGGGAAATTCCGTTTAAGCTAACTTCTTCGTTAGCTTCCTGATCCGCTCGACGCAGATAGTTTCGACCATATCCTTGAGTGCTTCGGCGCGCTCGCCAAGCCAAGCGAGTTCGTCGGCGGTGATGGTGTAGTGCTCCGAATAGCGCGCTTCGACATAGGCGCGTTTCAAAAGTTCAAAGGCACGGCGGTCGGCCTTCGTCTCGCGCGGCCAGACATCGATCAGGCGCGGGTCCTGCTCTTCCGCCAGCGAGCGCAGGAATTTTACGTTGTGAGTCGCAGGCGAATAGTTGGTCAGAACCAACAGGAGGGCGATGTAATATCGTTCGACGGCCTGATGCATCTGAAAAGCAGCGCTGTTGTTCCATCCCTTTTTGCAACCATCCTTCGCATATCCTAGAAACTGCCGCGCACTCTCCATCCAATGTTCATAGTGCTTTTTGGCCGTCTCCAGTGCAGCTTCCGGACTTGGCGGCTGCGGCGTGAGCAGCGGTTTCTCACCTTTCAGCTCATAGAGCGCGATGCCTTCGTGGAAGATGTCGGAGAAGAAATACTGCCCCTGGGCAAGCGCGTTGTTCACCTCGCCCAATGTGTGGACGATGAAATTGACCGGCCGCTTGATGGTCGGCTCGTGCATCAGCCGGTCTTCGGCCCGGTACCAGTAGGTCGAGAAGTCGACGACGCGCTCGTGATTGACGATGATCAAGAGATCGAAGTCGCTCTGATAGCCCTTGGCGGTATGGGGTTCATCGACCCAGCCGCCTCTGGCGTATGATCCGAACAGGATGATCTTGAGGATGCGGCCATCCTTCTTCTTTTGGGACGAGGCCTGCTTCATCGCATCGGCGAACTCGGCGAGGATGATCTCGACCGCGCGCTCCAGCTCGCGCTGCTTCGATTGCGGCAGATGATCGATATCGCTTTTCACGGGAAGAGCTTAGCGAGAGAGGAGTCCGAGGCCAACGGATAACCGATCCGCCCTCGCGCTATCGTCCTTCCCGCCCACAGCTTTCCCGGCCCCGCTTGCCAGCCTCTCGCGCGGTCTGCGCCCGGCGGTCAAGGTCGCGCCTGAAGGCGCGCCGCACGGCGGTCATGAGCCTTGAGCGCCGGGCGCAGACCGCGCATCCTTGCTTTCCATCGGGGCCGATCGCCCGATCCCAGGAAAACCGCCAATCCCGCATGGTGCAACTTTTTGTCCAGTATCTCCGCCGCATTCCGCGAAAACCCTGCACGGTAAAAACACCGTGTAGGTGCAGGGCTAAGTCGATGTGCAGACCCGATAAATCCGGTGCCTTGCACCGGTCCTTTAATCTTGCCCTCGGCCCACCCTAGACCGCAATCTCACTACTCTTCTCGCATTTCCTGAAAAGTTTTACCGCGCTAGAAAGTGCGGCGAGATGTCCGACATGCGCTGAACTAGAAATCCAGTGCAGTTAGCTAACCGTCGACATTGGACTCCAATTTGAAACTATCATCATATCCTCGCGAGCTAGCTTAGGGCGGGAAAGGGAGATCGGCATGAGCGCCAAATCTGAAATTGTTGATGGTGCGAAGCTCGGAGGATGGTTCGAGTTCAATGATGATCGACAGCTCGTCGGCGAACTTTCAATTGATGGCTCCGCGACGACACTCTGGCTACAGGATAGAGAGTTCTTCGCGCTGGATCACGATCAACATCGCGACTTGCGGGGTACGCTGCATGATCTCACGAAGGTCACTCTAATCGGTTGCGTCATCCGCTCTACCATGGGTTCTGCAGGGCGATACGAAGAGAGGTACACGTTCGGCGAAATTCAGCCGCACTACGTGGCCAGCGGGCATCGACACTTCGACCCACAAGCGGCGGAGATCGAGCGCGTCATGTTTCGTATCGATGATGCTGAAGACATCTTCTACGATTTCGACGCTTTTGGAATTGTACTTGATCCCGAGCCGCTGATCGAGACGGTTGTGAAAGGCAACGAAACGCGGATCAATCGCAAGATTCCGATCGGTCCAAACCCTGAGATAGTCTACTTCGCCGGACAAAAAGAGATAGCATCTGTCGAGACTGCGATCGGAGTCGTAACGGTCAGGCATCGACCTTTCACCAACCCCTTTTTTAGTCCGCGCCGCGCCGCGATTGAGAATCGAATTTTGATTGAACTGACATTCGCAGAACCGCAAACCTTCGATAACGTGATCGCTCGAATTCGGACGCTGCTACGATTCCTAGAAATGATCGCTGGCCGCCCGCCGAACATGGAATGGACGAAAATCGACTTAATCGGAGATGAGTATCGGGCACCGCTTGACGTTTATTGGTGCATGCAGCCACGACGGCAACTGGAAGGTGAGACTCGCAAGCCTCATTCAAGCGAGATACTTATCAACGCTGTTCGGTCTCGGGACCATTTCGAACGCGTGCTCAAATCATGGATTGCTATGGATTCTTCGCGCGCGGAGGCGCGGATGCGATTCTCAGGCAACTTTGGCCAACAGCATATGATAAGCATCGATCGCCTAGTCGGGGCTGCAAACATGTTCGACATTCTTCCGGACGATGCATTGCCGCCCAATCCGCCGTTGGAGGAGGAATTGGCCAATGCCAGGCAATCAGCCCGCTCTCTTTTTCTCCAACTACCTCAATCTGAGGACCGGGACGGAATTTTAGGTGCGCTTGGTCGATTGGGACGCCGAACGTTGCGTCAGAAAATCTTCCATCGCGCCACAATTGTCTCAAATGGTCTTGGAAGTCCGCTCACCGATCTCCCGTTGGTGGTTGATGAAGCAGTCAAGTGCAGAAACCACTTCGTCCACGGCAGTGCCGGCAGTTTTGACTATCACGAGTATGGGCACCTGATAGCTTTCCTCACGCATGCGTTAGAGTTCATTTTCGCGGCTTCAGACCTGCTCGAAGCAGGCTGGGATGCACAAGCGTGGCAATCTAATAGCGGTGTATTGATACACCCCTTCTCTGAAGTACTACACGGGTGGAACACAGCAGCTGCCGAAATTGCTGTTTTGAGATCATAGCTCAAGAAGTTGAAACGCATGGCCACGCAACGCATCGCGCTGACCGGGATTGCACAGCTTTCCTGATGATTAGTAGAATACTTTTCGGCCATCGTCACGCGATGCCGATATGCTCCGCAGATATACGTACTGCGCTCCGCACCACTGCGCGAATCATCGATCGCTATAGCGAGGTCTACTGGCCGATTTTCGAGCGTCTGGAACGCGAGCTCGACGCGCGCCATTCGAAAGCCGCGCGTCTCAGCGCCTATCTCACGCCGCCCGTTGCAGACGCTTCCGCTGATCCCCGAACAGCGCCTCGGGATAAGGATGCGCGATCTTCAACAGCTCGTCCCTGCGATATGCGAGCGATCCCCCGTCGCCATATTCGGGCCGGGGATTGTGATGCCCCATCAACGTACAGCGCAGACCATAGTCGAGGCCGCCTTCGAGCATCCGCTTCTCGAACGAATGGCGAAAAGAGTAGATGACATGCTCATCGGTCGGGAAAAGCTCGCGCACCCGAAACGCCTTGAGCAGGGTGGCGGAGAGCAGGTCCGGCTTGTCGCGATAATGCGGAAAGCCCTCCGGGGCATGCCGCATCGCTTCCAGCGCCACGCCGACCAGGGGCAAGTCGCGGATCGACGAGCGCGTCTTGATCTCGCGGCCCTCGGTCGGCCTGATCCGGATGTGCGGGACATCGCAGTCGAGCCGGATATTCTCTTGCGTGAGGTTGGCGATCTCGCTCGGACGGCAGCCGGTCTCGATCAGCGCATAAACGATCAATGCAGCTTCGCGGTTGATCCCGTCGAAGATGCCGGGCTTGAGGATACGCTCGCGCACCCAGTCATTCTCGAAGCACGGGACATCGCTCTTCTTGGTGACCGCGAAACTGAGATTGCGGAACGGGTTCTTGCGCTCGTCCTCGCCGATGTGGCGGAAGTAGTCGGTGTAGAGCTTACGCACATTGCCGATATCGCGATTGGCGGTGTTGGGGTTGAGGCCGCGCTTGCCCGGTTGGGGCATCAGCCGATGCTTCCACCAGTCGTAGAATTTGAGCGCATCGGCGCGGGTGATATCGCGCAAGGCCATATCGCCGCAGATATCGATAAAGTTCTGGATGCCGCGCTTCTTGGTCTTCATCCAGAGCCTTCTCTGGCCTTTGGACTTGTTGACGAAATCGCCATAAGCGATGTCCTCGCAATAGACGTCGAAGGCCTGGCTGATCGTGATGGCGGGCCGTTCCACGCCGCCGAGCAGCGCTTCGGCTTCGGCGCGTTCGGGTTCCGATGGTTTGCCGCTATCCTTCGCATCGACGAGCTTCAAGCGCACGAGCAGTTCGGCAAGGTCGGTCATCTCGGCCAGTTCGCTGGCCGGGGCATAAACAAAGCCATGCGCTAGAGCCCGCGAGCATGCCCCGCGATAGCGGCGGGCCGCGATCTCTCGGCGTAGTGCGCTAATGGCATCCTCGTCGGCGGCAGCGACGAGGTTGGCCCAGAACTGATCATCGGCCTCGGCCATCGCGTCGCGGCGCATGCGCGCGACCTCAAGCGAGCTGGTCTTGAGTGCCAGCCGGATCGTCCCGCGATCATCGAGATCGGCAAAGCGGCCCGGCACCCGCCGGACATAGTGCCAGCGCTGCCCGCGTTTCTGGAGATATCTGTCGTCTGTTCGCACCGTCTGCCGGGTCCGCCTTGTTGCACGTTCTGTTGCGCAGAATGTGCCACAAAAGCCGAAAACCCACGATGGGGAGCGGTACGAAAATCCGTGAACCCGCACGTACCCGAGGGTTTTGGCGGGAAGTCCCGGAAAACGTTTGGAGCGGGCGAGGCGATTCGAACGCCCGACCCCAACCTTGGCAAGGTTGTGCTCTACCCCTGAGCTACGCCCGCTCGGCGCTCTTCCCGCTAATGGCAAAGCCTTGCCATCCGGTGAAGAGGCGGCGCAGCTAGCATGGGTCGCCAAGCGGGGCAAGAGGAAATCGGGCGTCCCGGGCGGACCTTCGGGCACCGGGCCACCGAATAATCCTCCCTCTTGGGTTCCGGGGCCGTCTCCCCCATATAAGCGCAAACATTCACGCAGGAGTCGAAAGATCGTGGCCACGCAATTGGGACTGACCGAAGATCAGAAGGCCGAAGTCGAGAAATTCCGGACCGATGTCGTCGAACCGTCGATGACCAAGCTCGTCATTCTCGATTTCTGGGCCGAATGGTGCGGGCCGTGCAAACAGCTGACGCCGATCCTCGAAAAGGTGGCGGCCGATTATGCGGACAAGGGCGTCGTCCTCAAAAAGGTGAATGTCGACGAAGACAAGTTCATCGCGTCGCAGTTCCAGATCCAGTCGATCCCCACCGTCTATGCGATGTTCCAGGGCAAGCCCGTCGCCGATCTCGGCCAGGCGCGCACCGAAGGCTCGCTGAAACAGATGCTCGACCAGATCCTCACGCAGCTCCCGATCGATAGCGACGAGAAGCAGCAACAGGCCGAGATCGAACCGCTGATCGAGATGGGCGAACAGGTGCTGTCCGAAGGCGATGGCGAGCGCGCGCTCTCGATTTTCGGCCAGATCATGGAAATGGCGCCCGCCGAGCCCAAGGTTATCTCCGGTTTCGTTCGCGCGCTGGTCGCGATGGGCAAGATCGACGAAGCCAGGGAAATGCTCGCCCAGATTCCCGAAGACGTGGCCAAGGACCCGGCGATCGCCCGCGCGCAATCAGCAGTCGATCTGGCCGGCGACGCAACCGAGACCGAAGACACCGCGCCGCTCCAGACGAAAGTGGATGCCGATCCGAACGATCACGAAGCGCGCATGGAACTCGCCGCCGCGCTGATGGCAAATGACGAGCGCGACGCCGCCGCCGATCATCTTTTCCATATCATCGAGGCCGACAGGGACTGGAACGAGGGCGCGGCGCGGCAAAAGCTGCTCCAGCTGTTCGAAGTGGTCGGGCTCGAGGACGAATGGGTGGCCGCGCAGCGCCGGCGCCTGTCGGCGATCCTGTTCGGCTGATGGCCGAAAGCCCGATCCGTCTTTCGATCTTTCCGCTGGCCGGCGCGATCCTGCTGCCGCGGGCGCAATTGCCGCTGCATATTTTCGAACCGCGCTACCAGGCGCTGGTGAAGGACGCGATGGCGCGCGACCGGCGGATCGCGATGATCCAGCCGCGGGAGGAAAACGGCGACACGCCGGCACTGTTCGATATCGGCTGTATCGGCAAGGTCGCCGAGGTCGAGGCGATGGACGACGGCAGGTTCAACCTGATCCTCGAAGGCCTGACCCGGTTCCGCATGGTGCGCGAACTCGATGCGACGACACCGTTCCGGCAGATCGAGGCCGTGATCGAGGAATTCGGCGACGATGCCGTTGCCGAGCCGCTGTCGATCGCGATGCGCGGCGGGCTGATCGACGAATCGAAGAAATTCGCGGCCGCGCTTGGCTATGCGGTGGATTGGGAGGCGGTCGACACCTTGGACGACGAGACGCTGGTCAACATGATCGCACAGGTTGCGCCGTTCGACACCGTCGCGAAGCAAGCGCTGCTCGAAGCGCCGACGATCGACGACCGCTCCGAACTGCTGATCCAGTTCATGCAGTTCTTCCGCATGCACCAGCAAGCGGGCGGGGACGATCGCGCGACCCTGCAATAGAAGCAGCGCGGTGACCGAAAGCGCATTCGATCCCGAATTGCTGGCGATTCTCCTCTGCCCGCTCACCCGGACGAAGCTGCATTACGACGCCGACGCCAACGAGCTGATTTCCGACGAAGCGGGCCTTGCCTATCCGGTGCGCGACGGCGTCCCGATCATGCTCGTCGAAGAAGCGCGGCGGATCGGAGACTGAAGTCGGGCAGGGCGCGCGGCGAGTTCTTGGACAACCATCTCAGCCCGGCCGCGGAACCCGAGTTACTCGTGGAGCGGGACAGCGCGGCTGCGTCGCCCCGCCCGCACGGTCGGGATGGGTTCGGACGCCGCTGAGCGTCGGGTAGCGAGGCCAGCGGCTTCGGCAGAATGTGCGCGCTTATCCAGCCCCGAGCGCCAGCCGCCGCAATTCCGGGGCCAGAAAATCGAGCACCGCGCGAACGCGCGGGACGTTGCGGAGCCGTTCATGGGTGAGCAGCCACAGCCCGCCCTCGTCATCGGGATGGGGCGGCAGGCACTGGATGAGATCGGGATCGCGATCGGCGAAAAAGCTTGGCATGACGGCCAGGCCAGCCCCGGCGCGCACGGCCGACAATATCCCCATCCCCGTGCCATGATGCATGGTCACCGCATCCTCGAGATTGTTCTTGCGCAGCCATTTCAGATAGGGCGGCCAGAAATTCTTGCCGCCGCCGCCGATGAAATCATGCTTGGCCAGTTCCTCGCGCGAACGCGGCACGCCATGGGCATCGGCATAGTTTCGGCTGCAATAGACGGTCCAGCGATTGTACCCGATCCTGCGCCCGACCAGCCCGCCCCCTTTCGGATCCGGGCTGGTGCGGATCGCCACATCGGCCTCGCCGGCCGCAAGATCGAGCGTTTCCTGCGAGGTGTCGACCTCGATCCGGATGGCGGGCAGGGCTTCGTGCAGCCGGTTCAGAATCGGCGCGAGGAAAGTGAGGGCATAGATGTCGATGGTCGTCAGCTTCACCGTGCCGCTGACATCGCGGGCCTGGGACGCCGCCGCATCGGCGAACTCCGCCGCCGCTGCCTCGACAGTCCGCGCCTTTTCCAGCAACGCTTCGCCGACCGGGGTCAGCCGATAACCGGCCGGACTGCGCTCGAACAGGGAGAGGCCGAGTTCGCGCTCCAGCGCGGCCACGCGCCGCGCGGCCGTCGTCTGGCTGACGCGCAGCCTCTTCCCGGCGCCCAAAGTGCTGCCGGTCTCGGCAACGCTCAGCAGATAGCGCAGGTCGTTCCAGTCCAACATGAGGCCATTCTGCACTTTTGCAGAACGCACATGCAACATAGTTGTTCGTTTCAATTTGAAACTTATGCTATCCAACACTCGCGTCGACGCTTTCTCCTCCCCTCAAAAGGACAAAGCACATGAAAGCCCTGAACCTTCTCCTGATCCCCGGAGCGCTGCTCTTGGGGACCGTCATCTCTCACCCGACAATCGCGCAGGTCGCACCGGCGAACCCCGCATCGCTGGCCGTAAGCCATGCCGATCTCGATCTCGGCAACCCCGCCGACCGTATCAGATTGCAGCGCCGTCTCCGCGCCGCGGCACGCGAAGTCTGCGGAACCGCCTATAATTTCGATCTGCGCGGACGCAACGCGGTCCGCGAATGCCGGGCGCGGACGCTCGAAAGTGTAAGACTGCCGCGCTCCGATGCCCTGGCGTCGGTTGAATAGCGCCCGGCCCCTCTGAACGGGACCGCCTCCAGGTCTCTCCACTGCCGCCGCCCCCTCGAGCGGGCGGCGGTTTTTTTGACTAAACGGTGACGCCCTGCAGCAGCAGCGGCAGTCGTCCGCTGCTGCCCCGCGCCTCATCGACGAAGCGGCGCTTGAGCGGCGGGATGCGGTCGACCGCCGTCATGCCGAAACGACGGATCTTCGACGCCGCCCTGCCCGGGATGCCGAACAGCCGGGTCAGCCCGTCGGTCGCCATCGCGACCATCAGGGTGTCGAGGCTGCGCCAGGTCTCATAGCGTTTGAGCAGCTGCGCATCGCCCGGATCCATGCCGAGCCGAACGCCCTCGACCAGCACTTCGGCGAGCGCCGCGACATCGCGGAAACCGAGATTGAGGCCCTGCCCCGCGATCGGGTGGATACCGTGCGCGCTGTCGCCGACCAGCGCCAACCGCTCACCGGTGATCGTCGCGGCATGGTGAAAGCCCAGCGGATAGGCGCCGCGCGGGCCGGCCAGCGCCAATTCTCCGAGAAAGCTGCCCATCCGCTTCTGCGCTTCGGCAAGAAAGGCGCGCTCGCCGAGCGCGAGCATTGCCGGGCCGTTCTTCTCGTCCACTGTCCAGACCAGCGCCGAGCGGTGGCCGTTCGCGTCGTCGAGCATCGGCAAGAGCGCGAAGGGCCCGGCCGGATAGAATATCTCGTAAGCGATCGCGCCATGCGGCTTTTCGTGGTTGATCGTCGCGACGATGGCGTGGTGCTTGTAACTCCAGCGCGCGATGCGGATGCCGGCCGCATCGCGCGTCGGCGAACCCCGCCCCTCGGCGCCGATCAGCAGCGATCCCTTCAGCACCGTCCCGTCGTCGAGCGTCACCGTGACGCCGCCCGGTTCGCGCTGCACATCGGCCGCGCTTTTCGCCATATGGAGCGCGATATGCTCGGCCCTTTGCGACGCTTCGAACAATGTCGCCCGCAGCAGCCGGTTTTCGAACATGATACCGAGCGGCCCCTCGCCCTCACCGGGTTCGAAATCGAGGCGGCCGGGCGCGAGGCCATCGCTCGCGCGGATCGAGCCGATCGCGCAGCCCTTTCCTTCGAGCGCCGCGCCAAGGCCGATCGCGTCGAGCATGTTCCAGCTCGCGCTCGCGACCGCCGACACTCGCCCGTCATAACTGCTGTCGAGCAGGGCTTCGGCCGGCATCCTGTCGATCACCGCGCTCGACAGGCCGTGCGCGTCGAGCGCCAGCGCCAGAGTCTGGCCGACCAGTCCGCCGCCCAGGATGATCACGTCGCTTTGATTCATAAAAAGTCGCCCGATTCCGCAGAAGTACAGCCCAGCTGACCCTTGCCGGTTTTTTGATCAGACTCAACCTGTCGGTCGAACGCCGCACCGGCCCGCACCCCCTCCCGGCCTCCCAACAGGGTACACTCAATGGGAGGCCGGGAGGGGGTGCGGGCCGGTGCGGCGATTTCCCGATAGGGAAATTCTGACAAACAAACGCCGTTCATCGCCATAGGGACTCGCTTTAACGCAGCGAAAGCGGGCCGCATAGCCGCTTGTGCTTGACGGCGAGTCCGGCGGAGGCGCATTAGGGTTAAACAAGGAACAAATTGCGCACAAAAGGCGGGAGGCGCGAGATGGCACAGGGTGGATTGGCGGCGCAGATGCCGGCCTGGCGCGAAGCGATGCGGCGCGCGGCATCGCGCTCGACTGCTCTGTTCGTATCGCTCGGTCTGCTGATCCTGACGGTGCTCGTCGCGCTGGCGCTGGTCAGCTACCGGCCCAGCGACCCCGCGCTCAACACGGCCGCGGAAGGCCCGGCGCAAAATCTTCTGGGCGGCGGCGGCGCCTATGTGTCCGAAGCGCTGCTCATAATGTTCGGCCCGCTGGCCGGTCTGCTACTGCCCTTGGCGGCGCTCGTCGCGCTCAGGCTCTGGCGCGATGCGCCGCTCGGCCGCTGGCCGCGCTCGGTATTGCTGATCGCGGTCGCCATCATGCTGGTCGGTTCGGCGCTCACCCTGTTGGCGGGCGCCAGCATACGCGGGCTTCCATTGGGCTGGGGCGGCGTGCTCGGCTATGGCGGCGGCGCGGTGTTTGGCAGTCTGCTGAGCCTGATCGGAAATCCGGATCTCGCCCGTTATCTGGGCTGGGCGCTCGCCGCCCTGCTCGGCGGCGGCGGGCTCTATCTCTGGTATCGCGGCCTCGCGCTCGACGAGGATGAGCGCGCCTTCCTGTTCCGCCGCGCCGATCGGCCGAAACCGGTCAAGATCACCGACGCGCGCGAAACCGCCAAGAAAGCGCCCCAGCCGCGCAAGAAGGTCCCTCCGCCCGAACCCGAAGCGCGGGCCCCCGTGATCACCGACCCGAAGGCGGGCCGGCCCCCGACGGGCAAGAAACCGCGCCAGCGCTCGCTCAACCTCAATTACGACCTGCCGACGCTCGAACTGCTGAACCCGTCGCCCGACGATCAGGGCCAGGCGCTCGACAAGGCGGCGCTTGAACGCAATGCGCGGCTGCTCGAATCGGTGCTCGACGATTTCCACGTGAAAGGCGAGATCGTCGAAGTGCGGCCCGGCCCCGTCGTCACCATGTACGAGCTCGAACCGGCGAGCGGGATCAAGGCGAGCCGCGTCATCCAGCTGGCCGACGATATCGCGCGCAACATGTCCGCCATCTCGGCGCGCGTTGCCGTGATCCCGGGACGCAGCGTGATCGGGATCGAACTGCCCAACCAGCATCGCGAAATGGTCGTACTCTCCGAAATGATCGCGAGTGCGGCGTTCGAGGACCATTCGGCCAAGTTGCCGATCATCCTCGGCAAGAATATCGCCGGCGATCCCGTCATCGCCGATCTGGCGCCGATGCCGCACCTGCTCGTCGCCGGCACCACCGGCTCGGGCAAGTCGGTCGGGCTCAATTGCATGATCCTGTCGCTGCTCTACCGACTGACGCCCGAGGAATGTAAGCTGATCATGATCGATCCGAAGATGCTCGAGCTGAGCATCTACGACGATATCCCGCATCTGCTTTCGCCGGTGGTGACCGAACCCGCCAAGGCGGTGCGCGCGCTCAAATGGGCGGTCGAGCAGATGGAGGAGCGATACCGGATGCTCGCATCGCTGTCGGTCCGGTCGCTGCAGGGTTTCAACGACAAGGTCCGCGCCGCCAAGGCCAAGGGCAAGCCGCTCGGCCGCCGCGTCCAGACCGGCTATGATGCGGATACGGGCCAGCCCGTCTACGAGGAAGAGGAGCTCGAATATGAGCCGCTGCCGCAGATCGTCGTCGTCGTCGACGAGCTCGCCGATCTCATGATGACGGCCGGCAAGGAAGTCGAGTTTCTGATCCAGCGGCTGGCGCAGAAGGCGCGCGCCGCCGGCATCCATCTCATCATGGCGACGCAGCGCCCCTCGGTCGACGTCATTACCGGCGTCATCAAGGCGAACCTGCCGACGCGGATCAGCTTCTCGGTCACCTCGAAGATCGATTCGCGCACGATCCTCGGCGAACAGGGCGCCGAACAGCTGCTGGGCAAGGGCGATATGCTCTATATGCCGGGCGGCAAGCAGATCGCGCGCGTCCATTGCCCGTTCGTGTCCGACGAGGAAGTCCGCCGGGTCGCCGATCACTGGCGCGAACAAGGCCAGCCCGAATATGTGCAGGCGGTCACCGAGGAACCCGAGGATGGCGGCTATACGTTCGACGGCCAGCCGACGGGCGAGGATTCGGCCGAAGAGCAGCTCTACCGCAAGGCGTGCCAGATCGTCGCGGAAAGCCAGAAGGCCTCGACCAGCTACATCCAGCGCCAGCTGCGTGTCGGCTACAATAACGCCGCGCGGCTGATCGAGCGGATGGAGGCGGAAGGCAAGGTGAGCGCCGCCAACCATGTCGGCCGCCGCGAAGTACTGATCGACCAGGAAGGCAATCCGGTTTAGGCGGGCCGATGCAGCTGAATGACGGGGAACTTCCGGGTTCAGTTTGCATTCAACGCGGAAAACCCATTACCCGCGCTCGATCCCCCAATGGATAGATACACGGACAGACATATGCATCGCCTTACCGCCCTTGCCCTTGCCGCCGCACCGCTCGCGCTGACCGCTAGCGCCCTGATCGCGCCGGCGCCCGCCGAAGCGCAGCAGGATGTACTCGCCCAGGTCCAGCGTCACCTGCAGTCGGTAAACACGATGCGGGCCGATTTCATCGAGACCAACCGGGCCGGCCAGTCGGTGCGCGGCGAGATGTTTCTCAAACGGCCGGGCAAGATCCGCTTCTCTTACGAAGAGGGCGTCAACATGTTGGTCGTTTCGGACGGCCGTGCGCTGACGTTCGTCGACTATGACGTCCGCCAGGTCCAGCGCTGGCCGATCGGCGATTCGCCGCTTTCGGTGCTGCTCAATCCCGACCGTGACCTGTCGCGTTTCGCCCGGGTCATCGATTCGGGCCGGAACAGCGAAGTTCGCGTCCGGGCGCGCGATCCCGAACATCCCGAGTATGGCACGATCACGATCACCTTCCTGCGCAATCCGTCAGCCCCCGGCGGTCTCATGTTGCAGGGCTGGACCGTGCTCGATTCGCAGAACAACCTCACGACGATCAACCTCGCCAATCAGCGGTTCGGCATGGAGATCGCCGACCGGACGTTCCGCTATCGCGATCCGCGGCCGCGCAACCGCCGCCGTTAGATTAACCCGTCGCCGCCGGTCGTCGCACATATAGCGCAGTCCGGCGCCCTGTTGAGCGAAATCGGCGACGGATAGGGCCCTGTCATTCATCCGCCCGTCAGGAAAAACCCGCTAGAAGGAGGATGTGGAGGCGCTTAAAGGCCGAGCGGGATTCCCCCTGTTGCCCGCCTGCGCCGCACCTCCCGCCTAGCGTGACGAACGACTAGGTTTCGACCCCCGCTCCAAATGCCCCCGGAGCGGGGGTCTTCTATTTGGCGCGCGCACACCTGTCGCGCTTGCCAGTGGCGCTGGCCGCGATTGGCCGCTAGAGGCTCTTGCCATGGCTTCGACCCTCAAAATCGCGACATGGAACATCAATTCGGTCCGTTTCCGCATCGGCATCGTCGAACGCTTCCTGGCGGAGGAGGCCCCCGACATCCTGTGCCTGCAGGAGACGAAGACCGTCGATGAGACCTTCCCGGTTGAGGCGCTGAAGGCGCTGGGTTACGAATATCAGGCGCTGAACGGCCAGAAGATGCATCATGGCGTGGCGATCGTCAGCAAGGTGCCGATACACCAGGATAACCGGCTCGACTGGCAGGCAAACGGCGAGGCGCGGCATGTCGGCGTCCGGCTCGATTCCGGATTCCATCTCGAAAATGTCTATGTGCCGGCGGGCGGCGACATTCCCGATCGCGACCAGAATCCCAAATTCGGCCAGAAGCTCGATTTCCTCGACCGGATGACCCAATGGTCGAAAGCGCTCGACCGGCAGACGCTTTTGGTGGGCGATTTCAACGTCGCGCCGCTTGAATCGGACGTCTGGAGCCACAAGCAACTGCTCAAGGTGGTGAGTCACACACCCATCGAAGTGGAAACGCTCGACAGGCTGCAACAGTCGCATGACTGGGTCGATCTTGGCCGCCGCTTCGTCCCGCCGCCCGAGCGCTATTACAGCTGGTGGAGCTATCGCGCGAAGGACTGGGCGGCATCGGACCGGGGCCGTCGGCTCGATCACATGTGGGCGAGCCCGGATCTCGCCGAAAAGGCAGTTGCCCATACCGTCCATGAACCGAGCAGGAGCTGGCACAAACCCTCCGATCACGTGCCGCTGGTGACCGAGTTCCGTGTCTGAAGCAGCCCCCGATAGCGGTGACAGCCGCAAGGTCGCGGGCGCGATCGATGCGCTGCGGCGCGGCTGGCCCGTCGCCTGTGGCGACGGCAGCGGCGCGATCCGCATTCTCGCGATCGAGACCGCCGACGAAGCGGGGCTGGCGGATTTCGACGGCGATGGCCCAGCCGACATTCTGATCGGTGCAGGGCGGGCCGAAACCCTCAAGCTCGCCAATCAACTCGAGGCCGCGACGCCCGGAGCGCCGGTGCGCGTACAGCGTGAGGCATGGCACGACCTCGCCGCCGCAATCGCCATCGCAGACCCGGCCTTTGATCTTCGCACGCCGCTCAAGGGGCCGTTCCGCGCGCTCGCCGTGACGCATCCCGAAGCCTCGGCGGCGGCGCTGAAACTGGCCCGCCTCGCCAATCTGCTGCCTGCCGTTTTCGTCGCGGAAGCCGGCGACGGCGACGCCCTGTCGCTGGCCGATATCGAGGCGTATGACGACCCCGACGATCTCGCGATCGCCGCGCGGGCGCGGCTTCCCGTGGCCGCGGCCGAACAGGCGGAGATCGTCGCCTTTCGGCACCGCGCCGATGCGGCCGAGCATATCGCGCTGCTGATCGGCGCGCCCAATGGGAAACCGCCGCTCGTCCGCCTGCACAGCGAGTGCCTGACCGGCGATGTGCTGGCGTCGCTCAAATGCGATTGCGGGCCGCAACTGTCGGGCGCGATGGCCGCGATGGCGGGCGAGGGCTGGGGCATATTGCTCTATCTGCGGCAGGAGGGGCGCGGCATCGGCCTCGTCAACAAGTTGCGCGCCTATGCGCTGCAGGACGAGGGCTTCGACACGGTCGACGCCAATACGCGGCTCGGCTTCGCGGTCGACGAGCGCGATTTCGGGATCGCGGCGCGGATGCTCGCGCTGTTGGGCCAACGGGAAATCCGGCTGCTGACCAACAATCCGGACAAGGTTGCGGGGCTCGGGGCCGCGGGGATCACGGTCGCCGAGCGCGTCGCACATGTCCATGGCGAGAATGTCCATAACGAGCAGTATCTGGCCACCAAGCGCGACCGGACCGGCCACCAGCTTTAACGCAGGTGACTATCCGCGCGTGCCGAACAAGGCCGTGCCGACCCGGACATGGGTCGCGCCGCACATGACAGCGGTTTCATAATCGGACGACATGCCCATGCTGAGCAGCGGCACGCCGTTATCCTCGGCAAGCTTGGCGAGCAGGGCGAAAAAGGGCGCAGGTTCGCGCCCCTGGGGCGGAATGCACATCAGCCCGGCGATTTCGAGGTCCGCCGCGCGGGCCCGGTCGAGGAGAGCCGGCAAGTCGGCGATCGCGCATCCGCCCTTTTGCTCTTCCTCGCCGATATTCACTTGGACGAAGAGCCGCGGCCGCCGGTCGGTCTTGCGGAAAGCCTTGGCGAGCGCCTTGACGAGCGACGACCGGTCGACGCTGTGGATCGCATCGAACAGTGCCACGGCGTCGTCCGCCTTGTTCGATTGGAGCTGGCCGACAAGATGCAGTTCGATATCGGGCGTTTCTTCCTTCAGCCCTGGCCACTTGCCTTGCGCTTCCTGCACCCGGTTTTCGCCGAAGACACGGTGCCCGGCGGCAATTATGGGCCGGATCGCTTCCGCGTCATGGGTTTTCGAGATGGCGATGAGCGTGATATCGGCAGGATCGCGACCGGCGCGTTTGGCCGCCCGCGCAATGTGCTCGTGCACGGCGTCGAGCCGATCCGCGGGGATATCGCCTGTCGTCATCGCGCTTGCTATAGGAAGCCGCGTGCGACGCCGCCACCCTCTCCCGACGCTATGGCTGATGACCGACGAACGGCAGGGCGACCGGCTCTGGCCGGCGCTTCGAGCATTGCCGCGCGGGAGCGGGGTGATCGTACGGCATTACAGCCTAGGCAAAGCGGCGCGCCGTGCCTTGATAGCTCGTATCCGGCGTATCGCTCGAAGGCGGCGCTTGGTCATGGTTGTTGCCGGACCGGAAAAGCTGGCGCTGGCGACGCGAGCCGATGGGTACCACGCGCGATCAAGCCATATCGGATCGCCGATGCTCCTCCGTACCGCAGCCGTCCATAACCTGGCCGAACTGCGTCTCGCCGAACGCGTCGGCGCCGATCTGGCCTTTCTATCGCCGGTTTACGCCACGACCTCGCATCCGGGCGGACGGGCGATGGGTCGCAGGCGTTTTGGCTTGATCGCGCGCCAATCGCGGGTTCCAATCGTCGCTTTGGGCGGGATCGACGAAGAACGCGCGCAATCGCTAGAACCTTTCGGGATATATGGCTGGGCTGCGGTCGGCGCACTGACGCCGAGCGGATCCTAGAAGCGGAAGGCAGTCCCGATATAGACGGCCTGGCTGTCGCGGCGCTCGTCATCGGGCTGTTCGAGCCGATGCTGGCGCTGATAGCGGACGCCGCCGGTAATATCGATGTTCCGGGCAATGCTGTAGGAGCCGCCGACATCGACCGCGACGCGTTCTTCATTGTCGATCAGGCTCGGCGCCGATTCAGCCGTCGGCCGATCGGCCGAAACCTGGACCCGCGTGCTCCAGCGGCGACCCGAATAGCTGAGCCCGACATCGGCGGATTCGCGGGCGCGGCCCGGAATGATGCCATTGTCGATCCGCGCGACATCGCCGGAGATGGCGAAACGCCGCCAGCCGACGGACACGCCGAGATTATAGGCAGAGGGCGTGATCGCCGTGACGCCGGCCTGCGAACCCGTCGCCATCGCCATTTCGGCATTGCGTTGCGCCTGGGCCGCGGTCGAGGCGCGGGCGCGCACCGCCACGGTGACCGGACGGTCGCCCTGCCGCGAAGCGGACGGCGTAAACCGCATGCCGCGGCTGGAAATACCGGCACGGCGCAGCGCACGCGCCATCGCGGGATCGCCGGAAGCAGGCGTGAACGTGCCCATCGTCTCGGGCGCATTGAGCGAAAGGGAACGGGCCTGCGACTCGGCGGCATCCGGCATCGCCGTCAAACCGACGGCAAACAGCGCGGAACCCGCCAAAGCTGCCAATGTGATGCGCCCGTACATTGCCCTATTATTCTCCCTGCAACCTTGCCCTAGCATGAAGCATGCGAGTCGCACCACTATCTAGGATGAGGAGGAGTCGAATCCACCCCAGTGTTGCGCAAGTTCCACAACCGCGTTTTCAAACGCCCGGAAAAGGCCGCTTGCGGGGATGGCGCAAGCGTCTATAACCGGCCATCGTTTCGCTTTTATTTCCTTCGCAGGTGAGTATCATGTTCCGTTTGCGTAATGCCGTTTTTGCCGCTCTTCCGCCGCTGGCGCTAGCCGCTTGTGGCGGCGGGGACCGTCCGTCCCAGACGCTGGCACCGGCCCAGATCGCAACGATCGGCGTCAACAGCTACCTCTGGCGCGCGTCGCTCGAAACGCTGTCATTCATGCCGCTTGCGCAGACCGATTCGTCTGGCGGCGTCATCGTGACCGACTGGTACGCCAATCCGGCGGCTCCGACCGAGCGGATGAAGCTGACAGTGACCATTCTCGATACCGATCTGCGCGCGGATGCGCTGTCGGTCGCCGCCTCGCGGCAGCTGTATAACGGCACGCAATGGCTCGAGGCACCGGTCCAGGCGGCAACCGTGCAGCGGCTCGAGGAAATCATCCTCACCCGTGCGCGCGAACTGCGCCGCAACACCGTAATCGGCTAAAACACAGAATTGTGGTTTCGGCACCGGCCCGCATCCCCTCCCAGTCCACCACAGGGTACACGCGACGGGAGGCCGGGAGAGGGAGCGGGCCGGTGCCGCCTCAAACGGAAGTTTACTCATAATGTCACGCTTCAATCCGCAAGCGGTAGACACGCGTTGGCAGAAAGTCTGGGAAGAGGCCGGGACTTTCACCGCAGATACCGCTGCTCCGAAACCCAAAAGCTATGTGCTCGAGATGTTCCCCTATCCCTCGGGGCGCATCCATATGGGCCATGTCCGTAACTATACGATGGGCGATGTTCTGGCGCGCTATCGGCGGATGACCGGCCACGAAGTGCTTCACCCGATGGGCTGGGACGCCTTCGGCATGCCGGCCGAAAATGCCGCGATCGAAAAGAAGGTCCATCCGGGCGAATGGACGCGCGCCAATATCGCCGCGATGCGCTCCCAGCTGAAACGGCTGGGCTTCGCGCTCGACTGGACGCGCGAACTCGCCACCTGCGAACCCGAATATTACGGCCATGAACAGGCACTGTTCCTCGATCTCTACGAGGCCGGCCTCGTCTATCGCAAGGAATCGGCGGTAAATTGGGATCCGGTGGACATGACCGTGCTCGCCAACGAACAGGTGATCGATGGCAAGGGCTGGCGCTCGGGCGCGACCGTCGAGCGGCGCAAGCTGAGCCAATGGTTCCTCAAGATCACCGATTTCGCCGAGGATCTGCTGGCCGGATTGGACGAGCTCGACCACTGGCCGGACAAGGTCAAGCTGATGCAGGAGAACTGGATCGGCAAGAGCCGCGGCTTGCGCTTCCGGTTCAAGCTGAGCGAACCGATCACCGGCCAGAGCCAGCTCCAGGTCTTCACGACCCGTCCCGATACGATTTTCGGCGCAAGCTTCGTCGCCGTCGCCGCGGATCATCCGCTGGCCGAAGCGGTCGCGGCCAAGGATCGGAAAGCCGCCGCCTTCGTCGCCGAGTGCCAGGCTGGCGGCACGTCGGCCGCCGACATCGAAAGCGCCGAGAAGCTGGGTTTCGATACCGGGCTCACCGCCGCCCATCCGTTCGAACCGGAATGGGCGCTGCCCGTCTATATCGCCAATTTCGTGCTCATGGATTACGGCACGGGCGCGATCTACGGCGCGCCGGGTCAGGATCAGCGGGACCTCGATTTTGCGCGCAAATATGATCTGCCGGTCAACCGTGTCGTCGCGCCGAGCGCGGACGAAGCGGACGAAGCGGTCGGCGACGAAGCCTATACGGGCGGCGGCGTGATCGTGAATTCGCGCTGGCTCGACGGGCTGTCGATCGAGGAAGCGATCGCGACCGTCATCGCGCGCGCCGAGGAGGAAGGCTGGGGCGAAGGCACCACCGAGTGGCGGCTCAGGGACTGGGGGGTTTCGCGCCAGCGCTATTGGGGTACGCCGATCCCGATCGCCCATTGCGCCGAGTGCGGTCCAGTCGGCGTTCCCGAGGACCAGCTGCCGGTCGTGTTACCCGAGGATATCGATTTCGAAACGCCCGGCAATCCGCTCGACCGCCATCCGACATGGAAACATGTAGATTGCCCCACATGCGGCGAGCCGGCGCAGCGCGAGACGGATACGCTCGACACATTCGTCAACAGCAGCTGGTATTTCATCCGGTTCGCAAGCCAGCCCGACGAAAAGCCGTTCGACAAGGCCGAAGCCGAGGCCTGGCTGCCGGTCGGCCAGTATATCGGCGGCGTCGAACATGCGATCCTGCACCTGCTCTATGCGCGGTTCTGGACCCGCGCACTTAACCGGATCGGCCGGCTCGACGTGAAGGAGCCGTTCGCCGGCCTCTTCACCCAGGGCATGGTGACGCACGAAACCTATCAGCTCGGCGACGGCAGCTGGCTCTCGCCGGACGAAGTGCGCCGCGACGGCGACGACTGGGTGCATATCGAACGTGGCGAACCGGTGACGGCGGGCCGCATCGAGAAAATGTCCAAGTCGAAGAAAAACACCGTCGATCCCGATCCGATCGTCGACCAATATGGCGCGGACGCTGTGCGCTGGTTCATGCTGTCCGACAGCCCGCCCGAGCGCGACCTGCCCTGGACGGAGGCCGGAATCGAGGGCGCATGGCGCTTCATCCAGCGATTGTGGCGGCTCGTCGAGAGCAATGAAGCGGGTACCGGGGAAGATCCGGATCTCGACCGCAAGCTGCACCGGACGATCGCGGGTATGGCCGAGGATATCGAGGCACTGTCCTTCAACAAGGCGGTCGCGAAAATCCATGAACTCGCCAATGCGATCGAAAAGGCCGGCGCCAGCGCCAGTCGCGACTTCGCGGTCCGCACGCTAGTCCGCCTGGTCGCGCCGATGGCCCCGCATCTCGCCGAACAGGGCTGGGAGGCGCTGGGCGAAACCGGCATGGTGGCCGACGCGGCATGGCCTGAGGCCGATCCCGCGCTGCTCGTCGACGACGAGGTGACGATCGCCGTGCAGGTCAACGGCAAGCTGCGCGATACGGTATCCGCGGCAAAGGGCACTTCCAAGGCGGATCTCGAGGCGCTGGCGCTGGGATCGGAAAAGATTATGCGGCAGCTCGATGGCGGGACGCCCAAAAAGATTATCGTCGTGCCCGATCGTCTGGTAAATATCGTCGCGTGATCCGCATTGCCGTCCTTTGCCTGTTGCTCATGCCCTTGTTGGCCAGCTGCGGCCTCCGCCCACTTTATGGCGGTGCGCAATCGCCGGCGCGTGAAACGCTGGGAGCGGTCGAGGTCGGCGGAATTCCGGGCCGTGCGGGCTATCTGATGCGCGGCGCGCTCGAGCAGCGGCTCGGCGCGGCGGGCAACGAAACGCCGCGCTACCGGCTCGAAGTGACGCTCGACGACCGGATCGAAGGGTTCGGCGTACGCGCCGACAATGCGGTGACGCGCGAACGCCGCACCTTGCGCGCCCGATTCCAGCTGGTCACGACCGATCGCGGAACCGTACTGCTCGACGCAACGGCGGGCGCCGATGCCGGCGTCGATGTCGTCTCGTCCGAATATGCAACGATCGCGGCGGAGAACACGGCGCTCGAGCGGTTGACCGAGCAGGTCGCCGACCAAATCGTCGCGCGGATCGCGCTCTATGCGACGCGGCGTGCGGAACAGCGCGCGGCGGAACCGGCCGCGGAGCTGCCCTAGGTGAAGGCCAATCGCGGCCAGATCGCGCGCGCGCTGTCGGCGCCCGGCGACGATGTCCGTTTCTACCTGCTCTACGGACCCGACCGCTCCGGATCCGAAGCGCTCGCCGCTTTGCTGGGAAAGGCGATGGGCGACGAGGCCGAGCGGATCGATTTTTCGGGCCCCGAGCTCAAGGCCGATCCGGCGAAACTCGCGGACGAAGCGGCGGCGATTTCGCTGTTCGGCGGCGCGCGCTATATCCGGATAGACCCGGCCGGGGACGAGATTTTCGCGGCGGTCGAAGCGCTGATCGAGGCCGAAAAGGCCGGTAATCCGGTGGTCGCCGTCGCCGGCGCGCTGCGTGCGACGAACAAGCTGGTCAAACTGGCCTTTGGCAGCGATGTGGCCATGGCCTGTGCAAGCTATGCGCCGGAGGGTCGCGATGCCGACCGGCTTGTGATCGAAATGGGCCAGGAGGCCGGACTGCAGATCGCGCCCGATATCGCCCAGCGTCTGGCCCGCGGATGCCATGGCGATCGCGCGATCCTCGCCAGCGAACTCGCGAAACTGGCACTCTATCTCGATGCCGCGCCGGACCGGCCGCGCCGGATCGAGCATGATGCGCTCGACGCGCTGGCCGCCAATGCCGACGAAGGCGATCTCTCCCGCCTTGCGAACGTGGTGCTTTCGGGCGATCTGCCTGCACTCGATCGCGAGCTGACGCAACTGGCCAGCGAAGGACTGGTCGGAATCCCGCTCCTGCGTGCTGTTCTCCGGCGGCTATTGCTGCTTGCGAAACTGCGGGCGGAGGTCGAGCAGGGCAACAGCGCGCAATCGGTGATCGCCAAGGCGGGGCGCGCGATCTTCTGGAAGGACAAGCCGGTCATCACCGATCAGGTAGAGCGCTGGCGGAGCGACGCCCTGGCGATCGCGATCAACCGGGCGAGCGACGCCGAACGGACGCTCAAAAGCTCCGGCGGCCCCGGCATGGTGGCTGCCGACGAAGAGCTGTTTGCGATCGCCCGTAAGGCACGAACGCTCCGCTAAATCATTGTAATTTAAATTTTTTCGCCCGAGAGCCGCTGGCAGATGAGATCGAGTTGGTCGAGCGAACTATAGGCGACGCTCACCGTCCCCGTTTTCCCGTTATAGTCGATCGCCACCGACAGTCCGATCGCCTCGCCCAACTGGCGTTCGAGCGCCACGATATCTGCATCGCGCTCGCTCGGCGCCCGTTTCTTCGGCTGGGCTTCACCGCCGGGCTTGGCCCGCCGCGCCAGGGCTTCGGCTTCGCGCACCGACAGGCCCTGCGCCGCGATCAGCCGCGCGAGTGCCTCGGCATCGGGTGCGGAGATGATCGCGCGCGCATGGCCCATATCGAGTTCGCCCGAGACGACCATCGCGCGCACGGCATCCGGCAGATCGAGCAGCCGCAAGAGATTGGCGACATGGCTGCGCGATTTGTGAACGAGCCGCGCCAGCGCCGCCTGGCTGTGTCCGAAATCGTCGATCAGCCGCTTATAGGCTTCGGCTTCCTCGATCGCGTTGAGATCCTCGCGCTGGATATTCTCGACCAACGCAATCTCGAGCGTTTCGGCGTCGTCGAAATCGCGGACGATGACGGGCACCTGGTGGAGATGCGCGCGTTGTGCCGCCCGCCAGCGCCGTTCGCCGGCGACAATCTGGAAACCCGCACCTTGCGGCCGGACGACGATCGGTTGGATCATGCCGCGGGCCTCGATCGAACGCGCGAGTTCGCCAAGCGCTTCCTCGTCGAAATGGCGGCGCGGCTGATCCGGATGCGGCGCGATCTTGCCTACCGGCAGCATCTGCACCGCGCTTTCATCGGGCGACGCGTCGATCGGCGCCTCCTTTTCGACCTCGCCCATCAGCGCGGACAGGCCGCGGCCGAGGCCGCTCGGCTTCTTGCGCGCCGGCGCCTTTTTCTTGCTGGTCTTGCCTTCGGTCATATGCGTCTCTTTCAGGCGGCTTTCGCCTTTTTGGGCAGCCGGGCGATGGTTTCGCGCGCGAGCGCCATATAGGCCTCCGACCCCGGGCAGCGATAATCGTAGATCAGCGCCGGAAGGCCGTGGCTCGGGGCCTCGGACAGGCGGACATTGCGCGGAATCACCGTCTTGAACACGAGCTTGCCGAGCACGGCTCGCACATCCTCGGCGACCTGACCCGACAGATTGTTGCGCCGATCGTACATGGTGAGAACGACGCCGAAGATCGAGATATCGGGATTGAACCGTTCGCGGACCCGCTCAACCGTTTGTAAAAGCTGGCTTAATCCTTCGAGCGCGAAGAATTCGCATTGCAGCGGCACGAGCAGAGACGGTGCCGCGACAAGCGCGTTGATCGTCAGCAGGCCCAGGGAAGGCGGGCAATCGATCAGACAGACGTCCCAGCGCCCCGCAGGCGCGTCGGCGAGCGCCATATTGAGCCGCTCGGTTCGAGCTTCATAGTCGACAAGCTCGATTTCGGCGCCCGACAAGTCGACCGTTGCGGCCACGACATCGAGCCGCGGGACGCGGGTTGCGATCGCCGCTTCCCCCACAGTTGCGTCGCCCGTGAGCAGATCATAGCTGGAAACCCCGCGTTGGTCATGACTGATTCCAAGGCCCGTCGATGCATTGCCCTGGGGATCGAGATCGAGCAGCAGGACCTTCCAGCCCGAGGCTGCGAGCGCCGTTGCGAGATTGATCGCCGTCGTCGTCTTGCCAACCCCGCCCTTCTGATTGGCAATCGCGATACGGATCATGAACGTCTCCTAGGCCTCACGTTGCGCGCCGTAACGATGAACGCGTATTCATCGGTCTGACTTGGCACAAGCGCGAAATCACCCTGCCATGTTCGCTGCGCCTCTTCCAGTTCTTCTTGCGCGCTTTTGCCCTTTGGCAAGAGCCATTGCGTTCCGGCGTGCGAAAAACGGTGCGAAAGCTCCAATAGCTTCGGCAAGGGGGCGAAAGCGCGCGCGGTTATGATGTCATGGGGCGCTGTCTCGACGCGCTCGAGTTTGCGACCCTCGATCCGTACCTGATTTCCCAGATCCAACCGCTCGCGAACATGTTGGAGAAAGGCGATGCGGCGCGCCCGAACCTCGACGAGCGTCATGTCCATTCCGCCGATGATCGCCAATACCAGGCCGGGCAGCCCGGGCCCCGAGCCCAAGTCGATCCAACGGCCCTTCCGGCACTCCGACGGCACGAGGCTGAGGAGTTGCGCGGAGTCCCGAATATGGCGATCCCAGAGGCTCCCGACCGTCGAGCGCGAAATCAGATTCTGTCGCTGCGCCTCTTCCAGCAGCAGCACGACGAACAGATCGAGCCGTTCGAATGTTTCACGTGAAACATCGAAGCTGTCGGCAATCCATTTTCTTACGTCCGATTCCTCCATCGCCGTCAGGCGGCACGCTTGCGGGCATGGACGAGGATCGCGGCAAGCGCGGCCGGCGTCACGCCGCGAACGCGGCCGGCTTCGCCGAGTGTCGCCGGGCGGGCCCGTTCGAGCCTTTCGACCATCTCGTTGGAGAGCCCGGCGATCGACGCGTAATCGAGCTCGGCCGGTATCGGGACCCGCTCGTCCGCGTTCGCTCGCGCAATCTCGCCAGCCTGCCGTTCGAGATAGGGCGCGTAGCGGACGTCCTCGATTGCCTCATCGATCACTGCGCCTCGAACCGGTTCGAGCCCAGTGTCGAGCGAGCGCAGCATTTGGGCGTCGGCGCCCGGTAGCTTGAGCCATTCCGCCAGGGTTCGCGTCTCCCGATGCTGGCCGATCGAGAGGCCCGCGCTTTCGATGCGATCGGCGTCAACGCGCTGTTCCATGACGTCGTCGACAGTCGTCCGTTGCGCGGCTCGTGCCGCCACAAGCTTTTTGTAGCCGTCGCCCAGGCAGCTCCACTCCGCGGCCTTACCCGTTAGCCGCGTCACCGCATTATCCGCCCGCAGCCGCAGACGATACTCGGCGCGCGCTGTCAGCATCCGGTAAGGCTCTGTCACGCCCTGCAAAACGAGATCGTCAATCATCACGCCGATATAGCTGTCGTCGCGATCGAACTTCACCGGGTCCTTGTCGAGCGCATGCCGGCTCGCGTTGATACCCGCTACAAGTCCCTGTGCCGCCGCCTCCTCATAACCGGTCGTGCCGTTGATCTGCCCGGCGAGATAGAGGCCGGGCATCGTACGGACGCCGAGGTCATGGCCGAGAATCCGCGGATCGACATGATCATATTCGACTGCATAGCCGAGCTGCGCGATTTCGACGTGCTCCAGCCCGTCGATGGTGCGGAGGAAGTCCAGCTGGACATCCGCCGGAAGCGACGTCGAGATGCCGTTCGGATAGACATTGGGATCATCGAGCCCCTCAGGCTCCAGAAAAATCTGATGGCCGTCGCGATCGCCGAAGCGATGGATCTTGTCCTCGATCGACGGGCAGTAGCGCGGTCCCCGCCCCTGAATCTCGCCGGAAAACAGCGGCGACCGGTCGAGCGATCCACGGATGATATCGTGCGTCCGCCGGTTCGTTCGCGTGATCGCGCAGAAGAGCTGCGGGTTGGTCCGCCGCTCCGTTCCGAGCGCCATCGTCCAGTCATCATCGTCCGATGGCTGGATTTCGAGGCCGGCCCAGTCGATAGTGCGGCCGTCGAGACGCGGCGGCGTCCCGGTCTTCAGTCGCGCCAGCGGCAGTTTGGCGGCATGGAGCTGCTCGGCGAGCGCGGTGGCCGCCCGTTCGCCGACGCGCCCGCCAGCATGATTATCCAAGCCGAAATGGAGCTTTGCGCCAAGAAACGTACCTGTGGCCAACACAACCGAAGGTGCCGCTATCGTGCGGCGGCCATTATCGAGGACGAGCCCGCGCACTGTCAGCCCGTCCTCCACCAGATCGAGTGCCGTCGCCTCCGCTTCGACGATCTCCAGCAACGCCTCCTCGGCAAGCATCGCGTGAATCGATTCCCGGTAGAGCATGCGATCCGCCTGGATCCGCGGCCCGCGCACCGCGGCGCCCTTGCTGCGATTGAGCATGCGGTAGTGGATCGCTGCGGCGTCCGAAGCGCGGCCGATCAAACCGTCGAAAGCGTCGACCTCGCGAACCAGATGTCCCTTCCCCAGGCCGCCAATCGCTGGATTGCAGGACATCGCCCCGATCATGTCGTGCCGCATCGAGACGAGCGCCGTTCGCGCGCCGATCCGCGCCGCCGCGGCCGCCGCCTCGCAGCCCGCATGGCCGCCGCCGACGACGATCACGTCGTACCGCTCGCTGATCCCGTTTTTTGCCATGCCGCGCCTTTATCAGCGCGGTTGTGGGAGTCCAAGATGTTTCACGTGAAACGCCAGTCTATTTGCCGATGCAAAATCGCCCGAACAATGCGTCGAGCATGTCCTCAACGCCTCCCCTCCCGCTCAACCGGTCCAGCGCCGTTCGCGCCTGGCGTATGGTCTCGACGAGCAGAATCCAATCTCCGCCGGCTGCATCCCCCAGAGCCGCTGCGGCTTCGCGCAGCGCCTGGCGCTGCCGTTGATTGAGCGCGAGCTGATCCTCCCGTGGCAACATCGTGCGGGCGCGCTCCAAAAGCAGCGTCCGCAACGCGTCCATCCCCTTCCCGGTTCTCGCAGAAATGGCGAGCGCCGCTCTCTCGGGCTTTGCGTCTCGATCCGGCTCGTCGGCGCGCGGATGAAGGATAACCACATAATCCCCGTTGGGCGCTTCATCGCCCCCCCCCAACCATAGGAGGATATCGGCCTGTTCAGAGGTCCGCAACGCACGCCGGACGCCCTCGTCCTCGATCGCGTGCCCGCTGTCCCGCAGACCCGCCGTGTCGCTGAAGACAAAGGCGAGACCGTCGATCTCGACCGGCGCCTCGATCACATCGCGCGTCGTTCCGGCGGTCGGCGAAACGATCGCGGCTTCGCGCGCGACCAGCGCATTGAACAATGTCGACTTGCCGGCATTCGGCGGACCGGCCAGCGCGACGCGAATACCGTCCCGAAGCCGCTCGGCCGGCGGCGTTTCGAGCATCTCGAGGATTTCACCGTGAACATTCCGTGCGACATTCAGCGCAAGCCGCTCATCACCTTCATCGACATCGCCTTCATCCGAAAAGTTGAGCACCGCTTCCAGCCGCGCTTCGGCGGTCACAAGCCGCTCGCGCCAGTCGGCGATATGGCGCGCCAGTCCCCCTTCGGCCATGGCCAGCGCATGCCGGCGCTGGCTCTCGGTTTCGGCCGCCAGCAAATCGCCCAATCCCTCGGTTTCCGACAGATCCATCCGGCCGCTAAGAAAGGCGCGGCGAGTGAATTCCCCCGCCTCGGCGTCCCGCAGCCCCGGCATCCCGGCCAGCATGTCGAGCATTTTCGCGGCCACCGCGCGGCTGCCATGAACATGAAATTCCGCCATATCCTCGCCGGTCGCCGTATCTGGGCCGGGAAACCAGAGCACCAGCGCCCGGTCGATCGGTTCGCCGTCGTCCGGATCCCGCAGCAGCGCCAGCGATGTCCGGCGCGGTTCGAACGTCCGGCCGGTCAGCGCTTCGAGCACGGCCCCGCTCCGGCGCCCGCTCAGGCGGATGATGGCGATTGCGCTCGGAAGTCCGGCCGTCGACAGCGCGAAGATCGTCGCGCTGTCGTCTCCTGTCAGCGCCATGGCGATGGCGTCACTTCTTGGTGCCGCCGATCTGGTCGAAGAAGCGCGTCCACATCGAAAGCCCGGCTTCGCTCATCGGGCCCCAGCTTCGCATCAGTTTCTCGATCGTATCGGGCGTGATCCCTTCCTCCATCGTCTCCCTCATCTTGTCGAGATAGAGATCGTGCACCGGGGTAAGGTCCGGCAGCCCCAGAAAGCGGCGCGCCTCTTCGGGCGTGCAATCGACATCGACGGTGACTTTCATGGGGCGCTCCTCAGCTGCTGGCCGCAAAATGCTGGCCTTTCCATACGCAATGCGCGAAACCCCGTCCATGACCTGCCATATCATTGCCAGTCCGATCGGCGTCATCGCGCTCTCGGCCAGCGATGATGCGCTGGTGTCGGTCGACATGCTCGGCGCATCGGCCGAGCCCGATACGACCGAGCATCCGCTGCTCAAGGAAGCCGCCCGCCAACTCAATGCCTATTTCGCCGGCGATCTGCGGCAATTCGACCTTCCGCTCGCGCCCGCCTCGACCAGGCGCGGCGACGAATTGCGCGCCGCCGTCATAGCGATCCCCTATGGCGAGGCACAAAGCTATGGCGAGGTCGCGCGCCGCGCCGATTCCGGCCCCCGCGCGATCGGCCGGGTGTGCAGCCACAATCCCTTGCCGCTGGTCGTGCCCTGCCATCGCGTGATCGCCGCAGGCGGAAAGATCGGCTATTATTCGGGCGGCGCGGGCATATCGACCAAGCGTTTTCTTTTGACCCACGAGAACAAGCAGGAGGCCAGCCAATGGGCAGCATGACCAAAATCCCGACTTTGAGCGGCGGCGAGATGTTCGGTGCCTATCGCGCCGCGCCGGAGGGCGAGGCGAAGGCGGCCATCATCGTCATCCAGGAGATTTTCGGCGTTAATGCGGGCATTCGCGCCAAATGCGATCATTGGGCGAGCCACGGCTATCTCGCCCTCGCGCCCGATCTTTTCTGGCGGCTGAAGCCCGGCGTCGAGCTCGATCCAGATGTCGAGAGCGAGTTCCAGGCCGCGCTCGATCTGATGGGTCAGTTCAACCAGGACCAGGGCGTGCGCGATATCGAAGCCACGATCCATGCGGCGCGCGACGAGATTGGCGGCGAGACGCGCGCCAAGGTTGGCTGCGTCGGCTATTGCCTCGGCGGCCGGCTCGCCTTCATGACCGCGGCCCGCACCGATATCGATGCGAGCGTCGGCTATTATGGCGTCGGCATCGACGGGCTGCTCGGCGAGAAACACGCGATCGCGCATCCGGTGATGCTGCACATCCCGACCGCCGACGGTTTCGTCCCCGCCGAAGCGCAAGCGGCGATGCATGAAGGCCTCGACGATCATCCGAAGGTCACCCTGCACGATTATGAAGGGCTCGATCACGGCTTCGCGACCGAATTCGGCAATCGCCGGAACGACGAGGCGGCCAAACTTGCCGACAGCCGCACCGAATCCTTCTTCGCGGACAATCTTAGATGAGCGCCGATCCCCGCTTGCAACGCTGGCTCGATCATATGGAGGGCGACCGGAGCGTCGATAGCCTCCGCCCGCTATTGGCCGAGGACGCGACTTTCCATTCGCCTGTCGTCCATACGCCGCAAGAAGGCATCGAACTCACGACTGCCTATCTGAGCGCGGCCGATACGGTGTTCGGCAATGGTTCGTTCGAATATGTCCGGACGATCGTCGACGGCGACGATGCGATGCTCGAATTCACCGCAGAACTGGACGGGATCCATATCAACGGCATCGATATCATCCACTGGAACGCGAACGGATTGATCGACGATTTCAAGGTCATGGTCCGCCCGCTGAAAGCGATCAACATGCTCTGGAAGATGATGGCGGCACAGCTCGAAAAACAAGCGGGCTGACGGGTTAACCCTTGTCATTCAACGGCTATTCACGCGTCCGGCCGCACTCAACCGCCATGGTAATGCGTTTGTTCGTCCTGATTCTGGCTATCTGCGTTGCCACTGCCAGCCCCGCGCAGCGGGTGACGAGCCTGGCGGTCGCGACGCCCTGGCTGGGCCTGCCCCAGGTCGAGGTGACGCTCAACGGCACGGTCGACGCGCGCTTCATCGTCGACACCGCCGCCAGCGAGACGGTGCTGACAGACCAGACGATCCTGCGGCTCGGCCTCGAAGGCCGTGGCGAGCCGGCCGAACTGGCGGGCGCCACGGGCAACAGTCCCATCGAATATTTCGAACTCGGCAGCCTGCGGCTCGGAGAGCGCGAATATCGCAAGCTCGGCGCCTACAGCTTTCCGCGCCTCGCCGCGCCGGTCGAGGCGGACGGACTGATCGGCGCCGATATATTGCGGCAGCATGTCGTGGAGTTCGATCTGCCGGCCCGGCGGTTGCGCCTGTTCGACCGGCGCGCCGATTTCACGCGGAGCGCAAGCAGTTGGGTCATCGTCCCGTTCCACGAACGCGCCGACGGTCTGCTGATCCTTCCGGTCTCGATCGGGCGTGTCCGGATGCCGGCGCTGTTCGATACCGGCGCCGTCCAGAACATCGTCAATCACGAGGCGGCCCGGCGACTGGGTCTGCGCCTTTTCCCGGACAGCGAATCCCGCGAGCCGATCACCGGCGCATCGGGCCATGTTCAGGACATGAACCAGCTCGAGATCAGCCGGTTCCGGATCGGCGATATGGCGTTCGGCAGTTCGCGCGTCGGAATCACCGACCTCGCGGTGTTCGATACGCTGGAAATCGGCGACGGCCCGGCCATGCTGTTGAGCGCCGACGTCCTCGCCGACCGGCGCTTCATCATCGATTATCCGCGCAACCGGTTGCTGATCGCGCGTGAGCCGACTTAACCGAACAGCGTCATCAACCCGATCTCGGGATCGATGGTGCCTTCATAGATCATCCGGACGGCGACCCAGAGGATGACCAGCAGGCCGATATAGGCGATCCACTTGTAGCGCTCTATATAGCGGGCGATGATATTCGCCGCGAGGCCCATCAGCGCCACCGACAAAAAGAGGCCGATGACGAGAATGCCCGGATGTTCGCGCGCCGCGCCGGCCACGCCGAGCACATTGTCGAGGCTCATCGAGACGTCCGCCGCCGTCACCGCCCAGACCGCGCCCCAGAAGCTGCGCGCCGGTTTCAGACCCGAATGCTCGTCGCCCTCGATTTCCACGGAGCCTGCGGACTCGCCTTCATGCCGAAGCTCGCGCCAGAATTTCCAGGCCACCCAGAGCAGCAGCAGGCCGCCCGCGAGGATTAGCCCGACGATGCCGAGCAGCACGCTGACGATCAGCGCGAAGAAGATGCGCAGCACGAGCGCTGCGCCGATACCGATCAGGATGACCTTGCGCCGCTGCTCGGCGGGCAGACCGCCCGCCAGCGCGCCGACGACGATTGCATTGTCCGCGGCGAAGACGAGATCGATCAACACGACCTGGCCGAACGCCGCCATGGCCGCAGGCTCGTTCAGATTGGAAAAGTCGTGGATGATCGCCCGCCAGATCTCGGCCGGCGACCCGAGTCCGCCCTGCGCCGCGTCGCTGGCGATATGGATGAGGGAGAAGAGATCGATCATCGGTCGGACAACGTTCCGTTCGTCCTACTGGTTCATCGAGTCGAAGAAATCCTCGTTGGTCTTCGAATCCTTCATCTTGTCGAGCAGGAACTCCATCGCGTCGACGGTGCCCATCTGCATGAGGATGCGGCGCAAGACCCACATCTTGGCGAGATTGTCCTTGTCGACGAGCAGTTCCTCCTTGCGCGTGCCGGACTTGCCGACATCGAGCGCCGGGAAGATGCGCTTGTCGGAGACTTTGCGGTCGAGCACGATTTCCGAGTTGCCGGTGCCCTTGAACTCTTCGAAGATAACCTCGTCCATCCGGCTGCCGGTGTCGATCAGCGCAGTCGCGATGATCGAGAGTGAACCGCCCTCCTCGATATTGCGTGCGGCGCCGAAGAAGCGCTTGGGCCGCTGCAAAGCGTTGGCGTCGACACCGCCGGTCAGCACCTTGCCCGAGCTCGGCACGACGGTGTTGTAGGCACGGCCGAGACGCGTGATCGAGTCGAGCAGGATCACCACGTCCTTCTTGTGCTCGACGAGGCGCTTGGCCTTTTCGATCACCATTTCGGCAACCTGGACGTGGCGCTGGGCCGGTTCGTCGAAGGTCGAGGAGATGACCTCGCCATTGACCGAGCGCTGCATGTCGGTGACTTCCTCGGGCCGCTCGTCGATCAGCAGCACGATCAGATAGACTTCGGGATGGTTGTCGGTGATCGCCTTGGCGATGTTCTGCAGCAGCACGGTCTTACCGGTGCGCGGCGGCGCGACGATCAGCGCGCGCTGGCCCTTGCCCTGCGGCGAAATGATGTCGATGACGCGCGCCGACTTGTCCTTGATCGTCGGGTCGTCGCTGTCGAGCGTCAGTTTTTCGTCGGGATAGAGCGGCGTCAGATTGTCGAAATTGACGCGCGTGCGCAGATATTCGGGATCGTCGAAATTGATCTCGGTGACCTTGGTCAGCGCGAAATAGCGCTCGCCGTCCTTGGGCCCGCGAATTTCGCCTTCGACGGTGTCGCCCGTCCTGAGGCCGAACTTGCGGACCTGGTTGGGCGAGACGTAGATATCGTCGGGGCCGGCGAGGTAATTCGCTTCGGGGCTTCTGAGGAAACCGAAGCCGTCGGGCAGCACTTCGATCGTGCCCATGCCCATGATCTGTTCGCCATTCTCGCTCTCGGCCTTGAGAATGCCGAACAGCAGGTCCTGCTTGCGCAGGGTCGAGGCGCCCTCGACGCCGAGATCCTCGGCCATCTTGACCAGCTCGGCCGGCTTCTTCTGTTTCAAGTCTTTGAGATGCATAATGGATTCCTGGCGGAAAATAGAATTTGGAAAAGCGTCGGTGCCTGAGAAAGATGCGCCGGAAAAGTGTCGCGCCGCGCAAGGAAGGGCGGCGGTTGCTTGCCGTGCGAATTAGGGAGCGATGCCGGTCAAGTCAAGACAAAGCGGCGCCCGACCGAGCGTCAGAAGGGCCGAACGATGACCAGTATCACGATCACGGCCACGGCAATTCCGGGCACTTCGTTGAGCATGCGGAGCCGCTTGCCCGAGAGCGGGCGTTCGCCGCGCGCGAGCTTCTTGCGATAGGCCATCAGCCAGCCCTGATAGCCGGACAGCGCGATCACGAAGAAGAGCTTCGCGTGAAACCAGGGCTGGCTCCAGATATTGAGATAATAGGCCAGCGTCAGCCCAAGCACCCAGACGATCAGCATCGAGGGGTTCAGGATGATCGTCGCCAGCTTATCCTCGCGCTCGATCCAGCGGCTTGCCTCCTCCGACCCCTCGGGCGCTTCCTGATGATAGACGAAGAAGCGCGGCAGCATGAACAGGCCCGCCATCCAGAAGATCACGAAGATGATATGCGCGGCCCTTAGCCAGGGATAGGCAAGCGTCAGGACTTCCGTCATCGCCTATCCTTCGCGCACCCGCGCCAGCAGATGCTCGACATGGGCGATCGGGGTGTCGGGCAGAATTCCATGGCCCAGATTGAACACATGCGGGCGGCCGGCGAAAGCCCTTTTTATCCGGTCGATGGCATGATCGAGCCGCTCGCCGCCGGCGATCAGCGCCAGCGGATCGAGATTGCCCTGCACCGGAAGATCGGACGGCAAGGCCTCCGCCGCCCATTCGGGATCGATCGTCTCGTCGAGGCCGAGCGCATCGACACGGGTTTCGCGCGCATAGGCCGGCAGTTTTTCGCCCGCGCCCTTGGGAAAACCGATGATCGGCGTATCGGGATGGCGGGCGCGCAGGGCGGACACGATTGTCTCGGTCGGCCCGATCACCCATTGTTCGAACTGGGCCGGCGACAGGCTTCCCGACCAGCTGTCGAACAGCTGGACCGCATCGACCCCGGCATCGATCTGCCTGCCGAGATATTCGATCGTGCTGTCGGCGATCGCATCGATGATCGCGCCGAACGCCTCCGGATCGCCATAGGCCATGCGCCGGGTCTCGCCCTGGTCGCGGCTGCCCTGCCCCGCGACCATATAGGTCGCCACGGTCCAGGGGCTGCCGGCAAAGCCGAGAAAGGTCGTTGCGGGCGGCAGGGCTTCGGCAACCAGGGCGACCGTTCTGTAGACCGGGTCCAGGCGCTCGGGCGCCGTTTCGAGTGCGGCAAGCGCGCTATCGACCAGCGGCGGCGAGAGTCGCGGGCCCTCTCCGGCCACGAAGCGCAGGTCCTGGCCCAACGCATGCGGGATGACGAGAATGTCGGAAAAGAGGATCGCCCCGTCGAACCCGAAGCGCTTGATCGGTTGCAGGGTGACCTCGGCTGCCGCTTCGCTGTCATGAACGAGATCGAGAAAGCCGCCCTTTTCGGCGCGCAGTGCGCGATATTCGGGAAGGTACCGGCCGGCCTGACGCATCAGCCAGACGGGAGGTGGATCCGCCCGCCCGCCGCGCAGGACGTCCAGCAATTTCTTATCCGTTTGCCGGGTGTCCGACGCTTCGAGAGGCTCTTCTATCACTATATATACTTATATAATTATTAGATGGATGGAGTCAGTTGCAGGCTTGGTAACGGGGTTTAATCGGCCCTGCCGGTAAAGCCAACAGCTTGACTCATGATTGAATCCCGCTGCCCTCCGGAGTCGATTCCCTTATCCCTGTAATTCACATGCTGTGTGCGGATTCCATTCCCTGTGGATGGCACGCGGGAGGAAAATTCGCCTTGCGGGTGTGATCTGATGGCTTGCCTGTATCCCGACAGTTCCGCTAGCGCCGTCTTCAGGCTTGTCCACAGGCTTGTCCGCTTCCGAATCCGTCACACAGGCATCGCATGATCCGGCTCCATCTCCATCTGATCTCGGACTCGACCGGCGAAACCCTGGAGAACATCGCCAAGGCGGGGCTGGCCCAGTTCGACGATGTCGAGACGATCAAGCATTTCTGGCCGATGGTCCGGAGCGAAGGCCATGTCGATCGCGTGTTCGACGATATCGGCAAGCAGCCGGGCCTCGTTCTCTACACGCTCGTCGATCACAATGTCCGGCGGCGGCTCGAAACCCGGTGCCGCGCAATGGGGCTGCCGGCGGTTTCGGCGCTCGATCCGGTGATCGACGCGCTGTCCCGCCTGCTGGGCATGGAAGCGAAGGAACGGCCGGGCGGCCAGCATGCGCTCGATGCCGCCTATTTCCAGCGCGTCGAGGCGATCCAGTATACGATCGCCCATGATGACGGCGTCGCGCCGGAAGACTGGGACCGCGCGGATATCGTGCTCGCCGGCGTGTCGCGGACCTCGAAAACCCCGACCAGCATCTATCTCGCCAATCGCGGTTACAAGGTCGCCAATGTGCCGCTCGTGCCGGAATCGCCGCCGCCCGACACGCTGTACCGGCTCAGGAATCCGATTATCGTCGGGCTGACGACAAGCCCGGACCGGCTGGTCCAGGTCCGCCGCAACCGTCTGCTCAGCCTCAACCAGACGCCCGAAACCGACTATGTCGACCAGGACCGGGTCAAGGCCGAAGTCGCGTTTGCGCGCCGGATCTTCGCCGACAATGACTGGCCGGTGATCGACGTGACGCGTCGTTCGATCGAGGAAAGTGCGGCCGCGATCCTCAACATCGTCAGCGACCGGTCGAACAGGGACGGCCATATGCAGCCGGACGAAACCATATCGCCCAGCTGATCCTCGCCTCGCAAAGCAGCACGCGGCGCGCGATGCTCGAAGCCGCCGGCGTCCCGTTCGACGCCATGGCCGCCGGTGTCGACGAGGAAGCGGCCAAGGCGTCGCTGCGCGCCGACGGGATATCCGCGCGCAATCTCGCCGATGCGCTCGCCGAGCTTAAGGCGGTCAAATTGTCGCGCCGCTTTCCCGAAGCGCTGATTCTGGGCTGCGATCAGATCGCCTCGCTGGGTGGCCGGATTTTCGACAAGGCCGGATCGCGCGAAGAGGCGTGTGAGCATCTCGCGGCACTGCGCGGAGAAACGCACAGCCAGACGAGCGCCGCGGTGATCTGCGAAGGCGGCAAGCCGGTCTGGCGTCATATCGACGTCGCGAAGCTCGCGATGCGCGATTTTTCCGACGGGTTTCTCGAAACCTATCTCGATGCCGAATGGCCGGCCATCGGCGGTTGCGCCGGCGGTTATCGGCTCGAGGGCCGCGGCGCCCAGCTCTTCGCGCGGATCGACGGGAGTCATTTCACGATCCTCGGCCTGCCGCTTTTGCCGTTGCTCGACTATTTGCGCACGCGCGGGATAATGCCGAAATGAGCCAGCCCCCTTCGACTTCGCTCAAGACGGGCTATGCCGAGGTGATCGGCGATCCGATCTCCCACTCCAAATCGCCGGCGATCCACGGATTCTGGCTGGAGAAGCTCGATATCGATGCCGATTATCGCGCGGCCCATGTCACGCCGGACGGTCTCGCCGACTATTTCGCGCGGCGGAAGCGGGATCCCGACTGGCGCGGCTGCAACATCACGATCCCGCACAAGGAAGCCGCGCTCGACCATGTCGAGGACCGCGGCGAATTGCGCGCGAGCATCGGCGCGATCAATACGGTGCTGCGCGACGAGGACGGCGCCCTGATCGGAACCAATACCGACGCGGCGGGCTTTTACGCGCCGATTTCCGGCATGGACCTGGAAGGCGCATCGGTGGCGGTGATCGGCGCGGGCGGCGCGGCGCGCGCCGTGCTCTTCGCCCTGAAACGGGCCGGCGTGGCGCAAGTCGCGCTGCTCAACCGCACCCCTCTCAAGGCCGCCGGATTGTTGACGGCGTTCGGCCTCCAGGGCCAGGCGCTTCCGCTCGACGCGCCGCTTCCGCCCGCCGCGCTACTCGTCAATGCAAGCCCGCTCGGCATGAGCGGGCAGCCGCCGCTGCCGCTTGATCTCGATCCGCTGCCCGCCGACGCGCTCGTCTATGATCTCGTCTATGCGCCGCTCGAAACCGACCTGCTGGCGACGGCGCGGAAAAGGAATCTGGCGACCGTGGACGGACTCGAGATGCTCATCGGCCAGGCGGCGGTCGCGTTCGAACTGTTTTTCGGCGAGCCCGCCCCGCGCGATGACGATGCGGAACTGAGGGAGATACTGATCCGATGATCCTGCTCGGTCTCACCGGCTCGATCGGCATGGGCAAATCGACGGTCGCGGCGATGTTCGCGGCCGCGGGCGTGCCGGTGTTCGACGCCGATGCCGAAGTGCACCGGCTCCAGGGACCGGGCGGCGAGCTCGTCGCGGCGATCGAGGAACTGTTTCCGGGGACCACCGGCCCCGACGGCGTCGATCGCGCGAAACTCTCCAAGGCGGTGCTGGGGGACAGCGAAAAATTGCGGGCGCTGGAGGAGTTGATCCACCCGGCGGTCGGGCTCAACCGCGCCGCCTTTCTCGAAGAGCATCGCGACGCCCCGCTGGTTCTGTTCGATATTCCGCTCCTGTACGAGAAAACCGGCGATGCCGGGCTCGACGCGGTCATCGTAGTATCCGCGCCCGCCGAGATTCAGCGCGAGCGCGTTCTCAAACGCCCGGGCATGACGGTCGAAAAATTCGAACATATTCTCGGCTTGCAACTCCCCGATGCGGAAAAGCGCGCGCGGGCGGATTTCATTATCGATACCGGAACGACCCTTGAAAAGACGCGCGCGCAGGTTGACGCTCTCGTCACTTGCTTACGGGCGCATGACGTCCGATATTGCAAACAATGCGTGAAATAGTTTTCGATACGGAAACCACCGGCCTCAGCCCGACAGACGGGCACAGACTGGTGGAAATTGGCGCGCTTGAAATGGTCAACCGGGTCGAAACCGGGCGCAGCTTCCACATTTATTGCAATCCCGAGCGCGAGATGCCGAGCGAGGCGTTCGAGGTCCATGGGCTGTCCGACGCCTTTCTCGCCAACAAGCCCATGTTTTCGGTCGAGGCCCAGAATTTTATCGATTTCATCGAAGACAGCCCGCTCGTCGCGCATAATGCGCAGTTCGATTTCGGCTTCCTGAACGCCGAGCTTGAACGTGCGGGTCATGCCGCGGTCGGCATGGAGCGGATGATCGACACCCTGGCGATCGCGCGGACCAAGCATCCGGGCGCCAAACACAGTCTCGACGCCCTTTGCACGCGCTACGGGGTGGACCGCAGCCAGCGCGTCCTTCATGGCGCGCTGCTCGACGCGCAGTTGCTCGCGCAGGTCTATGTCGAGCTGACGGGCGGGCGGCAGATCGGTCTCGTGCTGGCCGAAGAAACGGCTGAGAGCGGGTCCGCGGAAACGCGTATGGTGGATCGGACGCCGGCGCCCGGCCGCCCGGTCCGCGAGCCGCGCCCGCATGCCGCATCGCCGGAAGAACAGGCGCGCCACGCCGCATTTATCGCCCGGCTGACCGACCCGCTATGGGCCGAACGGCAGGCGAAGGGTTGAAGGCAAGCCGTCTCGCCCGCCGGGCGGACGCATGATGATGAAGGAATAGCGTAATGGACATTCGTGTATCGGGACATCAGGTCGAAACCGGTGATGCGCTGAAGGATCATGTCGAGGAGCGGATGACGGCGATCGCCGACAAATATTTTGCCCGTGCCATTTCCGCGAAGGTGACGTTCGGCAAGGGCCCGCACGATCACGGATTCCGGTGCGCGATCGTCGCCCATGTAATGCAGGGGGTTATCCTGAAAGGCGAAGCGGCCAGCCAGGGCGATGCGCATGCTGCGTTTGAGGAAGCCGCCGGCCATGTCGAAAAGCAGCTGCGGCGGCATATGGACAGGCTCAAGGACCATCACAAGCACGCCAATGGCGAGATGCCGCCCGAGCTGCCCGAGTCGAGCGCCGGCTATACGGTGTTCCAAGGTGGCGACGAAGTCGAGGACGTACCGGATAATCCGCCGATCATCGCCGAAACGAGCGTCGACGTCCCCGATGCCAGCGTATCCAATGCGGTCTGGATGCTCGATTTGCGCAACACCAACGCCCTGCTCTTCAAAAATAGCGACACCGGGGTATATAATATGGTGTATCGGCGCCGGGACGGATCCATCGGCTGGGTCGAGCCCGACCGCGCGAACTGAAGACAAGTCGACCCCCTAACCCCGGCTTCCGCCGGACCATCATCGCGTAATCAAGGTGTTTCATGTCCGAGTATGAGTTTCCGAGTCCCGCATTCGTCGTTTTCGCCGACGCTGTGGACAGCAAGGCCGCACTGTTCCGCCTGATCGCGAGCCATGCGGCGCATATCGCCGATTTCGATGCCGGAACCCTCGAGCAGCAGCTGATTGCGCGCGAGAAACTGGGTTCGACCGGATTCGGCGAAGGAGTCGCGATTCCGCATGGCCGGATCGACAGTCTGGAAAAGCCGTTCGGCATCTTTCTGCGCCTGAACGACCCGGTCGATTATGATTCGGTCGATGATTTGCCGGTCGATTGCGTTTTCGCTCTGTTTTCGCCCGAGGCCGACGGCGCGGCGCATCTGCGTGCCCTGGCGCGGATCAGCCGCCGCCTGCGCGACGGCGATTTCGTCGCCAAGCTTCGCGGTGCGCGTTCGACCGACGCCGTCTATGCGCTGCTCGCCAGTTTCGAGGCGGCGGACGCTGCCTGACGCGCCGAAAAAGGGCGCGCCGCTGGCCGGTGCCGAGGCGCATTTCCGGGCGCTGGAATCGCTATACGATTCGGCGCCGATCAACGAAATCTGGCGATCCCGGCTCGAGATCGTCGAAAGCGGATTCGCGCGAATCCACTTCGATCTCGACAAACGCTATTTTCACGCGGCGGGCGCGGTGCACGGCACGAGCTATTTCAAGATGCTCGACGATGCGGCCTTCTATGCGGCGAACAGCCTCGTTTCGGACCGATTCCTGCTGACCACCGGCTTCAACCTGCTGTTCACCCGGCCGATGACGGGCGGTTCGGTCACCGCCGAAGGACGCTGGGTCAGCGGCCAGCGCCGTGTGTTCGTCGCCGAAGCACGGCTGATCGACGCCGAGGGCGAGGAAGCGGCGCGCGGCACCGGCACCTTCATGAAATCGCGGATCGCGCTCTCTTCGCTCGACGGCTATCGCCAGCCGGCATGAGCAGCCGGATCACGAGCAAGATGCTGGTCGGCGCCTTGCGGCGGCGCGCCGAGGCGGCTGGCGGCCATGCGATGGTCCTGACCAAGGGCGACGAGATATCGGGCGCGGTGCTGCTGGCGCTTGCCGATCGCGGCGTGGTGAACGGCATGCGCGAACGCGGCCTCGCGCCGGACGGCAGCTATCGATGGGTCGAGGCAGGACCTGAAAATGCCGGCGATCCCGAGGCGCTCACCGCCTATCTCGAAAATAGACGCAAATTCGATCCCGATATCTGGGTCGTCGAAATCGATCTCGACGAACCCGAAGATTGGCTCGAAGACTTCATCGGTGCCGACTAGATCCCTGCCTGGTCGGGCGCCTCTTTTTTTCGTTCGATCTTTGTTCTAGATATCGCGCATGGCGGATTCGGGGATTATCGGCAGCGACGAGCGGCTGGAGGCCGCCCACGTCGCGCGCGGCGTCGCGCGGCTCTTCTTCCGGCAGGAGCTGATCGCGCTCGCAGAGGTCACGCTCGGCAACGGCCGCCGGGCGGATATCATGGCGATCGACGCCAGTGGCCATGTCGTGATCGTCGAGATCAAGGTCAGCCGCGCCGACCTGCTCGGCGACCGGAAATGGCCCGACTATCTCGAGTATTGCGACCGTTTCTTCTGGGCCGTGCCCGCCGGTTTCGATCTCGATCTGTGTGCGCGCGAAGAATTGCGGCCGGAGGTTTCGGGGCTGATCGTGGCCGATCCCTATGACGCGGCGATCGTTCGCGAAGCAGCAGAACAACCGCTGGCCGCTGCGCGCCGCCGGGCCGAGACGTTGCGTTTCGCCCGCCGGGCGGCGGCCCGGTTGCTCGCGGCCGAAGATCCGCATCTGGCGGGCTTCGACTAATCTAGTTGGGTGTCGGTCCCATCACCGGCGCGTCTTCGGTCTCGGCTTCGGCCGAGTCCAGGATCGTGACGATGTCGGCAGAGCGGCCGTCGCGCACGGCATAGTCCCTCGCCGAAAGGCCGACAACGCTGTCGGCGATGCCGGGATTCGCCCCCGCATCGACGAGCTGGCGGACGACCCCGGTATTGCGCTGTTGCACGGCGAGGATCAGCGGCGTTTCGCCGCGATCGTTGCGGGCGTCGAGATCGGCATTGACGATCCGAAGCCAGTTCACCGCATCGGGATAACCGATCTGCGCGGCGATATGCAGGGCGGTATTCCCCTCGCTGTCGCGGATATTGGGATTGGCGTTCTGGCGGAGCAGGTAGAGCAGCCATTGCGAATCGCGCCGCCGCGTCACGATGTGCAGCGCGGCTTCGCCGGTCGACCGGTCGCGCACGTTGATCACCGTCGAGCTCGGCTGTTCGACGAGGTCGCGCACGGTCGCGAAATCGCGATCGCGCACCCCGCGCAGGAAATTGTAGGTGTCGGAAAACTGCGCCGGCGCCGCTACCGGCAGGAGCAGCGCGCCGAGCGCCGCGACGAGGATCGCCGTGGCTCGCCTGGACAATCGTGACATGGTCGACCCGCGCATGAAAACTTACCCCGTTTGATACTTGCAACTCGCCCTTTAGCAAAGCATGACTGGCCCTGTCATGAACGATCTCAAACCCCTGAAAATTCACGCGCTGGCGCTGTTCGCATCGATCGCGCTCACCGCCTGTTCCGGCGAAACCGCCCCGGCATCGCCGCCGCTCGAAGGCGCCGCGATCGGCGGTGATTTCGAACTGGTCGACGAGAATGGCGATACGGTCCGCGAGGCCGATTTCGCAGGCCAGAACCGCGTCGTCTATTTCGGCTATGCCTTTTGTCCCGATGTCTGCCCGGTCGATATGCAGAAACTCGGCCAGGCGATGCGGGTGCTCGAGGAGAGCGATCCGGCGCTTGCCGAACGGATCACGCCGATCTTCGTCAGCGTCGACCCTGCCCGCGACACACCCGAGGTGCTGACCCAGTTCACCGACAGCTTCCATCCGCGCATGGTCGGCTTGTCGGGCTCGCGCGCCGCAATCGACGCGGCGGCCGAGCGTTACGGCGTATATTACCAGCTGGGCGAGGATGACGGTTCGGGCAACTATCTCGTCGATCACAGCAACAATGCCGTGCTGTTCGGTCCCGAGGGCGAACCGCTGGCGATCCTGCCGCTGCAGGACAGTCCGGACGCGATCGCCGAAACCCTGGTTCGCTGGGCCCGGTGAGAGCCGGCCGATGAGCGGCAATTTCTGGGAAACCAAGCGGCTCGACCGGATGACGCGGGACGAATGGGAATCGCTGTGCGACGGCTGCGGAAAATGCTGCCTGCACAAGCTTGAAGATGCCGATACCGGAGCGGTCCAGGCGACCAATGTCGCGTGCAAACTGCTCGACCGCGAAACCGCGCGCTGCACCGACTACCAACATCGCCGGATCCGGGTGCCCGACTGCCTGCGGTTGAGCGCGCGCAACATGCAGGATTTTCCGTGGCTGCCGCGCACCTGCGCCTATCGACTGCTGGCGCGCGGCGAACCGCTGCCCGACTGGCACTATCTGGTGAGCGGCGATCGCGACGCGGTCCACCGGGCCGGGGAATCGGTGCGCGGGTGGACGGTTTCCGAGCTCGATGCGGGCGATCTCGAGCATCATTGTGTCGACCGCGTCCTCTGATCCGGTCTTCGAAGGCGGCGCCCATCGCCGGACCCTGACGGTGAAACGGCATCCGCGGGCGCGCTCCTTCCGCCTGCGCGTCGATCCGCGCGATGGACGTGTGCTGCTGAGCCTGCCGCAACGCTCGAGCCTTACCAAGGCGCGGCAATGGGCCGAAACCCAGCGCGACTGGATCGAAGGGCAACTGGCCAAACTGCCGGGGATCCAACCGATCGAGGCGGGCGGAACCGTGCCCTATCGCGGCCGCGACCGCCGGATCGACTGGGCGCCCGGGCGCCTGCGAACGCCGAAGCTCGACGACGACCGTCTGACGCTGGGCGGCCCCGAGGAAGCGATTGGCGCGCGGGTCCTGCGCTGGCTGAAGGCCGAGGCGCGCCGGATCCTCGAAGAGGAGACCCTCCGCTATGCCCGCCGCGCGGGCGTCGAGATCGGGCGGATCAGCATCGGTGACGCGCGCAGCCGCTGGGGTAGCTGCGCCGCCAGCGGCAATATCCGCTACAGCTGGCGGCTCGTCATGGCGCCGCCCGATGTGCTCAGCGCTACGGCCGCGCATGAGGTTGCGCACCGGGTCCATATGCATCACGGATCCGAATTCCATGCGCTGGTGGCGGAGATTTTCGGCCGCGACCCGGCACCCGAACGTGCCTGGTTGCGCGAAAACGGCGCGGCGCTTTACTGGGTCGGTTCTTCTTCCTGAGTCCGGATCGGCGGCACCGATAGTCCGTCGCGATCGTTTTGCGGCACCGGATCGTCGCGCTGCCGTTCCGCGCGCCGTTCGCCCTCGCTGCGCCGGAGTACCTCGTCGAGCCACTCCTCGTTCATATCGTCGGGCGCGACGATATCCTCGTAGCGCCGGTCTTCGCCATATACGCCCGGATCGCCGATCGGCATGCCGTTTTCGTCGACGAAAATCTCGTCCCGGAGAGGATCTCCGAAATAGGCGTCGTCCTCGTCCTCAAGCTGCCATTCGGGCAAGGTCACCGCCGTTTCGAATTCCTCGACCGGGCGGCTGGATACCGCGTAGCGCATGAAATCGGCGAAGGCGCGCGCCGGGGCGCGACCGCCCTGCAGCCCGGCGACGCGACGCGCATCGTCGCGGCCCATCCAGACCGCGGTGGTGAGGCCTGAAGAAAAGCCCACGAACCAGCCGTCCCGGTTGGAACTCGTCGTGCCTGTCTTGCCCGCGACCGGTCGGCCGATCTGGGCGGCGCGGCCCGTGCCGGTGGCGACTGCGGTTTGCAGCAGGTCGGTCATCTCGGCAGCGACATAGGGCGCCACAAGGACGCGCGACTGGTCGATCTCGGCGCGGTGCAGCTCGATTTCCTCGCGCGTATCGGGATCCTCCATCGTCACGCGGACAATGCCATAAGGCTCGATCGCCGTGCCGCGCGCCGAAACCGAAGCGAAGGCGCGCGCCATGTCGATCACGCGCACTTCCGACGTGCCGAGCACCATCGAGGGATGGGTATTGACCGGCGTCGTGATCCCGAACCGCTGCGCCATATTGGCCACCGTATGGAGCCCGACTTCCGCGCCGAGTTGCGCGGCGACCGTGTTGACCGAATAGGCGAAGGCGCTGCGGACATCCATCTCGCCGGAAAAGCGGCCCGAGCTGTTGCGTGGCCGCCAGCCGTTCCAGTCGACGGGTTCGTCGACGACCCGGTCGCCGGGCGTATAGCCGTTCTCCAGCGCGGCGAGATAGACGAACAGCTTCCAGGACGAACCGGGCTGCCGAACCGCGGTGACCGCGCGGTTGTAATTGGACGTTACATAATCGGTCCCGCCGACCATCGCGCGCACGGCCCCGTCGCGGTCCAGCGCCACGAGCGCGCCCTGCGCGCCCTCGGGCGTGTGGGCGCGGACCGAATTGACGGCCTGCGCCTGCATTTCGAGATCGAGCGTCGTCCAGACGTCGATCGGCGCGCGGGTTTCGTCGATCAGCAGATCGAGCTGGTTCAGCGCCCAGTCGGTGAAATAACGGACCGAGTTCCGGCGCGGCTGGGGCGCGAGCGCGACGTCGTTGGGTGCCGCTGCCGCCGCTTCGCTGGCGCTGATCTGGCCGGTCTCGACCATCAGGTCGAGTACGACGCCCGCCCGCCCGATCGCCGCCTGGGCGTCGGCGGTCGGCGAATAGCGCGACGGCGCCTTGACCAGCCCGGCGACGACGGCCGCCTCGGACAGATCGAGCTCGCGTGCCGAATGGCCGAAGAAGCGGCGCGAGGCCGCGTCGATGCCATAGGCGCCGCCGCCGAAATAGACGCGGTTCAGATAGAGTTCGAGGATCTGGTCCTTGGTGAAGGTCCGCTCCATCGCGAGCGCGAGGATGATCTCGCGAATCTTGCGGCCGAAGGTGCGGGTGTTGGTGAGGAACAGGTTGCGGGCGAGCTGCTGGGTGATCGTCGATCCGCCCTGCACCCAGCTGCCGCGTTCGACGCGCACGACCACAGACCGGGCGATGCCGATCGGATCGACGCCGAGATGGCTTTCGAACCGGCGATCCTCGACCGAGACCATCGCGTTGCGCATGATTTCAGGGATTTCCTCATGCCGCAGCCATTGGCCGTAGCTCGGCCCCATCGCGAAGATGACCGTGCCGTCGGCGGCGCGCACGCGCACGGTCTGCCCGTTGGGCGAGGATTGCAGGGTCTCGAAATCGGGAAGCGAGGACATCGCGATGCCGACCGCGACGGCCAGCGCGACGAAACCGAGAAAAGCGGCGTACAGGCCGAACTTGACCAGTCCGATCGCAATGCGCCAGACCGGCCCGCGCGTCGATGCTCGAGATGCCGCCATATTGATTGTCTGCCCTATGCGCCTACCCAGCCGGTCACAAGCGCCTAATATGACTGAATGTGGGCTGAATCACAGCAATTCCGCAGCATGGGCCGGTCTCGCGACGGGCCGAACTACCTCTCGCCAGCGGGTTCGAATTCGAGGGCGAGGCTGTTGATACAATAGCGTAGACCGGTCGGCGGCGGACCGTCCGGAAAAACATGGCCGAGATGGCCGCCGCAGCGCGCGCAGCGCGATTCGGTGCGGACCATGCCGTGGCTGGTGTCCTGATGGTCGGTCACCGCATCTTCGCTGGCCGGCTGGGTGAAGCTCGGCCAGCCCGATCCGCTGTCATATTTGGTCTTGCTCTCGAACAGTGTGAGGCCGCAGCCCGCGCAAAGATAATCGCCCGCCTCATGGTTGTTGTAGAGATCGCCGGCAAAGGCGGGTTCGGTGCCGGCTTCGCGCAACACATGGTAGCGTTCGGGGGTCAGGCGTTCGCGCCATTCGGCTTCGGTGAGGTCCAGTTTTTCCATGACTGCGAATATGGGCGGCGGGCCGCAGGCGATCAAGCGCGGATGCGCGTCGCCTCGCCGAGAAGACCGACCAGGCCGGGCATAGCGGCGAGGCCGATGGCATGGCGGGCGAGGCGCGGGTGATCGGCCAGCTTCTTGAGCGCGCTCGCGACGGCGATCGGGCGGCGCGCCGCGCGGGCGAAATTCCGCTGGAAATCGACGGCTGCGGCGGGGCCGCCGCGCAAATAGGCCTGGGCGGCTGCCTCGCCGCTCGCCAACGCGATGCCGATCCCTTCGCCGGCGAGCGAGGGGATCACCGCGCCCTGGTCGCCGATCCGGAACAGCCCGTGCCGCCCGTCCCGCATCCGCCAGCCATAGGGGACGCGGCTCACCGCATCGGCGCTGCCGGGCAAGGTTTCGCCGGCGAGCCGCTCGCCGAGACTGGGCGTTTCCAGAGCCAGCCGGTCCAGCAGATCCATCGGATCGCCGCCGGCGTCGCGCAGCCGCGAGCGGCGCACGGCCATGCAGAGATTCGCGCTGCCATCCTCCTGCAGCAACAGTCCCGCATAGCCATGGCCGAACAGATGCAGTTCGATCGCGCCGGCGATCGTCTTGCGCAGTTTCGCCGATGCCGGAATCCGCCAGCGCAGGCCCATCCACGCGTCCCCGTCCTCCCGCTCGACCGGACGCTTGAGTCCGCGCAGCTCATATTTCCCGGTTGCGAGAAACAGCGCGTCTGCCGAAATCGCGCCGCCATCTCCCAGCCGGATATCGCCCGGGCCGTCCGCTCGGCTCAGCGCCACCCCGCGCCGGATCTCGGCGCCCGCCGCCTCGGCTTCCTCGCGCAGCAGCGTATCCAGGCGCCGCCGCGAGAGTCCCATGCCGGGCCTCGGCAGCCGCGCGATGCGCGACCGGTCCCCGACAAAGATCCCGACCCGGTCGATCGCATGCCCGCCCAGCCGGCCGGATTCGAGCCCGATCCGCTTCAGCGTCTCCAGCGTTTGCCAGCTCAAGAACCCGCCGCAGAGCAGATCGGGCGTTTCGGCATGGCGTTCCAAGACGAGCGGCTCGGCCCCGCCGCGCGCCAAGGCGATGGCGGCGGTCAGGCCCGCCGGCCCGCCGCCTGCGATCAGCGCCGCCGTTCGATGCACAGCCGGAACGGGAAACGCCGGACGACCTCGGCCGTGCCGGGTGCGATTCCCGCCTCTTGAAGAATGGGCGGCCATTCGCGCGGCCGGTAGCTGCGCGCGATCGACAGCTGCCCGTCCTCGCGCACGATCCGGTGCCAGCCCATCAGCCGGGCAAGCAGCGGATAGCTGAAATGGGACAGCCGGTGCCGGTGGAGATCGTTGATCAGCCAGCCGCGCCGCGCATTCGCCTCCATATGGCGGAGAAAAATGACCAGCTGGCCATGGGTCATATGGTGGGCGACGAGGTTGGAGACGACGAAATCGACCGGTTCGCAATCGGCATAGTCGCCGGTGCGATAGTCGATTCCCATGTCTTCCGGCGTCTGGGTCTCGGCTGCCGCCCGGCTTTCCGGGTTGAGATCGATGCCGATCAGCCGCGCCGCGATCCCGCGCTTCTCCGCCCAGCGCGCGATCGCGCGGAGCATCCCGCCCTCACCATAACCGACATCGAGCAGGCTGAAGCTGTCGAGGGTTCCGGCGGCGCGCTCGAGAAAGCCGAGCGTCGGCCGGGCGGACAAGGTCCAGCGGTTCGCCTTTTCGAGATCGGCGAGCACCGCAGCATAGATGTCCGGCGGGAGGCCCGGCGCATCCATCTGCTCCTCGGCAATGGCGCGCTGGGCGAGGCGGGCCATCAGGCGCTCCGGTACCCGAAGCCCTCGGCGGCGAGGCCGGGCCCGAAGGCGATGGCGACCCCTTGCTCGACCGGCCGCCCCTGCAGGACCCGCTCCAGCGCGAACATCAAGGTGGCCGACGACATATTGCCCTTCTCGCGCAGGATGGCGCGCGAGATCGCCAGCGCGTCCGGCGCGATCCCGAGACCCTTTTCGACGGCATCGAGGATCGAGCGTCCGCCGCCATGCACGGCCCAGCTGTCGACGGCGTCCGGGCTGGTGCCGTTGCAGACCGCAGAGCGGAATTCCGGGCTCGCCAGCGCCTCGCCGATCCGCCCGGGCACTTCGCCCGACAGATGCATGGCAAAGCCGGTATCGCCGACATGCCACTGGATCAGCTCTTCGGATTCCGGCAAGGTCGCGGCGAACTGGCGGTCCATGGCGAGGCCCTCGGGCTCGGCGCTGACGACCGCCGCCGCGGCGCCGTCGCCGAACAGCAGCATGGCCAGCAGCGGCTCGAGCGTATCGTCGGGCTGCAGGTGGAGCGTCGACAGTTCGGCGCTGATGACGAGAACGCGCGCCCCTGGCTCGGAACGGACAATGTGATAGGCGTTGCGCAGCGCCGTAACCGCGCCGTAACAGCCCATGAAACCGACCAGCGTGCGTTCGATCGACCCGTCTAGGCCGAGTTCGCGGGCGATCAGCTGGTCGAGGCCGGGCGCGGTAAAGCCCGTGCAGCTCGCCACGACGAGATGGGTGACGTCGGCGGGATCGGGCGGCTCGGGCAGGTTGGCGACGGCCTGGACCGCGAGCCGCGGCGCTGCGTTTGCATAGAGTTGCATACGCGCCGACGTCGGCGGCATGCCCCTGGCGTAGAAACCGCCCGGATTGATCGGCGATCCGCCGTCCGCGCCGCGCGGCAGCACCGACCAGCGATGGTCGATCCCCGCGCGCTCGGCCATGCGGGCGAAAACGCCGCGTTCGCGCGGATCGGACAGTTGCTCGGCCGCCCAGCCGATAAAGGCGTGGTGAATGTCGTGATCGGGCGTCGCAGCGCCGATGCCGTTAATATGGGGCGTGGGAATCGGCACAGCAGGACGCTTTCGTAATCGACGCAACGGACATGATGAACCCCTCATGGCAGGGTTTGATCGTTAACGATATATTGATTGGTGGCGCGCGAAAAAGGGGGATGGCCCGTCTGGACCTCTTTTTGCCGGTTCTGCTCGCCGGAACGCTGCCCCTTGCGGCGCCCTCGGCGGTTGCGGCGCAGGCCGCCTGCCGTCTGTGCGACGATGAGGCGCCGATCGTGGCCCGGGCCCGCCCGGCCCGGCCTCTCCAGATCGATATCGACACCGGCATCGATTTTGATCGCATGGCGCTGATCGATTATCAGGGCGGCGCGGCGGAGATCGATCCGCTGACCGGCCAGCGCCGGCTGACCCGTCTGCTCGATCTTGGCGGCGTGGCAATGCGCGGTACGGTAACGATTCGCGGCGAACCCGGCCGTGCGGTGCGAATCGACCTTCCCGACCAAGTCGTGATGCGCGCGCCCGGCGGGCGGCGCGTCGAACTGCGCGACATGCGCAGCGATCTGCCGGCCCAACCACGAATCGGAAGCGATGGCGTGCTGCGGTTTTCCTTTGGCGGCCGGATCGATGTCGACGGCGAGGATTTCGGCCGTTTCCGGGGCAGAATAAGAGTCAGCGCCGAGTATGAATGATCACGCCCGGTCGAGACATCCTAAACTGGCGTTAACCATGGCTGTTGGTCAAATCTAAAACATAGATCGTCAGAACCACTGGTGAATGGTGCGGGGGACACGTTCCGTTCGAACAACATTCGGAAAGTGGAAAAGGAACAAATTCAATGAAAAAGTTAATCACCGTTTTCGCGGCTGGTTCCGCGGCGGCTACGCTTGGCATCGTCGGAAGCGCTGCAAACGCCGCGACTGCGACGGCCGATGCGACGGCCGAGATCCTGCAGCAGGTCCAGATCGCCAAGACCGCCGATCTCAACTTCGGCACGATCGTGCCGGATTCGACCGCTTCGGGCAATGTCAACGTTGCCGCCAATGCAGCCGGCACGCGCACCTGCGCTGCCAACCTGACCTGCGCTGGTGCGACCAGCGTTTCCTCGGCGGCTTTCGACGTGACCGGCGCCAATGGCCTGAACGTCGATGTGACCGGTATCGGCAGCCTGACGCAGTTGAGCGACGGCGCGAACACCATGCCGATTTCGCTCTCGGCGTCGTCCAATGTCCTTGCGATGACCGGTTCGGCCGTTGCGCTCTATGTCGGCGGCGACCTTACGATCGGAGTCAATCAGCCGGCTGGCGTTTACAGCGGTTCGTTTACCGTCAACGTCGATTACCAATAGGCATACGGGCTCCGCGGTTCGCGGACTCTTTTTGCCGACCTGCGCCCGGCAGCATTAAGGTGCTGCCGGGTTTTCTCGGCCCGACCGGCGGTTCTTGACGGAAAAGTAACCAGTTTTTGCGACATTCTCCTCGAATTTCCGGGGGGGATTTCAAGATGCCGAATGGTTCCCGGACAGTCGAGACGGAGACCTTTCATGATCCTTGAAAATTTGTCGAACAGCGTCCGAGCGGGAGCTGCGGCGCTAGCCCTTGTTGTCGCATTGATCGCCGCGCCCGCGCCTATCCAGGCCAACGATCTGCTTATTGCGCCCACTCGGGTCGTGCTCAACGGCGCGCGCGGGACCGAAGTCATTCTCAACAATATCGGCAGCGAAGAAGCTGCCTACCGGATTTCGCTCGAGCTGCGACGGATGACCGCTGACGGCGGGCTGGAAGAGGTGGAAATCCCGAATGACAGCGAGGAATCGGCGCTCGGGATGATCCGCTATGCGCCGCGCCGCGTCGTCCTGCCGCCGAATCAGCCTCAGGCGATCCGCATCGGTGTCCGCGCGCCCGAGGGTATTTCCGACGGCGAATATCGCGTCCACATGCTGTTCCGTGCGATTCCACGCCCACGTCCGGTCGCCGCCGAGACCGAGGGCGCTGGCGAGGGTTTCCAGATCCGGCTGATCCCCGTTTATGGCGTGACCATCCCGATTATCGTCCGTCACGGCAATCTGACGGCGACCGCGGCCATCGCCAATCCGCGGATTGTAGAGGAAGACGGCGTCCAAGCCGTCGGTTTCGACCTTAGCCGACTCGGTGATCGGTCGGTTTATGGCGAGGTCACCGTGACGCGGCCCGGCGTCGATGTGCCGCTGGCACGGGCGCGCGGCGTCGCGGTCTATGCCGAAATCGGCAGCCGTTCGGTAATATTGCCCGTGTCCGAGGAGTTTCAGGGCAGTCTCGCCGGTCCGGTTCGCATCCAGTACCGCGAACCCGACGGTGCAGGCGGGAGCCTGATCGCCGAAACCGAAGCGGTGCTGCGCTAGCGCGGCATCCGGGGGGAGCGGGGCGTCATGCTTCGCTGGGGACATCGCGCGAAACATATCCAGACGAGTCTCGTCGCCCTGTGCACGGCCGCCAGCGCCTCGGCCCAGGTCGCGTGGGATGCCCATCCCGACGATTCCCTGCTGCTCGAAGTCCGGCTCGGCGAATATCGGCTCGGCGATGCCGTGCGCGGCTATCAGACTCCGCAAGGCGTTTGCATCGATCTTGCCGATACGATTGCGGCGCTCGATTTGCCGATCGCCATCGACGAGGCGGCCAACCGGGCCGAAGGATGGGCCTTTGCCGAAGAAAACGAGATAGTTATCGATCGCAACCGGAATCGCGTCCGGTTCGGCGAATCCGCCGAAGATCTGCCGAACGGCACCATTTTCGACACGCCGGAAGGCTGGTGCGTGACGACCCAGACGCTCGCCGCGTGGCTCGGCGTTACGATGGAGGCCGATCTGCGCAATGCGGTGCTCCTGCTGCGTTCCGACCAGCCCTTGCCCGTCGAACGCGGGCTCGAGCGGCGCGCCCGGGCGGCCTCGCTGCGCCCGCGCGTCGATTTCGACCTGTCCGCGCTGCCCCAGGCCGACACTCCCTATCGCATGTGGCGCACGCCCTCCGTCGACATCGTCGTTTCGCTCGGCGGATTGCGCGATCGCCAGCGCCGCAGCAGCGGGTTCGAGCGGCGCTACGAGATTTACGCGGTGGGCGAGATCCTGACCGCCTCGGTCGATGCGCGGCTTGCCTCGGATGATCGTGGGGTGCCGCAATCGCTGCGCATGCGCGCGTTTCGCAGCTCCAACGAGGCGAATTTGCTGGGCCCGCTGGGCGCCACCCATTTCGCGATCGGCGATGTCTCCAGCCAGTCCTCGCCGATCGCCGCCCAGCCGACGCCCGGGCGCGGCGGGATTGTCACCAACCGCCCGCTCGACCAGCCCGACAGCTTCGACCGGCGCACCTTCCGTGGCGAACTGCCGGAAGGCTGGGAAGCCGAACTCTACCGCAACGGCCAGTTGCTGGCCTTTTCGCGCGATCGCGGCGACGGTCGCTACGAGTTCGTCGATGTCGAGCTGCGCTACGGCATCAACCGGTTTGAAGTCGTCCTGTACGGCCCCCAGGGCCAGATTCGCCGCGAAACCGAGATCATCAACGTCGGTGCGGCCAGCATTCCGCCGCGCCAGACCTGGTATTGGGCGGGCGCCAGCCAGGATGATCGTGATCTCGTCAGTCTCGATAATCGCGATCTGGCGCGCGACGCCAACTGGCGCGCGGGCTTGGGGCTCGAAAGGGGGCTCAACCCCCGGACTTCGCTGGCATTCCAGCTCAACAACATGGTCATCGCGGATGACCGCATGACGGTTGTCGAGGGCTCGGTCCGCCGGGCGATCGGGCCGGCGCTGGTCGAAGTGACGGCCGCCTGGGCCGATAATGGCGGCTATGCGGCCCGCGCGCAGCTGCTCGGGCGGTTCGGACGCGCCTATATAAACGCGGAATCGGTGGTCGCCCGCGATTTCCGCACCGAACGCTATGGTATCGATACGACGGGCCGGCACAGCCTGGCCGTCGATCATAGCGTCAATCTCGGCCGCGTCGTGATGCCGGTCCGGGTGCAAGCCACCTATCAGACGCGGGAGGACGGCGCCGACCAGCTCGACGGCGCGGCGCGGATTTCTGCGAATATGCGCCGTTTTGCGCTGACCGGGGAGATCGGATACCGGCGGCAGGGCGCGGGCACGGCGGACGGGCTCGACCCGCCCGACCAGACCAATGCCGCCATCCTGGCCAATGGCCGGATCGGGCGCGTCCGCCTGCGCGGCGAGGCGCGCTGGCGACTTTCTCCCGGCAGCCGGTTCGAAAGCGCGTCGCTCACCGCCGATTGGGGGGGCGGCGAAAACAGCGCCTGGCGCTCCGAACTCGGCTATCAGGCGACGCTCGATCGCGCCCGGGCGAGCATCGGCTATGTCCGGCGCTTCAACCGGTTCGCGCTGACCGCCTCGGCCGAGACGGCGACCGACGGATCGGTAGCGGCCGGGCTCAACCTCGCCTTCAGCATCGGCCCCGATCCGCGCGGCGGCGTCCATATGACCGCCGACAAGCTCGCGAGCAGTGGCCAGACGGTCGCGCGCGTCTATCGCGATCTGAACAATGACGGCGTGCGGCAGCCGAACGAACCCTTTGAAGAAGGGGTACAGATCACGACCGGCCGGGCGCCGGCCAACGATCCGACCGACGAGAACGGGCTCGCCGTGGTGACCGGACTGACGCCGTACCGGCCGATCCTCGTGGGCATCGACACCTCCTCGCTCGCCGACCCCTTCGTCCAGCCGCGTGGCCCCGGCGTCGTGGTCACGCCGCGGCCCGGAACCGCGGCGGCCGTGGAGCTGCCGCTGGTCAGCGCCGGCGAGATTGACGGCATGCTGGTCCGCGCAGGCGGCGGTGCGCTCGAAGGCGTCGATCTCGAGCTGGTCGATATCGAAGGCCGCGTCGTGCAGGTCGTGCGGACCGATTTCGACGGCTTTTTCGTCTTCCAGAGCGTCCCCTACGGCCAATATTCGGTGCGGATGGCCGAACTTTCGGCGCAGGCGCTCGGCGCGATCGCGGCGCTCGGCCGCCGGGCTTTCGTTACCGACGAGAATGACAGCGTCCGGCTCGGGACCGTCGCCATTGGCGGGAACGCGGTATCGTCCTCCGAAACGCCGTGACGGGTTGAGTCTGACGAGAAACCTGTGGCGATTTCCCGACAGACAAAAAGTCGTGCGGCGCGACTTTCCGGTTCTCTGAATGTCTGAGAATCTGGAAAATGGTGCGGTCGAGAAGACTCGAACTTCCACGGGCTTTCGCCCACAACGACCTCAACGTTGCGCGTCTACCAGTTCCGCCACGACCGCACATTTTCCTGAACGCCGGTCATGGACCGGCCTCTGGCAGGCGCGAGCCTCTAGCAAAGGGCGCGGGCGGGCGCAATGGGCGAACGCATGCGAATCCCCGCGCCTATGCGAATTATCGCGCAAATACCTGCGTTAACGCTCTTTTCCGGCCGGTTTAACCATTTCTTTACCTTCCGGGCTGGCGGCGAACGGCCTAGCCCGGCCGCATGGCTGTCCCGTCCGCCCTCCTGCTGCTCGCCGTGCTGCCCGAATCCGGTGCGATCGCGCAGGCCCGCGCCACCGTCCGCATCGTTGCGGCCGAGTCCATCGATTTCGAGCGTACGGACCGGATCGTCGACCAGCCCGGCCGCGTGGTAATGCGCCGCATGCCGGATCCGGAAACGCCCGGCACGGACCGGATCCATCGTCTCGTCGAATTCGAATAGCAGCCGGCCTCAATAGAGGAGCGCTAATACAGGAACATGGGCATGCCTTCGATGCGCAGCAGCTTCGCGCGATAAGCGGCGCTGTCGTAGAGATTGGCGGTATCGACCGATTTCTGCTGTTCGAGCAGCGTGCCGTTGGGCACATGACAGTAATTGCCGTCGGTCAGCGCGACCATCCGCCCCGCCTTGCCGTCGCGCAGCAGCTGGACCGCGAGCCCGCCGAACGCGAAGCCGACCATCCGGTCCATGGCATCGGGTTCGCCCGAGCGCATCAGATAGGCGAGCTCCTGAACGACAGTGCCGATCCCGGTCCGCGCCTCGATGATCCGCGCCAGCCGCTGGCCGACCCCGCCTTCGACCCGGTGCGTCGCCGATTTGCCGAGCTCGCCGCTCGCCTCCTCGCCGACGATCCGCGCGCCTTCGGAAATCACGCACATCGCGTAATTCTCGCCGCTCTGCTCGCGGTCCTCGGCGAGCAGCGGGACGAGGATATCGGAATCCGCCGGCACTTCGGCGATCACCGTGCGCGCAACCTGGGCGAGAAAGCCCGAGAGCAGCGCGGTTTCGCCCGACCGGCGGCCGAACAGTTCGATCACGCCGATCCGCTCATGGCTGCGCGTCGTCGTCCTGAGCGCGTTGATCGCCTCGACCGATCGCGTGATCGCGGTCGAGAAGCCGATGCAATAGTCGGTGCCATGGACGTCGTTATCCATCGTCTTGGGGATCGAGATCACCTTGAAGCCCTGATCGGCAAGATGCGCGGAAAAGCGCAGCGTGCCGTCGCCGCCCAGGGTGATCATCGCATCGATGCCGAGCTGGTCGAGCACGTGAAGAACGTGATCCGTGCGGTCGCCCTCCTTTTGCGTGCGCGGGTCGGTGCGCGAGGTGTGGAGGATCGTGCCGCCGCTGCGGTCGATGCCGCGGACCCGGGCGCGGTCGAGCGTCCAGCTCTGCGCTTCGATCGTCGCGGGATCGTCCGGATCGATACGCAAAAAGCCTTCCCAGCCACGCCGGAATCCGGTCACCGTCCAGCCCTCGTCGAGCGCGCCCAGCGTGATCGCGCGGATGCAGGCGTTCAATCCCGGCACGTCGCCGCCGCCCGTCAAGATGCCGATATGGATGGGACCCTCCTGTGGCTGAGCCGTGCCGCCAGCATAGAGCGGTTTGCGCGCGGGAAAAGCGGATTATGGACGGCGTGCCCGCCGGGCCAAGCTTTTGTTTGAACCGCGGCCGAATCCCTCTATCGAGACACGCATGACCGGACCGACGCCCAAACCCTGGATCGCGGCGATGACGCCCTATACGCCCGGCCGCTCGAAAGGCGGATCGGATGGATCGGCGGTCAAGCTCTCCTCGAACGAGAATCCGCTGGGCACGAGCGAGAATGCGGCGCAGGCATTGGCCGAGGCGCGCGGCAGCCTCGCGCGCTATCCCGATCCGGCCTCGACCGCACTGCGCGAGGCGATCGCCGCGTTGAACGGTATCGCGGCCGACCGCATCATCTGCGGCACGGGTTCGGACGAGATCCTGCATCTCGCGGCGGGCGCCTATGCGGGGCAGGGCGACGAGGTCCTCTATGTCCGCTACGGCTTTTCGGTCTATCCGCTCGCCGCGCAGCGGGTCGGGGCGACGCCGGTCGAGGCGCCGGACCGGGACTATGCAGCCGATATGGATGCGCTGAGCGCGGCGATCACGGAGCGCACCCGCGTCGTCTTTCTCGCCAATCCGAACAATCCCACCGGCACCTATACGCCGATGGCCGAGGTCCGGCGGCTGCATGCGGCCATGCCCGAGGATTGCCTGCTCGTGATCGATCAGGCCTATGCCGAATATCTGCCGGATGCGGAGGCCGAAGCGCCGCTGGAGCTGGCGCGCGACGCGTCGAACGTCCTGGTCACGCGCACCTTTTCGAAGATTTACGGGCTGGCGGCCGAGCGGATCGGCTGGGGCTATGGCCCGGCGCCGGTGATCGAAGCGCTCAACCGGATCCGCGCGCCCTTCAACGTCACGACGGCGGGGCAGGCGGCGGCGATCGCGGCGCTCGACGACCGCGAATTTGTCGAGGCCAGCCGGGCGCACAACCGCCAATGGCGCAGCTGGCTCGCCGGGCGGATTGCGGCGCTGGGCAATGCCGGGCTGCGCGCGATACCGTCCGAAGCGAATTTCCTGCTGATCCTGTTCGACGGCGCCCTCGGCGCCGAAGCCGCCTATGAAGGGCTGCTCGCGCGCGGCTATATCACCCGCTGGCTCCCCGGCCAGGGCCTCGCCCATGGTCTCAGGATCACGATCGGCACCGAAGCGGAAACCCGCGGCGTCGCCGCGGCGCTCGAGGAGCTGGTTTCGGAAGCGTTGTAGGGTGTCGCACTCGATCTGACGGTGGAGCGGCGCAGGTTCCTTTTTTGTCAGACTCAACCTGTCGGTTGAGCGCCGCGCCAGCCCTCTCCCCCTCCCGGCCTCCCACCAGGGTACACTCAATGGGAGGTCGGGAGGGGGAGAGGGCTGGTGCGGCGACATTGCACCAGCAATGTTCTGACAAACAGGCTCCCCGCTCACTCCAGCTCGAAATCGTTGATCAGTCTATGCACGCGCGCTTCGATTTCGGCGCGGGGCAGGCCGGTCGGGATCGGTTCGAAAAAGCGGAACGTCACGACACCCGGATATTTGACCCATTTGTTGCGCGGCCAGACATGGCCGCTCCGGATCGCGATCGGGACCACGGGAAGCCCGACCATTTTGTAGAGGCCGGCAAAGCCCGCCTGGAGCGGCGGCGTTTCGCCGGGCAGGACGCGCGTGCCTTCGGGGAAGATCACGACCGAGCGGCCGTCGGCGAGCACTTCGCGCGTGCGTTTGAGCATGATCCGCATCGCGCCTGCGCCGCCGCTCCGGTCGACGGCGATGCCGCCATAGCGTTTCGCCAGCCAGCCCCAGCCCGGGATCCCGGTCAGCTCCTTTTTGAGCACCGGCGCCGGCGTATCGAGCAGGTTGAGGAAGTCGAGCGTTTCGAACATCGCCTGGTGTTTCGCGGCGAACAGATATTGGCCGTCGGGGATCGTGCCCTCGATCTCGACCCGGATGCCGAGGATCGCGCGTGCGCACCAGCGGTGAAAGCGGACCCAGGCGTAGATTACGCTGTGCATGGCCTTGTCGCCGCGCGCCGCGCCGACCAAGGCCGCGATGACCCAGGGGACGGTCAGCCCGTAAAAGACGAGCATGAAGAGAAGGGACCGGATTGCCGCCATGAAATCTAGGCCTATATCCCGACGATCGCGCTCAGCCTGCGCAGCAGATATTTGTTATATTCCAGAAAGAGTTGCATGAAGCTGGGCTCGCTCGTCACGGCATCCGGGATCAGCTCCACGCCGTCGTCCAGCTCGCGCCGCAGCTCGAACCGCGCACGGGGCATATGCCAGTCGGTCGTTACGAGGCGCACGCTCGTGAACCGGTTCTCGCGCATCCAGCGGGCGGCCTCCCTCCCGTTGCTGCGCGTGTCCACGGCTTCCTGGCCGAGATCGATGCAGCAGTCGAACAGCGCCTCGGGCTTGCCGGTCTCCTCGGCCAGCTCGACCGGCCGGACCGTGCGGTTGACGCCGGAGACGAGCAGCCGTTCGGCCTGGCCGGCCTCGAGCAGTTCGATCCCGCGCTCGATCCGGTTTTCGCCGCCGGTCAGCACGATGATCGCGTCGGTCCGTTGCGGGCCGGCGGGGCCGGGCAGCCCGACCGCGAACGCCGCGAAGCCGAGCGCCCAGAACAGCAGGATCAGGGAAATTATACGGCGCACCATCGGACGGACCTACAGCATTTTGCGGAGGACGCCGATCACGGTAAAGCGCGCGACCAGCGTCGACATTATCGCGCCGACAATGGGCAGAAGCGCGAGCAGAAGCCAAGCGGTAATTGGCAGCCTCGCCGAACCGAGCAGTTCCGATCCGACCGCCCCGATCCGCTGGCCGAGCAGCAGCAGCACGATGATCGCGCATAAAAAGCCCACGATTCCGCCGAGCAGCGCGTCGAGCGCGATCCGGCGCTGGAACAGGCGCGCGATCTGGATGTCGGTCGCGCCCATCAGGTGCAAGACCTCGATCGTCGCGCGATGCGTGTTGAGCGCGGCGCGCACCGCGAGGATGACGGACGCGGCGAGCGCGCTCGCGGTCAGCAGGACGAGCGCCAGCGCCAGCCAGGTCAGCGATCCGATCAGCCCGGCGAGCGGCGCGAGGAACTGCGCATGATCGTCGACCCGCGCGGCGGGCGCCACCGCGAGCACGGCTTCCTCGACCAGCTCGAGCTGCGCATGGGCCGCCTCGGTCAGGTCGGCGTCGATCATCGTCGGCACCGGAATGCCCTCATCCTCGCCGGCCGCGCCGATCCAGGGTTCGATCAGCGCGTCGATCTCGGCATCGGGAACGCGGACGACCTCCGTCACCCCCTCCATGCGGCCGAGTGCCGTCATGGCGGCACGCGTCTGCTGCTCGCGCGCGTCGGGATTGGCCTCGACGATCTGGACGGTGATCCGCTGCGCGATACTGCCGGTAACGTTGCGCGCGGCATGGTTGAGCGCGAGGCCGCCCGCCGCCGCGAGGACGGTGAGGAACATCATGATCGCGATCACCCAGGGCATCGGCCCGGATAGCCGGCCCTCGGTCAGCAGCCGGCGTTCGGCCGGGCTCGCGGAAAAGGGCAGAGTCATGTGCGGGGTTTCCGGCGTCGTCCGCCCGTCTCGCGGGGCGGGTTCTTCAACAGCCCGGTGGGATCGGCGAGCCGTCCGCCCTCGAGCCGCATCATCTGCGCCGAGGAGACCCGGCTCAGCAGGTGAATGTCATGGGTCGCGACCACCAGCGTCGTGCCGAGCTTGTTCAGCGCGTCGAACAGGTGGAGCAGGCGCGCCGCCATTTCCGGATCGACATTGCCGGTCGGCTCGTCGGCGATCAGGATCTCGGGCCGGCCGATCACGGCGCGCGCGATCGCGACCCGCTGCTGTTCGCCGCCCGACAGGGTCGCGGGCCGCGCGCTCGCGCGATCCGACAGCCCGACCCAGGCCAGCATCTCGTTGACCGGCGTCGCGAGCTCCTCTTCCTCGACCCCCGCGACCCGCAGCGGCAGCGCGATATTGTCGAAGGCGGAGAGGTGCGGGACGAGCCGGAAATCCTGGAACACCACGCCGATCCGCCGGCGGAAGCCCGGCAGCCGGTCGCGCGGCAGGGTCACGACATCCTCGTCGAACAGCCGGATCAGCCCGCGGGAGGGGCGCAGGGCGAGATAGAGCAGCTTGAGCAATGACGTCTTGCCGGCGCCCGACGGACCGGTGAGGAAATAGAAGCCGCCGCCATCGAGGGAGAAGCTGACGTCAGACAGCGTCTCTGCGCCCGTACCGTAGCGCAGCCCGACATTTTCGAACTGGGCGATCGTCGTGGCCATCGGCGCAGCCATGGCACAGCCCGCTATCCGGCGTAAAGCACACAACGCACAGCGCCACGACCTTGCCAGCCGGGCCCCGGCGCGCGTAGATCACGGCTAGATTTGCAACCAGTTGGCGTTCCTGTCGCATGATCCTCGTTTGTCCCGCCTGTTCAACCCGGTATCTGGTGCCCGACACGGCGATCGGCGTGGACGGACGGCAGGTCCGCTGCGCCAATTGCAAGAATAGCTGGTTCGCCGAAGGACCGGAAACGGTACCCGAGGCGCCGCCCCAACCGGTGACGCCATCGCCACCGCCGCCCGCGCCCGTCCAGCAGGAATTTCCCGAACCGCTGGCAGAAGAGCCGCAGGTCGAAAAACCGGCGGCCCGCTCCGGAGCGATCGGCGATAGCGATCCGTTCGCGCACGAGCCGCCCTTCAAGCCGCGGCGCAATCCGGCGAAGATGTGGACGGCGATAGCGATCGGGATTTTCCTCCTGCTCGGCGCCGGGGTCGGCGCTGTCGCCTGGTTCGGGCCGCCCGGTTTCGTCGCCGGCCTCGGCGGCGCGGCGAACGACAGCGCGCTCGACGTCCAGCTCGTGCGCAGCCCCGAGCGGCGGACGCTCGCCAGCGGCCATGAGTTGCTCTCGATCTCGGGCCGGATCGTCAACATGACCGACGAGGAGCAGCGCGTGCCCGATATCCGCGCCGAACTGCGCAACGCGCAGGGCGCGGTCGTCTACGACTGGACGATCCAGGCGCCGCAGCGCACCCTGCCGCCGCGCGAAATGGTCGAGTTCAACTCGGCCGAAATCGATATCCCGCGCAACGCCGAGGAACTGAACCTCGCGTTCATTCCGTTCGAAGGGGTTTAGTTCGTTAGAATTTCCTTGGCAGGAAATCACGGCAGATTCTTTTTGTCAGAAACTTTCTGTCGGAAGTTCGCCGCACCGGGATTTTGATTGTCAGAATTTCGCTAGCGCGAAATCGCCGCACCAGCCCGCTCCCCCTCCCGGCCTCCCACTCAGTATATTCTATGGGAGGCCGGGAGGGGGAGCGGGCTGGTGCGGCGCTCGACCGAAAGGTCGAGTCTGACAATCAAACAATCGCGGCGGAATCTTTGTGAGAGAGTTGCCGACAGATAATTGCACCGCATAGCGCCGCAACACCCGCGAACGTTTGACAACTCCGCCCCCCGCGCCCTAGCGCCGCTTCTCTATGGCGGACAATCCCTCCCCCTTCGGCGCCGCGCGCGCCGTTACCTTGCCCGGGCCGCTGGCGCTCGATGGCGGGGCGTCGCTCGCGCCTGTCGATTTCGCCTATGAAACCTATGGCGCGCTCAATGACGACAAATCCAACGCCATCCTGATCTGCCACGCGCTGACCGGGGACCAGCATGTCGCCTCCACCCATCCCGTGACCGGCAAGCCCGGCTGGTGGGCGCGGATGGTGGGCGCGGGGAAGCCGGTGGATCCGGCGCGCCATTTCGTCATCTGCGTCAATGTGCTCGGCAGCTGCATGGGGAGCGCCGGCCCGGCGAGCCTTGCCGGGGACGGCCAGCCCTATGCGATGCGTTTCCCGGTGATCACGATCCGCGACATGGTCCGCGCCCAGGCCATGCTGCTCGATCATCTGGGCATCGAGACGCTTCACGCCGTGATCGGCGGCTCGATGGGCGGGATGCAGGTGCTCGAATGGGCGTGCCTGTATCCGGACCGCGTCCGCTCGGCCATCGCCATCGCGACCGCGCCGCGGCATTCGGCGCAGAATATCGCGTTCCACGAGGTCGGGCGGCAGGCGATCATGGCCGATCCGCACTGGCGCGGCGGCGATTATTATGCGGACGGCGACCAGCCGACCAAAGGCCTCGCCGTCGCCCGGATGGCCGCGCACATCACCTATCTCTCCGAAGAGGGCCTGACCGAGAAATTCGGGCGGCGCTTGCAGGCGAGAGATGCGAAGAGCTTCGGCTTCGACGCCGATTTCCAGGTCGAAAGCTATTTGCGGCACCAGGGGATCAGCTTCGTCGACCGGTTCGACGCCAACTCCTATCTCTATATCACGCGCGCGATGGACTATTTCGACCTCGCCGAAGAACATGGCGGCCTGCTCGCCAACGCGTTCAAGGACACGAAAACCCGCTTCTGCGTGATCAGCTTCGACAGCGACTGGCTCTATCCGACGAGCGAGGCGAAAACGATCGTCCGCGCGCTCAACGCGAGCGGCGCCGAGGTCAGCTTCGTGGAACTGTCGAGCCCGTTCGGCCATGACGCCTTCCTGCTCGATACGCCGGGCATGAACGCGACGGTGGACGGGTTTTTGAAGGCGGGGGAGGGGTGATGAATATCCTATCGCCGCCCTGCTCCCATTTCCCGTCATTGCGAGGAGGCCCGAACTCGGTTCGGGGCGACGCGGCAATCCAGGGCCGCACGCGCATCGCCTGTTACTCTGGATTGCTTCGCTCCGCTCGCAATGACGGTTATCGCCACCGTGTGGATCTGCAAGAAATGCACGCATGACTGATCTCCGCCCCGATCTCGCAATCATCGCCGATCATGTGCCCGAAGGCGCGCGGGTGCTCGATATCGGCTGCGGCGACGGTGGCCTCATGGCGGCATTGCGTCACGAGAAAAGCGCGGATGCCCGCGGGCTCGAGCTCGATGCGGACAATGTCGCCCAGGCGATGGCGAAGGGCCTGTCGGTGGTGCAGGGCGATGCCGATACCGACCTTGCCGACTATCCTGACAGCGCCTTCGACTATGCGATCCTCAGCCAGACGCTGCAGACGACCCGCGCCCCCGACGCGATCCTCGGCGAGCTGCTGCGCATCGCCCCGCGCGCCTTCGTCAGCTTTCCGAACTTCGCCTATTGGCGCGTGCGGGCAAGCCTGCTCTTCGGCGGCCGGATGCCGGTCACCGGCGCGCTGCCGCTGAGCTGGTACGCGACCGAGAACATACACCATGTCACGATCGACGATTTCCGTGCGCTCGTGGAAAAACAGGGGATTGCGGTGGAACGGGCCTGGTTCCTGAGCGGCAACCGGCAGCGCCGCGCGGCGGCGGCGAATCTGCTGGCCGAGCAGGCGGTGTTCTTGCTGGGGCGGTGAGGCGCGACCGCAACCCAATACCGCTTACCCTGAGCCTGTCGAAGGGTTGTCCTTCCTTTTGACCGCCGAAAGAGCAACGGCAGGGCTTCGACAAGCTCAGCCTCAACGGGTTAAGGTAGGGCCATGCCCTTCTGGACCTATATGCTTCACTGCCGGGGCGGCTATTTCTACACCGGGCAGACGGACAATCTCGAGCATCGCCTCGCGCAACACCAGTCAGGCGAATTGCCGGGATTTTCGCGCGATCATCTGCCGGTGGAGCTCGTCTGGTCCGCGAAATTCCAGACCCGCGATGACGCCACGGCGATGGAGCGCCGTATCAAGGGCTGGAGCCGGGCGAAGAAACTGGCGCTTATCCGTGGGCATTGGGACGAGATTTCGCGCTTGGGCAAGAAGAAGGACAGCCCTTCGACAAGCTCAGGGCAAACGGATTAGGGAAAGGACCGTCCTGAGAAACCGCTTGGGCTGAGCCTGGCGAAGCGCTGTACTTTCTTCTGTACAGCCAGCTTTTCTAGCCCCTGAGCTCACCCCCGACCTTCCCGGCCGCCTTCACCACCTTGTCCGAAATCGCTTTCAGATCCTCTTCGGTGAAGCTCTTGTCACCGGGTTGCAGCGTCACCTCGATCGCGACCGATTTCTTGCCCTCGGGCACGCCTTCGCCGGTAAACACGTCGAAGATCCGCGCATCGACCAGCGCCTGCTTGTCGGCATTGCGGACCGCGCGGAGCAGGTCGCCGGCGGGCGTGTCGGTGTCGAGCAGGAAGGCGAAGTCGCGGGTGACGGACTGGAGCGCGGGCGGGGTGAAGGGCTTGCGCATATGGCCGCCGCCCGCTTTCCCAGCGCCGCTTCCCTTCGCCTTGGGCATCGGAATCGCGTCGAGATAGATTTCGCCGGCCATGACGGGGCCGTCGAGATCGAGCGCCTTCAGCGTATTCGGGTGCAGCTCGCCGAACTCGGCCAGCATGTTCTTCGGCCCGAGGCACAGCCGGCCCGAGCGGCCGGGATGGTAGTGTCCGCTCGCATCGCCGAAGAGCTGCAGGTTCGCGGCCGGCGCGCCGGCCGCTTCGAGCAGCGCGACGATTTCGGCCTTGGCGTCATAGGCGTCGAACGGATCGCCTCCGCCTTGCCAGTGCCGGGCGTCCCTCGCACCCGCCAGGATCAGGCCGAGGGTCGGGCGTTCTTCCTGTTCCAGATAGCGGCGACCGATCTCGAAGAGCCGGATGCTCGCCGCGCCGCGATCGGCATTGCGCTTCGCCGCGGCGGCGAGGCCCGGGATCATCGCGGTGCGCATGACCTTCATGTCTTCGCTGATCGGATTGGCGAGGATCCAGGGGGCCCCGGAATCAGAATCATTGGACAGCGCGGCTTCGGCTTGGGGTATGAAGCTCCAGGTCACCGCCTCGTTGAGCCCGCGCGCGGCGGCGGCGCGGCGAACCGTGCGTTCGCGCTTCTGTTCGGGCGAGGCGGTCGGCGTCGCGACGCCCTCGGCGCGCGGCAGCGGCGTCGAGGGAATCGCATCATAGCGTTCGATGCGCAGCACCTCCTCGACGAGGTCGGGGGCGCCGTCCACATCGCGGCGCCAGGTCGGCACGGTGACCTCGAAGGGTCCGTCGCCGCCAACGGTGAAGCCGAGGGCCTCGAGCGTGGCGCGCTGGGTGTCGATGGGCACGGAAACGCCGCCTAAGGTTGCACAGAGGTGCGGGTCGTAGCGAATCGTCTTCGTGTCGAGCGGCGGGGCGCCGGCTTCGACTGTCTCCGACGGTTCGCCGCCGCAGATATCGAGGATCAGCTGCGTCGCGATGGCGAGGCCGTCGTCCAGGAACGCCGGATCGACGCCGCGTTCGAAACGCGCGCGCGCGTCCGACATCAGGCCGAGCTTCTGCCCGGTCCGGGCGATGCGCGGCGGATCGAAATAAGCGCATTCGATCACGATATCCGCGGTTTCCGGCTGCACGCCGCTATCTTCGCCGCCCATGATCCCGCCGATATCGTGGACGCCATTCTCGTCCGCGATCACGGTCATGCTGTCGTCGAGCACATAGTCCTTGCCGTTGAGCGCGACGACCCTTTCGCCGTTTTCGGCGCGGCGCGCGAAGATCGCCTCGCCCAGTTTCGCCCGGTCGTAGACGTGCAGCGGGCGGCCGTGATCGATCATGATATAGTTGGTGATGTCGACCAGCGCCGAGATCGGCTTCTGCCCGATCGCGCGCAGCCGTTTCTGCATCCAGTCGGGCGACGCGCCGTTCGAAACGCCCGCGACGGTGCGTCCGAAAAAGGCCGGGCAGCCTTCCGGATCGTCGGTGCGTATCTCGATCGACGGCTCATTTTGCCCTTTTATTTCACGTACTTGTAATGGTTTCAGCGTGCCGAGACCCGCCACGGCGAGGTCGCGTGCAATGCCGCGCACGCCCATGCAATCCTGCCGGTTGGGCGTGATCTTGAGGTCGATCACCGGATCGTCGAGCCCCGCCCAATGCGCGTAACTTTCGCCAACTTCCGCCGCCGCGCTCTCGTCGAGATCGATGATCCCCTGATGTTCGTCCGACATTTCGAGCTCGCGCTCCGAACACATCATGCCGAAGCTTTCGATGTCGCGGATCTTGGCCGGTTTCAGCGTGGTGTCGATCCCCGGGACATAGGTGCCCGGCGCCGCGAACACGCCGACCAGCCCGGCCCGCGCATTGGGCGCGCCGCACACGACCTGGACCGGGATCCCGTCGCCGGTATCGACCTGCAGCAGCTGCAGCTTGTCGGCATTGGGATGCCTGTCTGCCGAGACCACCCGCGCGATCCTGAAATCGGCGAGCGTTTCGCCCGGATTTTCGACGCCTTCGACCTCGAGCCCGATCGCGGTCAGCGTGTCGAGAACGGTGTCGAGATCGGCTTCGGTCTCGAGATGCTGTTTGAGCCAGCCCAGCGTGAACTTCATGCGCCCACTCCCGCGCTCAGGGTCGGCACGTCGAGCGCCGAGAAGCCGTAATGCTCGATCCAGCGCAAATCGCCGTCGAAGAACGCCCGGAGATCGTCCATCCCGTATTTGAGCATGGCGAGCCGGTCGATCCCGCAGCCGAAGGCAAAACCCTGCCACTCATCGGGATCGAGACCGCACGCGTCGATCACCTTGCGGTTGACCATGCCCGAGCCGAGGATTTCCATCCAACCGCCTTCCTCCTTCGTCGGGTCGCCGCCGATGATCCGCTTGCCGTCCTTCAGCGAATAGCCGACATCGACCTCCGCCGAGGGTTCGGTGAAGGGGAAATAGCTGGGGCGGAAGCGCAGCACGATATCGTCGCGCTCGAAAAACGCCTTCACGAAGGTCTCCAAGGTCCATTTGAGATGGCCCATATGGATGTCGCGATCGATGACCAGGCCTTCGACCTGGTGGAACATCGGCGTATGCGTCGCGTCCGAATCCGAGCGGTAGGTGCGGCCCGGCGCGATGATCCGGATCGGCGGCTCCTCGGAGGTCATCGTGCGGATCTGAACGGGCGAGGTGTGCGTGCGGAGCATCATCGCCTGGCCGTCGCGCTTATGGTTCTCGCCGAAATAGAAAGTGTCGTGCATCGCCCGCGCCGGATGGCTTTCCGGGATGTTGAGCGCGGTGAAATTGTGCCAGTCATCCTCGATCTCCGGCCCCGTCGCGACCGCGAAGCCGAGATCGGCGAAGATTTCGGCCAGCTCGTCCATGACCTGGCTGACCGGATGCACGGACCCCTTGGGCGTTTCCTTCGGCGGCAGCGAGAGGTCGAGCGTTTCGGACGCCAGACGCTGTTCCAGCAAGTCCGCGGCGAGCGCTGCCTTCTTGCTTTCGATGGCCTCGGCGATCTCGCTGCGTAGCCCGTTGATCCGCGGACCTTCGACCTTCCGGTCTTCCGGCGACATCGAACCGAGCGTCTTCAGCAGCCCGGTAACCACGCCATTCTTGCCGAGCGCGTGCACGCGCACGGCATCGAGCGCGTCGAGCCCGGTGGCGACTTCGATCGCGGCGCACAGATCCTGCTTGAGCTGTTCCAGATCGGGCTTTTGCTCGTCCATTATTCCGTCCGTTTCGAATAGCTGATGCGAAAAAGGGCGCGTGGAGCCATGTCGCTCCCCGCGCCCTTTTTAGTTGGAATTGCCGGTCTTGCTACCGGCTATTGCTGTCGTTGCCTCAGGCGTTCGAGAGCGCGTCCTTGCTCTGGGCAACGACGGCGCTAAACGCCTCGGGTTCGTTCATCGCGAGATCGGCCAGAACCTTGCGGTCCAGCTCGACGCCGGCGAGCTTCAGGCCGTGCATGAAGCGCGCATAGGTCAGGTCTTCGGCGCGCACCGCGGCGTTGATCCGCTGGATCCACAGCGCACGGAATTTCCGCTTTTTGACCTTGCGATCGCGATAGGCATACTGGCCGGCCTTTTCGACCGCCTGGCGTGCCACGCGAATCGTATTCTTGCGGCGGCCCCAATAGCCCTTCGCTTCGTTGAGAAGTCTTTTGTGGCGGGTTTTCGTGGTCGTCCCGCGTTTCACTCGTGCCATTGTCGCTTACCTCCTAGCGCAGCCCGTAGGGCGCCCATTTCTTGACCGTCTTCGCATCGGCGTCGGACAGTTTGGTGGTGCCGCGATTCTGGCGGATATATTTCGAATTATGGCTGATCAGCCGGTGGCGCTTGCCCGCGACACCGTGTTTGACCTTGCCGGTGGCGGTGATCTTGAAGCGTTTCTTCACACCGCTCTTGGTCTTCAGCTTGGGCATTTTCGTCTCCTTGTCACTGACGATTTGCGAACGGCCTCGGCAGCCCATACCGGCCGGACAGTTCCTCACATCGTTTGGAAGAGGCGCGATATAGGGCGATGCCGCGCGAAAGGCAATGGATTTTGCGAGTAAGTAAACACAGCGCTTGGAGCAGACTAAGAAACTCCGGAGCCATTGCAAAATGGGCATTCCCCTGTTCCGTTGCAGGCTTTGCACTGAAGATCATCAGGATTGAAAAAGTCATTCTTGTAAGGACTCACTTCCCCAGACCCGCCGCATTCGGAACATAGCCCGGACGCCGCCGTCCCCATAGACACAACAGCGGCGAGAGATGACGTAATTAGCCCACTATGGCAGTGCGGGCACTCGTTATCGTCCCACATTCTCGATCCTTACTCTCAGTTCACACTTTCTCGCAATTCGAATATTTTGAAGCGAACCGAAGCTAAACATAGTGTTACGTCAGCCCTCATGCAGCGCCTCGAGCACATCGTCGAGCCGCGCCGAATCGCCGAGCGCGATGACGCGGCCGTCGCTTTCGGCGGTCAGAGGGTTGCCCTCCCAGTCGCACATCTGCCCGCCGGCCGCCTCGACGACCGGAATCAGCGCCGCGAAATCATGGAGCGCGAGACCCGCCTCGACGACGATATCGATATGGCCGGACGCCAGCAGGCCGTAATTGTAACAGTCTCCGCCGTAGATCGGCCCTTGCCGCTGGTTGGCGTGGCACTTGGCGACCAGACGCAGGAAAGCCTCGCCTTCCTCCTGGTTGAAACAGTGCGGGCTCGTGGTCGCGACCGTTGCGCTGTCCAGCCCCCCGCATCGGCGCGTGGCCGCCGGACTGTCCCCGAACTGCGTCGTGCCCCCCACGGCGCCGATCCAGCGTTCGCCCGAAATCGGCTGGTCGATGGCGCCCAGTAACGGCCAGCCGTCCTGCATCAGCGCGATCAGCGTCCCGAAAGTCGGCCGTCCGGCGATGAAGCTCGTCGTCCCGTCGATCGGGTCGAGCACCCATTGGCGCGCGGCCGATTCGCGCGTCGCTCCGTATTCCTCGCCGATAATGCCTTCGTCCGGCCGTTCGCTTTCCAGGATCTCGCGGATCGCCATCTCGGCGGCGCGATCGGCCTCGGTTACCGGCGAAGCATCGGCCTTGTCCTCGCGCGCGAAATCGGCGCGGAAAAAGGGTCGGATGGCGGCGCCGGCCGCGTCGGCGAGCCGGTTGGCCAGGGCAAGATCGGATTCGAGGGTCATGACGGCGGCGCTACCCCGGCGCGCGGGAATCCGCCAGTCCCAATTCGTCTAGTCGAGCTTTGTCCATTCGAACCCGGTGAGCTTTTCACTCGCTTCCCAGAGCCAGGCGGCGGTTTCTTCGTTGAGCGCGCGCCGCGCGACGAACGCGTCGCCAACCGGGCCGCGTGCATCGCCCCAGCCGGTGGGTCCGTAATAGGCGCCCGATTGCGCTTCGGTTCCGGCCGCCGCGAGCACGGTCGGGATGGCGCCCTTTCCGGCGGGCTGCGCCATGATCGGGTTCAAGAATGTGTACAGGACATTCAGCAACCCGGCGGGTCCCGTGCTTTGCAGCGCGGTGTTCGAATAGCCCGGATGGCAGGCAATCGCCTTGACCGGCAGATTTTTGGCCCTGAGCCGCCGGTCTAGCTCGATGGCGAACATCAGGTTGGCGAGCTTGCTCTGGGTATAGGCGCTGGTCGGCGAATAGGATTTTTCGAGCATCAAATCGTCGCGATAGATGATCCCGTATTTGTGCGCGATGCTCGATACGATAACGATCCGGCCTTCGGCTTTCTCGACGAGATCGAAGAGCAGCCCGGCCAGCAGGAAATGACCGAGATGGTTGGTGCCGAGCTGCAGTTCGAAGCCGTCCACGGTCCGCGTTTCGGGCGTCTGCATGATGCCCGCATTGTTCACCAGCGCATCGAGCGTGTCGTAGCGCGTGTGTATCTCCTCGGCTGCCGTGCGCACCGACGAGAGATCGGCGAGATCGAGCGCGACGGTTTCGACCTTGCCTTTCACCGATTGTTTCAGCTCGGCAACGGCCTTTTCGGCCTTGGCCGGATCGCGGCAGGCGATGACGATATCGCCGCCGGCCTCGCCGAGCATCCGGGACGCTTCGAAGCCGATGCCGGAATTGCCGCCGGTGACCAGATAGGTCTTGCCGGCAAGGTCGGGGAGCCGATCGGGTGTCCAGTTGGTGATTCCGCTGTCGGCGATCTTCGGCATGGTCTCTCCTCCCGCGCGTCTTGCGTTTTCTCTACGCAATCAAAGGCCAGTCTGTCGAAGGGGGCTTGTCAGAACATTGCTGGCGCAATGTCGCCGGTGCCGCGCCGAGGCGCAGCCGAGGCCTGACAGAAAATCCCGTTGCGGCGCTCGATCACAAGGTCGAGTCTGACAGAAAGTCTCAATCGAACAGACTCGAGACCGAGCTTTCGTCGGCGATGCGGCGGATTGCTTCGGCGAACAGCGGGGCGATCGGCAGGTGGCGGATCTTCTCCGCCTCGGCGATCGCGTCATGGTTGCCGATCGAATCGGTGATCACCAGCTCCTTCATCACCGAGCCGTCGACCCGGGCGACGGCGCCGCCGGACAATACGCCGTGCGAACAATAGGCGATGACCTCTTCGGCCCCCGATTCCTTCATCGCGGCGGCGGCGTTGCACAGGGTGCCGGCCGAATCGACGATATCGTCGACGATGATGCAGAACCGCCCCTCGACATTGCCGATGATGTTCATGACCTCGGATTCGCCGGGCTTTTCGCGGCGCTTGTCGATGATGGCGAGGGGCGCATTGTCGAGGCGCTTGGCGAGCGCGCGGGCGCGGACGACGCCGCCGACATCGGGCGAGACGACGGTGATGTCCTTCTTGGAGAAACGTGCGGTAATATCCGCCGCCATCACCGGCGCGCCGTAGAGATTGTCGGTGGGGATGTCGAAAAAGCCCTGAATCTGGCCGGCGTGCAGATCCATCGTCAGCACCCGGTTGGCCCCCGCGACGGTGATCAGATTGGCGACGAGCTTGGACGAGATCGGCGTGCGCGGGCCGGGTTTGCGGTCCTGACGGGCATAGCCGAAATAGGGCATGACGGCCGTGATCCGTTTCGCCGAGGCGCGTTTCAGCGCGTCGATTATGATCAGCAGCTCCATCAGATTGTCGTTCGCCGGATAGCTGGTCGACTGGACGACGAACACGTCTTCGCCGCGGACATTTTCGAGAATCTCAACGAAGATTTCCTCGTCGGCGAACCGCCGGACATTCGCTTCGGTCAGCGGGATCTCGAGATATTGGGAGATCGCGCTTGCGAGCGGCAGATTGGAATTACCCGACAGCAACTTCATGGATGCTCTTCCCCTTTTGCGCGCCGTTTTAGGCTGTGCCCGAAAAAAAGAAACCGGTTTGCCGTGCTTTTCTGGGGAGGGCCGGCGCGGTCGGCGGGTCTAGAACCACCCCTCGCGGCGCAATGTCTCCTGGCGGTTGCGCGCGACCGGGGCGAGCAGGCCGTTCGCGAGCTCGAGCCTGATGCTGCGTCCTTCGCGCCGGATCGCCCGCACCTGGTCGCGCGCCACCCACCAGCTGCGATGGACCTGCAGTCCGGCCACCCCGTCAAGCTCGGCAATCGCGTCGCGCAGTCGCATCAGGAGCATTTCGCTGCCGGCCAGCGTGTGCGCCTTCACATAGTGATCCTGCATCTCGAGACAGACGAGATGGTTGCCGAGTTCGGGCGGCAGCCGCTGGAAGAAGGGCGCCTCCGGGCGTTCCGGCATGGCGATATCCCGCACATCGAGCGGTATCGGCGCCGCCTCTTCCGCGATCGGCTCGGTTTGCGTATCGCCGTTCCGGACGTGGCGGGTGAACAGGAGCCACATGCCGGCCTGGATCCCCAGCCCGATGCCGAGCACCTGCAGATAGAGCGACGCGAAGCCCGCGCCGAGATAGTCGGTGTCGAGGCTCATCCCCGCCAGTGCGAAACCGACCGCCGCCGTCAACGGGATCGCCGCCAGCGCCGCCGCGAACAGGAGCGCCGTCCAGAGCGGTATTTCGGTGGCGTCGGACAGCCAGACCGCTACCGTCTGGACCGGGCGATAGATCGCATAGCCGACGAGTATGAAGCCGATCCAATAGGCGAGACGCATCGCGGTCGGCATTTCATAGGTTCCGAACGGCCCGAGCAGGCCGAGAACCGCGCCGATTGCCGCGATGATGAAGATTTCGATGGCCAGCTGGCGCAAATTCGTCCTTTCGCGCGTACCGTTCGCGCTTCGTGAATGGGCGGATAGACCAAAATCGGCGGCTTTGCGAAGATTTTCTCCGGTCCGCGCAGATCCGCTTGCCGGCGAATGGGCGTGCGTCATGCTGTCTGCGTCACAAACAGGAGACACGACATGAACATCGATTTTCGCACTTTCGTACCGTCGCTCGGCGCGGCCTGCCTCGCCCTTGTCGTTTCGGGCGCCTTGGTCGCGGCCACCGCGAGCCTGCCGATCGGCGCGCTCCCGGCCATGGCGGTCATCGTATGACGCGAGCCGCGGCCTATATGTCCGGCCGCCTTCCGGTGCCTGCCATGCTGGCGATCGCGGGCGGGACGGTCGTCGTCACCTTCGCCCTCATGGCGTTGAGCTATGGAAGCGGGCGGCCGAGCGACAACGCCTTCTCGCCGGCCGTGGCCGTCCATCTGGCGTCGGTGCTGCCGGCCCTGCCGATCGGCGCCCTCATTCTCTACGGCCGCAAGGGCGATGCGCGGCACCGGTTGCTGGGCCGGATATGGGTGATGCTGATGCTCGTGGCCGCGATTTCGAGCTTCTGGTTTGCGCTCTCCTTCATCCACATCTTTTCGCTGGTCGTGCTGGTGTCGGTGCCCCTCTCGCTATGGCGGCTGCGGCAGGGCGATATCACCGGCCATCGGCGGGCGATGGAGGGCATGTATATCGGCCTCGTCATCGCCGGCGCCTTCGCCTTCATCCCGGGCCGCTTTCTGGGCGACCTGGCCTTCGGCTAGCGGGACACGCCCGCGTGAAACCCGGCTTCGATCTGGCCGCTCATATAGTTGGTGATGGCCCGGATACGGCCGGCCGCGTCGATCTCGAAGAAATTGCAGTTCCGCATCACTCTCGGCTCCCCGCCATCGCTCGGCGTCAGCGTGATCCGGAACCGCACGGCGACCGACTGGTTCTCGATATCGGCCGTGACGATGAAATCATCGACCGAAACGGCCGAATAGGCGTCGAGAAAATCGTCGAAATGGTCGGCAATCGCCTGTTTGTCGGCGAAACGGATTCCCATCGAGGGGACCTGCATGGAAACGTCTTCGGCCATGTTACCGAGCAGGGCGGCGATATCGCGCCGTCCGACATTGCCGAAATAGCCGTCCACGGCGAGATCGATCAGGGCGTTTCGGGACAGCGGCATCGTCATCACCTTGGCTAGCGCGCGCAACATCCATAAAGAGCGCGGGATGACCACCTCCCTAAAGATAGCCTTTGCGCAGCTCAATCAGGTGATGGGCGATCTTCCCGGCAATGCCGATGCGATGCTCGGCGCGCGCGCGGACTGCCCCGACGCCGATCTGATCGTCTTTCCCGAGCTGCAGCTGATTGGCTATCCGCCAGAGGATCTGGTGCTCAAGCCGGCGCTGATCGCGCGGGCGCGTGCCGAACTGGAGCGGATGGCCGAGGCGACGGCGGGCGGCGGACCGGCGATGCTCGTCGGCACGGCGATCGTCGAGGACGGCGATCTCCACAATGCGATGGCGTTGCTCGACGGCGGGAAGATCGCGGCGGTCGTCCGCAAGCATCGGCTGCCCAATTACGGCACGTTCGACGAGCTGCGCCTGTTCAAGCCCGGACCCCTGCCCGATCCGATCGATTTTCGCGGTGTGAAGATTGGCGTGCCGATCTGCGAGGATATCTGGGTCGACGGGGTGTGCGCGCATCTCGCGTCGCGCGGCGCCGAACTGTTTATCGTTCCGAACGGCAGCCCGTACGAGGTCGAGAAGGACGATATCCGGCTGGCGCTCGCGCGCGGTCGCGTCGCCGATACCGGGTTGCCGCTCGCCTATCTCAATCGCGTCGGCGGGCAGGACGAGATCGTGTTCGACGGCTCGTCCTTCATCCTCAACAAGGATGGCGAGATCGCCTGGCAGTTCGCCGACTGGGAGGAGGAGATCGCGACGACGGTCTGGGAGAAGCAGGGCGCCAAGGGAAATGGGGGTTGGGCCTGCACGGACGGCCCGCAGCACGACCTCGATGACCATCCGGCGGACATCTACCATGCGATGCTCTTCGGCCTGCGCGACTATGTGAACCGCAACCGTTTCCCGGGCGTCGTGCTCGGCCTGTCCGGCGGGATCGACAGCGCGCTCTCCGCCGCCATCGCGGTCGATGCCTTGGGCGCCGACCGGGTCTGGTGCGTGATGATGCCCTCGCGCTTCACGAGCCAGGAAAGCCTCGACGATGCTGCCGGTTGTGCGCGCCTGCTCGGCTGCAAGCTCGACACGATTCCGATCATGCCGGCGGTCGAAGGCTTCGATGTGATGCTCTCCGACAGTTTCGCCGACGCAGAGGTCGACATCACCGAAGAGAATATCCAGTCGCGTATCCGCGGCGTCACCCTGATGGCGCTCTCCAACAAGTTCGGCCACATGCTGCTGACCACCGGCAACAAGTCCGAAATGGCGGTCGGTTACGCGACCATCTATGGCGATATGGCGGGCGGCTATTCGGTGCTGAAGGACGCCTACAAGACGACGGTGTTCGATCTGTCGCGCTTTCGCAATGCAACGCGGCCAAGCCTCGCCATGGGCCCGGACGGACCCGTGATGCCCGAACAGGTTATCACCAAGCCGCCCTCCGCCGAATTGCGCCCCGACCAGAAGGACAGCGATTCCTTGCCGCCCTATGACGTGCTCGATCCGATCCTCAAGGGGCTCGTCGAGGAGGAAGTCGGCATTGATACGCTGGTCGAACGGGGCTTCGAGCGCGAGACCGTCGCGCGGATCGAGCGGCTGCTCTACATCGCCGAATATAAACGCCGTCAGGCCCCGCCGGGCGTCAAGATCGGCGTCCGCAATTTCGGCCGCGACCGCCGCTATCCGATCACCAACGCGTTTCGGACGCACTAATCGATGACCATCACCCGCTTCGCTCCCTCGCCGACCGGCCGCCTCCATGTCGGCAATATCCGCACCGCGCTTCACAACTGGCTCTGGGCGCGCAAGCGGGGCGGGCGCTTCTTGCTGCGGCTCGACGATACCGATAGCGAACGGTCGAAAGAGGAGTATGTCGAGGCGATCCGGGCCGATCTCGGCTGGCTCGGCCTCGATATCGACGGCGAGGAGCGCCAGTCCGCCCGCTTCGACCGCTACGAGACGGCGTTCGAAAAACTGCGCGCGGCAGGGCGCATCTATCCGGCCTATGAGACCGCGCAGGAGCTCGAACTCAAGCGCAAGATCCTGCTCGGGCGCGGCAAGCCGCCCATCTATGACCGCGCCGCGCTCGACCTGACCGACCGGCAGATCGCCGATTTCGAGGCCGAAGGCCGCACGCCGCACTGGCGTTTCAGGCTCGATCATGAAACGCCGATCGAGTGGGACGATCTGATCCGCGGGCCGCAGCATTTCGATCCTGCGCTGCTCTCCGACCCCGTGATCCGGCGCGAGGACGGAAGCTGGCTCTACATGCTGCCCTCGACGATCGACGATATCGATATGAACGTCACCCATGTCGTGCGCGGCGAGGACCATGTGACGAATACCGGCCTGCAGATCCAGATGTTCGACGCGATGGGCGTTGCGCCGCCGACCTTCGCGCATGAGGCACTGCTCGTCGGCAGCGAAGGCAAGCTCTCCAAGCGGCTGGGGTCGCTCGGCGTCGAGGCATTCCGGGACGAAGGCCTCGAGCCGATGGCGGTTATCGCCCTGCTCGCGCGGATCGGCACGAGCGATCCCGTCGAGCCCTTTACCGACGCCGCGCCGCTGATCGAGAGTTTCGATTTCGACCGGTTCGGCCGCGCACCGGCGCGCTTCGACAGCGAAGAACTGAAAACGCTCAACGCCAAGATCGTCCATCAGCTCGATTTCGAAACGGTGGCCGACCGGCTGCCCGAGGGCATGGGCGCCGACGGCTGGGAGGCGATCCGGCCCAATCTCGGCACCGTCGCCGAGGCAGCCGATTGGTGGCATGTCGTCGAAGGGCCGGTCGATCCGGTCGATTTCGATGCCGACACCGCGGCCTATCTCGATCGGGCGGCCGAGGCTGCGGCCGGCCTGGACTGGTCGGATACGGCGTGGAAATCCCTGACCGGCCAACTCAAGGAACAGACCGGCCGCAAGGGCAAGGCGCTGTTCCTGCCGCTGCGCCAGGCGCTGACCGGCCGGGACCAGGGGCCGGAAATGGCGGCGCTGCTCCCGCTGATCGGCAGGGATCGCGCGATCGCCCGGCTGTCCCGCCGCCAATAAATTCTTACACCCGCCGCGCTTGCCAAAACCGCACGGTCCGGCAAAGCTGGTTTCAAAGCAAAACCAATAGGGGGAAAAGGGATGGGCGACTTCAGGATCGATCGGCGGCATTTTCTGGGAGGACTGGGGGGCGGACTTGCGCTTTCCACGCTGCCCGCCCGGGCGCTGGCGGCGTTGGACGGCGCGCCGGCCTGGCCGTCCGTCGCGTCGTTCGTGCCGCGGTTCGTGTCCGAGCATTTCGTCCCGGGCGCGCTGATTGCACTGGGAACCGGGCAGGACGCCCCGACCTATTTCGCCGATGGCACGGTAGCGCTCGATAGCGATGTCGCCGTCGATGCCGGCACGCTCTGGCGCATCTATTCGATGACCAAACCCGTCACGGGCATCGCGACGATGATGCTCGTCGAAGATGGTGCGATCGGGCTCGACCAGAACATCGCCGATTTCCTTCCGGGCTTCGCCGAGCCGCGCGTCCTGACCGATCCGGCCAACAGCCTCGACACCCGGGCGTCGAGCGGTCCGATCACGATCCGGCACCTGCTGACCCATACGGCGGGGCTCGGCTACACGATCGTCACGACCGGGCCGCTGCTGGCCGAATATCAACGCCTGGGGCTCGAGCCGGGCGTGATCATGCACGAGGATCCGGAGGTCGTTGCCCGCCGCCCGTCGAGCCTCGCGGAGTTTGCCGACCGGCTGGCGACCTTGCCGATCATTGCCGACCCCGGCACCAAGTGGAGCTATTCGGTGTCGATCGACCTGCTCGGCCGGGTCATCGAGATCGCATCGGGCATGGCGTTCGACGCTTTCCTCCAGCAGCGGCTTTTCGGGCCGCTCGGCATGGCCGACACATTCTTCCACATTCCCGCGGAAAAGGAAGGCCGGATGACGGCGAGCTACACCTTGCGCGAGGGCGAGGTGGTCCAGGTCGATCCGGCACGGGGCTCGGTCTATGCGCAGCCGCCGCGCTATCCCTATGGCGGGGCGGGGCTGGTTTCGAGCGCGCGCGACTATGATCGCTTTCTCACCATGCTGCTTGGCGAGGGCGCGCTGGGCGATGTCCGGATCATGGAGACCGAAACGGCAAGGCTCGCCATGTCGGACCTGCTGCCACCCGAGATCGACAAGACGGCAATGTATTATGAGTCGGGTTTCGGCGCCGGCGGCCGCGTGACGATCGAACCCGGCGCGGCCGGCGAGGGCGTCGGCACTTTCGGCTGGGGCGGCGCGGCGGGCACTATCGCCTGGGTCGACCGCGCCAACAATCTGCGCGCGTCGGGCTATGTCCAGAACCTGCCGAGCGAGATCACGCCGTTCCGCGCCGGGGTTCTCGGTTCGGTCTATGCCGATCTGCATGGCTAGCGGGATTGCGGAGTGCGTGCCTCGCCGGGAAGGATGTGCGTTCGGGCTTGAATTGCGCGGAACGCTGACCGAAGACGGCACGACAGTCGAAAAGGGTTCAACTTGGAAAAAGACGAAGACGCGCTCGGCAAGGGGCTGAAGACGCCCGAAGAGCTGGTTGCGAAACTGTGCGATCTGCTGACGGTCGAGGAACTCGACACCGATCTCTATCGCGGGCCGCGGTTGCCCGGCGGCGTCGGCCGCGTGTTCGGCGGGCAGGTGATCGCGCAGGCACTGGTTGCGGCCAACCATTCGGTCGACGACGAACTGCTCGCCCATTCGCTGCACGCCTATTTCATGCGGCCGGGGAACGAGAATTATCCGATCATCTACCGGATCGAGCGCGACCGGGACGGGCGGAGCTTTTCGACGCGGCGGATCATCGCTTTGCAACGCGGCAAACCGATCCTCAACATGGCGGCGAATTACCAGCGGCCGGAGGACGGTCTCGCGCACCAGTTCGCCATGCCGGACGTTCCGGGACCGGAAAATTTGCAGAGCGAGGCCGATTACTGGCGCGAGAATATCGAGCTCATCCCCGAACCGTTTCGCAAGCGGATGCTGCGCCAGCGGTCGATCGAACTGCGCCCGGTCGAGCGCCGCAATCCGGCCAAGCCGCAAAAGTCCGAACCCTTCAGCTATACCTGGTTCCGCGCGGTCGCCCCGATCGGCGACGATCGGCGCCTGCACCAGGCGATCCTCTCCTATGCGTCGGACATGAGCCTGCTCGGCACGAGCACGTTGAAGCACGGGATCAGCTGGATGCGCGATCCGCTGCAAATGGCCAGCCTCGATCATTCGCTCTGGCTGCACGAGGATTTCCGCGCCGACGAATGGCTGCTCTATGCGACCGACGCGCCCTGGAGCGGCCATGCGCGCGGCTTCAATCGGGGGCAGATCTTCACCCAGGATGGGCGGCTCGTAGCCAGCGCCGCGCAGGAAGGGCTGATGCGGCTGCGTTGCCAGTAGCCGGCGCGTTCCACATGCGATGATGCCATGGGCGGGAGGGGCCGGCCCTCGGCTGGCTGGCTTTTTTGAATGATATGGTGTAACATAACGTTATTGTCAGACGTCTTGGGAGAGGAACATGACACGACATACATCCCACCAATCCGGCTATCTCGGTCAGTCGCGCCACAGTTCGTCGGGGCTCGCGCTGGTTATCGGCCTGCATGGCGCCGCCATCGCCTTGGCCCTGCTCGCCAAATCGGGTGTCATCCCGTTCGATCCGACGGGCGAGGTCATCAAGACCTACACGGTTCCGACCAATCCGCCTCCCGAACCGATCGAGCGCGTCGAACCGGTCGAGCCGGAAGTCGAATTGCCGAATATTCCGGCGGCGACCGAAACGGGCATCGATCTGCCAAGAACACCGGTGACGGTAAGCGATCCGCCCTTGTCCAGCACCCCGTCGCCGCCCGCAACGCCGGTGCCAACGGTTCCCGATCCGATATACGAAGAGGCGGTTTTTACGCGATCCGCGCTCGCCGCGCTCCAGCCGCGCTACCCGTCCAACCTCCTTCGCCAGGACCTGGAAGGCAGTTGCACGATCCGGGTGCGGATTGCGCCCAATGGCCGGGTAATGGCGGCTGAACCGGTCAACGCGACGCATCCGGCCTTTTGCGAAGCGACGCAGCGCCATGCGCTTCGCCGCTGGCGGTTCGAGCCCGCGACGCGCGACGGCGTTCCGGTCGAAAGCTGGCAGCGGCATACAGTCGAGTTTCGCATAAGCTGAGGCGTCGGCGGCGGCAGCCTCTGGCGCTGCGCCGGGAGATCGCCTATCTGGAGGCGATGGTCATGCTGCCGCCCAAACCTCGTGTGATTGTAAAGGATGTCGCGTCTTTCTTCGCGCGCCGCGAGCGGCATAACTGGGTTGCGCTGATTTTCGCGATCGCGATTCCCACAGTGATAATCGGCACGTTCGCGATCGACAGCGAAACCGATATCCTGCCGACCGAGCCCATCATTACCTATGTGGAAGTGTGGGGTTCGGACCGGACCGACGAGGAAATCATCGAGCGGCAGCGGATTTTGGCGCTCCGGGAAAACGAGCGCCGCGCGCTGTCCCGCCAACGGTTTCAGCAGCTCGCCGAAGGCAGCGGCGTGGAATATGATCGGGAGGCCGCGGCCGAGGCGGATCGAATCACCGAGGAAAACCGTCGCAACCTGCTCCGCCCCGGCGAGGCGATCGATGGCGTGACGCTGGAGATCGAAACTGACGCCCGCTGACCGGCGGTTTATGGCGGCAGCGCTGGCGCTCTCCTGGCGCGGCCGGGGCCGCACGGCTCCCAACCCCAATGTCGGCTGCGTGATCGTCCGCGAAGGCCGGGTCGTCTCGCGCGGCTGGACGCAGCCCGGCGGCCGGCCGCATGCCGAGGCGATGGCGCTGGACGGCGCCGATGCCCGAAACACGGATATCCGCGGCGCCGATGTCTATGTGACGCTGGAGCCCTGCGCCCATGAGAGCGAGCGTGGCCCGGCCTGCGCGGACCTCCTCGTCGAATCGGCGCCCGGCCGGGTGATCGTCGCCGCCGGTGATCCCGATCCGCGCACCGACGGCGCCGGCGTCCAAAAACTGCGCAATGCGGGAATCGAAGTCGTGGAAAATGTGTTTTCCGGCGACGCGCGGCGCGCGATGGCGGGTTTTTTCGCGCGCCGGGAAAAGGGTCGGCCGCATGTCACGCTCAAGCTGGCGACATCGCTCGACGGGCAGGTGGCGCTCCCGGACGGAACCAGCCAGTGGATCACGGGGCCGGAGGCGCGCGCGCACGCCCATGTCGAGCGGGCGCTGGCCGATATGGTGGTGGTCGGCCGGGGAACGGCGGCGAGTGATTCCCCGACCCTCAATGTCCGGCTCGACGGTCTCGGCGAGCGTACGCCGGGCCGCGCTGTGCTGACGAGCGAGTACGGCAATTTCGCCAGGCTTCAGCTGCGGGCCGACAATCCCGTCTGGCAGCATCTCGCCAGCCCGGAGGCGATCGCCGACCTCGTCAATACCGACCATGTTCTCGTCGAGGGCGGGGCCGGCGCGGCGGCCGCCTTTGTCGCGGCCGATCTCGTCGACCGGCTCATTCTCTATCGCGCGCCGATCCTCATCGGTTCCGGGTTGAGCGCGCTCGGCGATATCGGGCTCGCGCAGCTTGACGACGCGCATGGCCGATGGCGGCTTATCGAAACGCGGATGCTTGGCAAGGACCGGCTGGAGGTCTACGAGCGCGCCTGATGTTTACCGGAATCATCACCGATATCGGCACGATCGCCGAGGCCGAGCAGCGCGGCGACCTGCGCCTGAAAATTCGCTGCGGCTACGACATGGCGAGCGTCGAGCTTGGCGCCTCGATCGCCTGTTCAGGCGTCTGCCTCACGGTGGTCGACAAGGGCGAGGACTGGTTTGCCGTCGACGTCTCAACGGAAACCGTGTCCCGGACAGCGCCCGGGCAGTGGAATGCCGGTGCGCGGCTCAATCTCGAACGGTCGCTCAAGCTGGGCGACGAAATGGGCGGCCATATCGTCACCGGCCATGTCGACGGCATCGGCGAAATCGTGTCTGCCGAGCCGGTCGGCGATTCGACGGAACTCGCGATCCATGCGCCGGACGAACTGGCGAAGCTTATCGCGCCCAAGGGTTCGATCACGCTCGACGGCGTCTCGTTGACGGTCAACACCGTAAGCGATACCGATAAAGGCTGCCATTTCACCATCAACCTGATCCCGCATACCGCAGAAGTCACCACATTCGACGCCGTCGAGGCCAGGCAGCCGCTGAACATCGAAATCGACATACTGGCCCGCTATCTGGCAAGGATGACGAGCAAATAACATCCCTGTGTGATTGGATAGTTGTCGATCACATTGCAGTGTGTTAATCGGCGGTCATGTCTACACCGCTCATCGAAAACATCCGCACCCTTGTGGCTTCCGGCGAGGCCAGCAAGGCGGGCCTCGCCAAGGCGGCCGGCCTCCATCCCAACTCGCTGCGCAAGCTCGACGATGACGATTGGAATCCGACCGCCGAGACCCTGCTCAAGCTCGAGCGCTATCTGGTGACCGGCGGCGGCGAAGCGCTGGCCAGCCCCGAAGAGATTATCGAGGCGGCGCGCAACGGCCGCATGTTCATCCTCGTCGATGACGAGGATCGCGAAAATGAGGGCGATCTCGTCATTCCCGCGCAGATGGCGACGCCCGACGCGATCAATTTCATGGCCAAATATGGCCGCGGACTGATCTGTCTCGCGATGACCAAGGAGCGGACAGAGGAACTCGGGCTCGACCTGATGAGCCGCCACAACGGCACGCGGCACGAGACGGCGTTCACCGTCTCGATCGAAGCGCGCGACGGCGTTACCACCGGGATTTCCGCGGCCGACCGGGCGCGGACGGTTTCGGTCGCGATCGACGCGTCCAAAGGAAAGGACGAGATCGTGACGCCGGGCCACGTATTTCCATTGGTCGCGCGGCCCGGCGGCGTGCTGGTGCGGGCGGGCCACACCGAAGCGGCGGTCGATATCGCGCGGCTCGCGGGCCTCAACCCCTCCGGCGTGATCTGCGAGATCATGAACGAAGACGGGACGATGGCGCGCATGGGTGATCTGCTCGCCTTCGCCCAGCTCCATAACCTGAAGATCGGGACGATCCGGGATCTGATCGCCTATCGCCGCCGGCACGATCACTTGGTCGAGAAAAAGGCCGAGGCCCCGTTCACCAGCCGCTGGGGCGGCGACTGGACCGCGATGACCTTTTACAACAAGGCGACAGGCACCGAGCAGGTCGCGCTCGTCAAGGGCAGAGTCGATCCCGAAAAGCCGACCCTGGTGCGCATGCACGCGCTCTCGGCCTTTACCGATGTGTTCGGCGAGGAGGGCGCGCGCGGCCAGATGCTCTCGCGCTCGATGGAGATTATCGGCGAGGAGGGCGCGGGCGTCGTCGTCGTCATCAACCGCACGATGCAGGGCGCGTTCACCAAGGCGCTGCTGCTCAAAACCGGCCAGGAGCGGCCCGATATGGAGGAGTTGCGCGACTATGGCGTCGGCGCACAGATCCTCACCGAACTCGGCGTCCATGAGATGATCCTGCTGACCAATACGCATCACAGCCTGGTCGGGCTCGACGCCTATGGGCTGTCGATCGTCGGTGAGCGCGCGATCGATGTCGGAGGCGAATGATGGCCAATTTCCTGATCGTCGAAGCGCGGTTTTACGAGCAGTATAATGACTGGCTGGTCGAGGGAGCCGAGGCGGCGCTCGAGGCGGCCGGGCATAGCCATGACGTGATCACCGTTCCCGGCGCGCTCGAGATACCGGGCGCGGTTGCGATGGCGGCGGAAAGTGGGCGCTATGACGGGTTCGTCGCGATCGGCGTCGTGATCCGCGGCGAAACCTATCATTTCGAGATCGTCGCCGGCGAAAGCGCGCGGGGCCTGATGGCACTGACCATGGATGGCGTTGCTATCGGCAATGGTATCCTGACCGTCGAGAATAGCGATCAGGCCGAAGTCCGCGCCCGGCCCGATCGCAAGGACAAGGGCGGAGAGGCGGCCAAGGCGGCCATCGCGCTGTTCGATCTCGGTCAGCAGATGGCGGCGCGCGGATAAGCGGGCGCCATCCGGCGGGTCAGGCTTTGGTCAGGCCCGTCTCGTGAATGTGAAGCCATTCGAAACCGTCGGCATCGTGCGCGCGGCGCAGCATCACCGTCGATCGCCGGTCGTTGTCGGGCGGATCGGTGTTGCGCGCGCCGAACTGGTGCTCGGTATAGATCGCCAGAACGACGGCTCCGGCAGGACTATCTATCGTACGAAGGATGGCCACGTCAGAAATCTCGATCCGGAAATCGGGATTGGCGCCGAACCCGTGCTTGAGCCCGGCGAGCAGTGTAGATGCGCTCAAGACCTCGCCAGATGGCTGGATATTGATCATGTCGGGGGCAAGGCGCCGGCGCAGCGTGCGATCGAAAGACGAACGGTCGGCCTCGCCGCGAAACCAGACGGCGATGAAGTCGTGCACGGCAACGATCTCCGCTTCGATCATCTCCAGCGTGATATCGCCTGAGTCCGCCATTCGGGCCAACTCCCTATTCGGCCGCCACCGCCTCTTCGGCGAACGGATAGTCGGTATAGCCTTCCGGGCCCGGCGTGTACCAGGTTGCCATATTGCTCTCGTTGAGCGGCAGGCCCGCGCGGAACCGGTGCGGCAGATCGGGATTGGCGAGGAAGGGCCGGCCAAAGCTGATCGCATCGGCCGCGCCCGCGTCGAGCGCAGCCTGGCCGTCTTCGCTTCCATAGTCGGAGTTCAGCACCAACGGTCCCGTGAACGCCTTGCGGATCAGCGGCGACAGTTTCGGCACGTCGGTCCGGCCGAAGGTGCCGTCCGGGCCGGGCTCGCGCAGTTCGAGAAAGCCGATACCGAGATCATTAAGCTTTTCCGCGGCGAGCGGGAAAACGCTTTCCGGGTCGCTGTCGTCGACGCCCTGGGTTTCGCCGTTGGGCGATAGCCGCACGGACGTCCGGTCGGCCCCGGCTTCCCGGATAACCGCTTCGGCCACTTCGGCGAGCAGGCGCGTCCGGTTGTCGGGCGAGCCGCCATATTCGTCGTCGCGCAGGTTTGAACCGTCGCGCAGGAACTGGTCGATCAGATAGCCGTTGGCGGCGTGAATCTGGACGCCGTCGAAACCCGCCTCCAGCGCGTTGCGCGTCGCCTTTGCGTAATCGTCGAGCAGGCCCGGTATCTCGTCGAGCCGCAGGGCGCGCGCCTGTTCGTAGTCCTTCTTGCCGGTCGGCGTATAGGCATGGCCGGGTGCGGTGGTGGCGGACGCGGACACCGGCGGCTCGCCGTCGAGATAATCAGGATGGACGAGCCGGCCCATGTGCCACATCTGGAGAATGATCCGCCCGCCGGCCTCATGGACACCCGCGGTCGTCTGTTTCCAGCCCTCGACCTGTGCTTCGGTCCAGACGCCGGGTGCGGCGGGCCAGCCAAGGCCCTGCCGGCTGATTCCCGTCGCTTCGGTAATGACCAGCCCCGCGGCCGCGCGCTGCGTATAATAGGTCGCCATGAGGTCGTTGGCGACATGGCCGGGCGAGGCGCGGCCGCGCGTCAGCGGCGCCATCAGGATGCGGTTGGGCGCCTCGATGGCCCCGAGCGAGATCGGATCGAAAAGCGTTGGCATGTAGAGAAGTCCCCTAATTGTCGTCAGGACGAAACATAGGGGATGCGGCTGGTTCGGCCAGTGGCAAACGCCCAAACTTTTCTAATGCTGTCTAAAGGAAGGGAGTGGGCCGGTAGCGAACGGGCGGCGGCCGGAACCGCCGCCCGATAGCTATTCAGACGCCCAGCGCGTTCTGCGTGACCATGCAATAGAGCATGGGGATCGAGAGCAGCGTGTTGGTCCGCGACGCGATCAGCGCCCGCGGCGCCGCAGCCGCTTTTTCGTCGGCGCTTGCCTCGACGATACCGAGTATCTTCTTCTGCGCCGGCCAGATGATGAACCAGACGTTGAACGCCATGATCAGCGCCATCCACATGCCGATGCCGATCAGCACCACACCGGTCTGAAACGTCAGCGCCTCGACGAGATAGCCGGAAAGATGCGCGACGATCAGGCCGGTCAGCACGGTAAATGCCGCCGCCCAGCGGAACCAGAACAGGACCCTGGGCGCGATATGACCCGATATCGCCGGCTTATGTTCGTCCGGAATGCTGGGCATGGCCGGCACCTGCACGAAATTCAAATAGTAAAGCAGGCCGATCCACATGATGCCGCACAGCACGTGCAGATAGCGGAAAAGCTGGTTGAGATAGATTGATTCGCCGAGCACGGCACTGTGCAGCCCGAACATGATAACGATCAGAACCACCAATCCCGCGACCAGCACGGCATTCAGATTTCCGAAAAACTTAGCCATTTCGCGTCCCCTATTCCTTGTCGGGCCCTAGCCCTGAGCCCGCTGGCGCGAGAGATAGCAAAAGCGCCGGAATCTGTCACCAAGGGCGATGCACAGGCCTTGGCCTTGTTTGCCGACGGTCTATATATGAGCGCATGGCCGCTCCGCTTCCCGACGATCCGACTCTCGACGAAATCCGTTCGCATCTGGCGCCGATCATTGCCGGACATGCCGCGTTCGACGGGTGGACGGAGGAAGCCGTCGAACGCGCGGCGCACGATGCCGGAGCCGATCCGGGCGCGGCAAAGCTCGCTTTTCCCAAAGGCGCGACCGACATGATCGATGCCTGGTTCGCCCATGTCGATACGGAAATGGCGTCATCCTTTTCGGCCCAAGAACTGGCGGCCATGCCGGTCCACAAACGGATCCGTGCGGCGATTCTCGAACGGCTCGATATCGTCCGGCCGCACAAGGAGGCGCTGCGCCGGGCGATCGCGATCCTCGCCATGCCGCAAAATGTCCCCCTTGCTGGAAAGCTCGGCTGGCGGTCGGCCGATGCGATGTGGCGGCTGGCCGGCGACACGGCGACCGATTTCAACCACTATAGCAAGCGCACGATCCTCGCCGGCGTCTATGGTTCGACCATCATGGTCTGGATCGACGATGAAAGCGAAGGCGAAGCCGAAACGGTCGCCTTTCTCGATCGGCGGCTCGGCAATGTCGCCCAGTTCGAAAAGCTCAAGAAAAAGCTGCGCGGCGACCCTGATCGCCGGTTCAGCGCCACGCGCTTTCTCGGGCGGTTGCGCTATCCGGGACGATAATCCGTGCGCGCGGCACAGACGGCTGGCTTTTTCTTTCCGATATTGATAATCAATCGCAGCTAACCGTTCGATGGGATGATTCTCGTGAGTCTTGACGACCTGCCCCTGCGCCAATCCGCCCTTATTGCGGCAATCAACTGGTCGGCCCTGTCGCCCGCCGACGCCAAGAGGTTGCGCGAACTGGGCTTCGACGAAGGTGTCACCGTCAAACCGCTGCACCGCGCGCCGTTCGGACGGGATCCCATCGCCTGCAAGGTCGGCCGGATGACGATCGCGGTGCGCCGCGCCCATGCATCGGCGATCGAGGTCGAAGTACCGGTCTCATGACATCCATTCCGCTGGTCGCGCTCGTCGGCAATCCCAATGCCGGCAAAAGCGCTCTGTTCAACGCGCTGACCGGCGCGCGCCAGAAAATCGGCAATTATCCGGGCGTGACGGTGGAGCGGCACGCGGGACGGCTCGCGCTGCCCGACGGCCGCCCGGTCGAACTGATCGATCTCCCCGGCGCCTACAGCCTCGATCCGTCGAGCCCCGACGAGGAGGTCACACGGGACGTGGTCACCGGCGCGCAGGCCGGCGAGCGCCTGCCCGACGCGCTGGTCGTCGTCGTCGACGCCGCCAATCTCGAAAACCATCTGCGCTTCACGCTGCAGCTGATCGCACTGGGCCTGCCCGTCGTCGTGGCGCTCAACATGGTGGATCTTGCCCGACGCGACGGGCTCGAGATCGATCCCGTCGCGCTCGCACGGGAACTGGGCGTGCCGGTCGTGCCGACAGTTGCGGTCCGGCGGCGCGGGATAGCCGAGCTCAAGGACGCGATTGGCGGTAAGGTGACGGGCGCCAATCTTCGCGAAATCCAGGCCGGCCGCGGCGACGGCGATGAATTCGACTTCACGCTCGATGCCAGGCGCGCGCGGGCGATCGCGCGACGGGCGATCGTCAGCGAGACGCCGGCGCGGAAATTCAACCAGCGTATCGATGCAGTGGCGCTGCATCCCTTTTTCGGGCCTTTACTCCTCGCCGGCCTGTTGTTCGTGATGTTCCAGGCCGTGTTCGCCTGGTCGGAAGCGCCGATGGGTTGGATCGAGGCCGCCCAGGGCTGGCTGACGAGCGGGGCCGACGGGACGCTCGCCGACGGATATTTCAAATCCTTCCTGATCGACGGGGTGATCAACGGCGTTGGATCGGTCCTCGTCTTCCTGCCGCAGATCCTGATCCTCTTCTTCTTCATCCTGTTGCTTGAGGCGACAGGATATATGACCCGGGCGGCCTTTCTGATGGACCGGTTGATGGCGCGCTTCGGCCTTTCGGGTTCGTCTTTCATTCCCCTGCTTTCTTCCTTCGCCTGCGCTATTCCCGGGATAATGGCGACGCGGACGATCGCCGATCCCAAGGACCGGCTGACCACGATTCTCATCGCCCCGCTGATGACCTGCTCGGCCCGGCTGCCGGTCTATGCGATTATCATCGCCGCTTTCATCCCGAACAACAGTATCGGCCCTGGTATCGGATTGCAGGGCGTCGTGCTGTTTGCGCTCTATATCGCCGGTATCGTCGGCGCGATGGGGGCAGCGTTCGTATTGCGCCGCACCGTCGCCAAGGGCAGCTCGGCGAGCTTCATCATGGAGATGCCCAAATACCAGCTGCCCATGCTGCGCGATCTGGTACTCGGCCTGTGGCAGCGCGCCTGGATTTTCCTCAAGCGCGCCGGTACGATCATCTTCGTCACGACGATTGCGCTCTGGGCACTGCTGTCCTTTCCGCAGGCGCCCGAAGACAGCCCGCTCAGCCAGACCGAATATTCGATTGCCGGGCGCGTCGCCGACGGGCTGCACGTCGTAATGGCGCCGATCGGGTTCAACGAGGAAATCTCGCTGGCGCTGATCCCCGCCATGGCGGCGCGCGAGGTCGCCGTGTCGGCGCTGGCGACGACCTATTCGATCGACGAGAGCGACGAGGTCCAGGCCGAACAGTCGCTGACCCAGCAGCTCCAGAGCCGCTGGACCCTGCCGACCGCGCTCGCCTTTCTCGCCTGGTTCGTCTTCGCGCCCCAATGCCTGTCGACGATCGCCGTGACGCGGCGGGAAACGAACAGCTGGCGATGGCCGGGCTTCATGCTCCTCTACTTGTTCGTGCTCGCCTATCTGGCGGCGGGCGCCACCTATTGGACGGCGGTCGCGCTCGGGCTCTGACGCGCTTCGGCTAATACTACCCACATCGCATTCGGCCTGCGCTTGTCGAAACCCGGCCCGTTTTCTAAGCCGGGGGCGAAGAGACGCCGCAGAGATTCGGCGATACGGAATTCTGGGAGACAAGACATGGCGGGCAGCGTCAACAAGGTAATCCTGATCGGCAATCTGGGGCGCGACCCGGAGACGCGGACGTTCAGCAACGGCGGCAAGGTCTGCAATCTGAGGATCGCGACGTCGGAGAGCTGGAAGGACAAGCAGACCGGCGAGCGCCGGGAGCGTACGGAATGGCACAGCGTTGCGATCTTTTCGGAAGGACTCGCCAATGTCGCCGAACGCTATCTGCGCAAGGGCAGCAAGGTCTATATCGAAGGCCAGCTGCGCACCCGCAAATGGCAGGACCAGTCCGGCAACGACCGCTATTCGACCGAGGTCGTGATCGACGGTTTCAACGGCAGTATGACCATGCTCGACGGCCGCGATGGTGGCGGGGGCAGCGGCGGTTCCGGCGGCTGGAATGACGGGCCTTCGGACAATGACGGGGGATATGGCGGCGGCCAGTCTTCAGGTTCGAAACCAGCCGGCGGCGCGTTCGACGACGATCTCGACGACGACGTCCCCTTTTAGGGGTTGGGCGCAAAGCCTAGTCACCGCGTTTCTCCGAGAGCTGATCGCGAAGGGCCTTGAGCGTGCCGAACGGACCCGCTTCTTCCTCGCTGATAACCCCCGCCGCGCGCAGCGCCGCCTCGGCATTCGCGCTGCGCGGAAAGGGATCGAGGGCCAGTGCCATGGTCTGCGCCGCGGCCTCGCCGAGATCGATGGCGCCGTCCGTATAGATCATGGTCTCGCATTCGTCCGCGCTGAGTTCGATTTCCTCCGCGCCGACAGGCAGGTCTTCGGGCACGAAGCGCAGGTCGAAATCCGCTTCGATCCGGTCGGTTACCGGTTCGCCCGTGACGACGCAGCGTTGCGTTACGTCCGCATACACCTCGCCCCGAGCAAAAATGTCCGCGCCTTCGCGGCGGATCTCGGCGCGGGCGGAAAGCGTCGGAAGCGCCTGGAGATCGAATCGTTCGGCCAGCGCCGCCCGTTCATTTGCATCGGCCTCGATTTCGTGGGTGGCCGCCCCCGCGCCGATCGTGTCGATCGCGATCCGGCGTGAAAATTCGGGATTCACGCTCATCTGAGGTCCGGCAACTTGCCCGCGATGATCGCCTCGGCCGGTTCGGCGGCGAGATCGGTGCCGAAGCTATCGAGACGGCTGGCGGTGTAGGCGAGTTCGGAATCGCCGGGCGGTTCCCCGCGATACAGGTTACGGGCGAGCGCATCATGCGTGTCGCCGTCCGGCGAGAAGCCCGAACGATAGGCGGCCAGCCTCCCGCCGAGCGCGCCCATCATCTTGCCGATATGCTTGCCGACGACGATATCGCCGATCCCGAGTTCGCGCAGCTGGCCGTCCATGTCTTCGACGAACAGTTCGGCGAGCAACGCGCTCTGGGCGGCATAGGCTTCGCCGTCGCCTTCGAGCCGCAACAGCACCAGGGCAAGGATCGCCGCGATCATGTCGAACCGGCCGTCCTTGGTGTCCGGCACACCGCCCTGGGTGTACCATTGGGGATCGCGGCCATGTTCCACGATCCTCCGATAGAGCGGAATCATCGCCTCGCGCGGACGGTTACGGTTGAAGAGCCGGTCTAAAAGGGACATGGCGTCGGGTATCGCTCCTTCGATGCGGCCTTGCTATCCGGGTCGCCTTCCGCATATTGAGCGCGATCGATCAAGTTGCAATGCCGGCTGTACGGGCGTTGCGCGTAAGGAGACTGAAATGGCCCGGAAAATGCGGCATATGCCGCTGGTCGCAGGCACCGCGGCGCTGCTCGCGACGAGCCTCTTCACGAGCGGATGCGCTCGAATTCGCACGCATCAGGGCTATCTCGGCGAACCGATCCTGATTGAATCCGTCCAGCCGGGCGTCGACAATCGCGCCTCCGTCCAGGCGACGCTCGGGCGTCCGACCTTTACCAGCCAGTTCACCACGGCCGGCGAAACGCCGACTTGGTATTATGTTTCGCGCGACACGCGCCAGCTGGCGTTCGCCCGGCCGCGCCCCGTGGACCAGACGGTCCTCGCCGTGCGATTTGGCGGCGACGGCAATGTCGCGACCGTCGACCGGATCGGGATGGAACAGGTCGCCTCGATCAGCCCCTCGGGCGACGAAACACCGACCCTCGGCCGCAGTCGCGGCTTTTTCGACGAACTGTTCGGCAATATCGGCCGCGTCGGCAGCGTCAGCCAGAGCGGCGGCACGGCCGACAATCCTGGCGGATAGCCGGCGGATCTATTCTTCCGGCCGTTCGGCCCGGATGGTTTCGGAAAACTAGCGCGCGATACCGCCGGCTGCGAGTACCGCCAGCGTTACCAACTCGCTCGCGGTCGCCGACATGGTCGCGATCTGCACCGGGCGGGCCATGCCGACGAGCATCGGCCCGACCACCGAATCCCCGCCCAGCTCACGGAGCAGTTTCGCCGAGAGGTTTGCCGATTGCAGGCCCGGCATCACGAGCACGTTGGCGGGTTCCGACAGGCGGCTGAACGGATAGCTTTTCATCAGCTGCGGGTTGAGCGCGACATCGGGCGCCATCTCGCCTTCATATTCGAAGCTTACCCCGCGCTCGTCGAGCAGCGCGACCGCCTCGCGGATATTCTCGAGCCAGTTGCCTGGCGGATTGCCGAAGGTCGAATAGGAGAGAAAGGCGACGCGCGGTTCATGTCCCATGCGCCGGGCCACAGCGGCCGTCTGCTCGGCGATATCGGCGAGCAGCTCGGGTGACGGACGTTCGTTGATCGTCGTGTCCGCCATGAAGACATTGTGGTTCCGGCCGACCAGCATATGGATACCGAAAGGCCGGCGCCCCTCGATCGGATCGATGACTTTCATCACTTGGCTCAGTGACTGGCTGAACTGCCGCGTCACGCCGGTGATCATCACATCGGCTTCGCCGAGCGCGAGCAGCAGCGCGCCGAAGATGTTGCGGTCGTTATTGACCATCCGCTCGCAATCGCGGCGGAGGAATCCGCGCCGCTGCAGCCGGTCGTAGAGAAAATCGACCATTTGCGTGACGAGCGGCGAGTTGCGGCTATTGTGATATTCGAAGCTCTCCGGCTCGTCGACGCCAAGGTCGCGGAGCCGGTCCGGCACGTCGTCGCGCCCGACCAGCACGGGAATGCCGTAGCCGCCGTCTCGGAACTGGATCGCTGCGCGCAGCACCACCTCTTCCTCGCCTTCGGCGAACAGCACGCGGCGCGGTTGGGCTCGCGCCTGCTCATAAGCGAGCGTCAGCACCGAATTGGTCGGGTTGAGGCGCGATTTCAGCGTGTGCCGGTAATTCTCCATGTCGAGGATCGGCTGGCGCGCGACGCCTGAATCCATTGCCGCCTGGGCCACAGCCGCCGGTACGATCTCCATCAGCCGCGGGTCGAAGGGGGCCGGGATAATGTAATCCGGCCCGAAACTGTGCGACGTACCATAGGCCGCCGCGACTTCCTCGGGCACCTGCTGGCGCGCCAGTTCGGCCAGCGACTTCGCCGCCGCGATCTTCATCTCGTCATTGATCGTCGTCGCCCGCACATCGAGCGCGCCGCGAAAGATGAACGGGAAACCGAGCACATTGTTGACCTGGTTCGGATAGTCCGACCGGCCTGTCGCGATGATCGCATCGGGGCGCACGGCCTTGGCGTCTTCCGGCAGTATCTCGGGATCGGGGTTGGCCATGGCGAAGATGATCGGCTTTTCGCCCATCGATTTCACCATGTCCTGATCGACGACGCCCGCGACCGAGAGGCCGAGGAAGATGTCGGCGCCTTCCATCGCCTCGCGCAATGTCCGTTTGTCGGTGGGCGCGGCATGGGCCGACTTCCACTGATCCATCGCCTCCTCGCGGCCCTGATAGATGACGCCCTTGGAGTCGCACATCAGGACGCGGTCGCTGGGCGCACCCATCGCCTTGATCAGTTCGGTGCACGCGATCGCCGCCGCCCCGGCACCCGAAACCACCATGTCGACATCGGTGATGTCGCGGCCCGTCAGGTGCAGCGCGTTGATGACACCGGCGGCCGCGATGATCGCGGTGCCGTGCTGGTCGTCATGGAAGACGGGGATGTTCATCCGCTCGCGCAATGTCTGTTCGATGATGAAGCAGGCCGGCGCACCGATATCTTCCAGATTGATGCCGCCGAAGCTCGGTTCCATGATCTCGACCGCACTGATGAACCTGTCGGCATCCTCGGTGTCGAGTTCGATATCGATCGAATCGACATCGGCGAAGCGCTTGAACAGCACCGCCTTGCCTTCCATCACCGGCTTCGATGCCAGCGCACCGAGATTGCCGAGGCCAAGAATGGCCGTGCCGTTGGATATCACAGCGACGAGATTGCCCTTGGCCGTATAGTCATAGGCGGTCGCCGGATCGTCCGCGATCGCCTTCACGGGAACCGCGACGCCCGGCGAGTAGGCGAGGCTCAGGTCGCGCTGCGTCGCCATCGGCTTGGTGGCGACGATCTCGATCTTGCCCGGCCGCTCATGCGAGTGAAACAGCAGCGCCTCGCGCTCCGAAAACTCGACATTGCTGCGATCGCTCATCATCTTCTCCTGTGGATGATTTCGTGGATAACCGGGCCCTCCCGCCCAATCGCCTTTTGGGGCATGGCGGCGGCGGCGGCAAGTCGCTATCCCGGGATTCGACATGGCGACACAGGTGAAAAAGAAACGCGCCGCCAAGGCGGGGCCGACGCCGATGATGGCGCAATATCTGGCGCTCAAGGAGAGCGTACCCGATTGTCTGCTCTTCTACCGCATGGGCGATTTCTTCGAGCTGTTTTTCGAAGACGCCAAGGCTGCCGCCGCCACCCTCGATATCGCATTGACGGCGCGCGGCGAACATGATGGCGAACCGATCCCGATGTGCGGCGTGCCCGCGCACAGCCATGAGGCGTATCTCGCGCGGCTGATCAAGGCGGGTCATCGCGTCGCGATCGCCGACCAGACGGAGACTCCCGAACAGGCGAAGAAGCGGGCCGGTTCGAAGGCGCTGGTCGGGCGGGCGATTATCCGGGTGGTCACGGCCGGGACCCTGACCGAGGAAACGCTGCTCGATGCCAAATCGGAGAACTGGCTGGTCGCTGTCGCGGAGACGGTGGGAAAGCTGGGGATTGCCGCGGCGGATATCTCGACCGGGCGCTTCACGCTGGCTACCGCCGAACCCGATATGCTCGACGCTGAGCTGGCCCGGCTGTCCGCCGCCGAACTGATCGTGCCGGAGGGGTTCGCAAACGTGCCGGAGCATGCGCAGATCTGTCCGAAAACCGATTTCGGCAGCATCGGGGCGGAGAAGCGGTTGAAGGCCTTGTTCGGTGTGGCGACGCTCGACGGATTCGGCGATTTCGACCGGGCCGAGCTGGCGGCGGCAGGCGGGTTGCTCGCCTATCTCGAGACCGCCGGGCAGGGCGATTTGCCCTTCCTCCAGCCGCCGCGCCGTCACCGGACCGGCGATCATATGCTGATCGATGCCGCGACGCGCGAAAGCCTCGAGCTGACGCAGGCTGTCGGCGGCGGCCGCAGCGGCAGCCTGCTCGGCTGCATCGATCAGAGCGTGACCGGGGCCGGTGCGCGGCTCCTCGCCGCCGATATCTCCGCGCCGCTGACATCGGTTGCCGCGATCGAGGCGCGGCTCGATCTCGTCCGGCTGTTGGAAGCCGATGCAGGCCGGCGCGAAAGCCTGCGCGCTGCCCTGAAGGCGCTGCCCGATATCGGTCGGGCGCTGGGGCGGCTGGTCGCTGCGCGCGGCACGCCGCGCGATCTGGGATTGTTGCGGGACGGACTCGGTGCGGCGCGTGAGCTCCATATGGATTTGTCCCAGATAGAGGAGCCGCCGAAACTGCTGGCCGAATTACTGCCGGCGCTGACCGGGCACGGGGCGCTCACCGATCATCTCTCCCGCGCACTTGTACCATCGCCGCCGATCGATATCGCCAAGGGCGGCTATATCGCCGAAGGCTATGACGCAGCGCTCGATGACCTCCGGGAAACGGCCGGGGCGGGCCGCAAGGCGATCGCCGGGCTCGAGGCGCGCTATCGCGAGACGACGGGGATTGCGAGCCTCAAGGTGAAGCACAACAACGTGCTCGGTTATCATATCGAGGTGCCCTCGCGGCATGCCGACGCGCTGATGGGCGAGGAGTCCGGTTTCACCCACCGCCAGACGCTGGCCGGGGTCGTGCGTTTCAACGCTCCGGATCTGCACGAGGAAGCGCAGCGTGTCATGCAGGCGGGTGCCCATGCTCTGGCCGCGGAGGCCGCGCATCTCGAGGAGCTGATCGCGACGACCCTTGCGGACAAGGATCGCATCGCCGCGACCGCCGATGCGCTGGCCCGGCTCGACGTCGCAGCCGCCCTCGCTGAACAGGCGGCGCTGTGCGGCTGGACCCGTCCCAGGCTCGCTGGCCATCCCTGTTTCCAGGTCGAGGGCGGCCGCCACCCGGTCGTCGAGCGGGCGGTCGAGCAACAGGGCGAACGCTTCGTCGCGAATGACTGCAGGCTTTCTCCGGACGAGCGGCTCTGGCTCGTTACCGGCCCCAATATGGGCGGCAAATCGACCTTTCTGCGCCAGAATGCGCTGATCGCGGTACTCGCCCAGGCGGGCAGCTACGTACCGGCCGCTTCGGCCGAACTCGGCATCGTCGACAAGCTCTTTTCGCGTGTCGGCGCGTCGGACAATCTCGCGCGCGGCCGTTCGACCTTCATGGTCGAGATGGTAGAGACCGCCGCAATCCTCGCGCAAGCGACAGAAAACAGCCTTGTGATACTTGACGAGGTCGGGCGCGGGACGTCGACCTATGACGGGCTCGCCATTGCCTGGGCCGTCGTCGAGGCGGTCCACGACGTGAACCGGTGCCGCTGCCTCTTCGCCACCCATTATCACGAGCTGACCCGGCTCGCCGAACGGCTCGACGCGCTGTCCCTCCACCATGTTCGCGCCCGCGAATGGAAAGGCGATCTGGTGCTGCTCCACGAACTGGCCGACGGGCCGGCCGATCGCAGCTACGGCCTTGCCGTCGCCAAGCTGGCCGGTTTGCCCAAGGACACCGTCGCGCGGGCCAAGTCGGTGCTCGCCAAGCTCGAGGCCGGGCGCGCCTCGACCGGCGGGCTGGCGGCCGGGCTCGACGATCTGCCGCTGTTTTCCGCCGATGTCGCGCAGGAGGAGAACCGCGCCGATCCGCTGCGCGAGACGCTGGAGGCGGTCCATGCCGACGATCTGAGCCCGCGCGAGGCGCTGGACTTCGTCTACCGCCTCAAACGGCTGGCGGACGAGGGCGACGACGCCTAGATTGCGGTCATGCCCAGCACTTCCATCCCCAATCGGCGCGCGATTATCGACCGGCGCGAAGTCGCCGCGACGCTGCATGGAATCGAGGCCGAGGGTACTGCCGCGTTGCGCGCTGCAGCCGTCGAGGAACTGCGCAAGACGATGGAGCAGGGATGTGCGGAAATCGCGGATCGCCTTGCCGAGAAGCCGTCACGCGGTTCGATCATAACCCGGAGCTATTCCTTTCTGTATGATCAGCTGCTCCGGCTCATCTACGACTTCACCGTTCAGCGCCTCTATTCGAACAGCAATCCGTCGGATGCCGAACGGCTGACCCTCATTGCGGTCGGCGGCTACGGACGCAGCGAACTGGCGCCCTTTTCCGATCTCGATATCGGATTCCTGACGCCCTACAAGCAATCGCCCTGGTGCGAGCAGGTGATCGAATCGATCCTCTACACGCTCTGGGATTTGGGGCTGAAGGTCGGCCATTCGAGTCGCTCGCTCGACGATATGGTCCGCATGGCGAAGAGCGATCTGACAATCCGCACGGCGCTGCTCGAAGCGCGATACCTGTGGGGCGACGAACACCTGTATGACGAGGCGACGCAGCGCTTCTACGCCGAGGTCGTCGAGGGCACGGCGCAGGTCTTCACCGCCGGAAAGCTGGAAGAGCGCGATGCGCGGCACGAACGGATGGGCGACAGCCGCTATGTGGTCGAACCCAATGTGAAGGACGGCAAGGGCGGGCTGCGCGATCTCCACACATTGTTCTGGATCGGCCGCTATGTGCACAAGGTCCGCGATCTGGGTGAACTGGTCGAACACGGCCTGCTTACGGCCGAGGAACTCAAGCAGTTTCGCAAGGCGCGCGACTTCCTGCTCGCGGTGCGCTGCCACCTCCATCTGATTTCGGGCCGTCCGGAAGAGCGGTTGACCTTCGATGTCCAGCCCGAGATCGCCAAGCGGATGCACTATGCCGAACGCACCGGGAAATCGGCTGTCGAGCGGTTTATGCAGCATTATTTCCTGATCGCGAAACAGGTAGGCGACCTGACCGGCGTCTTCCTCGCGCACTTGGACGAGCAATACGGACCGCGCGGGCGGCGGTTCGTGATGCCGACACTGCGCCGCAAGCCGCGCAAGCTCAACGGCTTCACGCTGGATCGAGGACGGCTTTCGATTCCCGCCGACGATTTTTTCGGGGAAGACCCGGTCCGGCTGATCGAAATGTTCGCTCTGGCCGACAAGCACGGCCTTGAAATCCATCCGGTCGCGATGCGCCAGGCCGGCCGCGACGAGAAGATGGTCGCGACGATCCGGGACGATCCCCGCGCTAACGCGCTGTTCCTCGACGTGCTCACGAGCCCGCGCGATCCCGAAACGGTGTTGCGCTGGATGAACGAGGCGGGGGTCTTCGGCCGCTTCGTTCCCGATTTCGGCCGCGTCGTCGCCCAGATGCAGTTCGACATGTATCATCATTACACCGTCGACGAGCATACGATCCGGGCAATCGGACTCCTCTCCAAGATCGAAAGCGGGCTGCTCAAGGACGACCATCCGCTGTCCCATGATGTCATGCAGAAGCTCGTATCGCGACGGGTTCTCTATATCGCGGTGCTGCTGCACGACATTGCCAAGGGCAGGGGCGGCGATCATTCGATCCTCGGCGCGGAGGTGGCGGACGAACTATGTCCGCGTCTCGGACTGGACGCCGGCGAAACGCAGACCGTGGCATGGCTCGTGCGCTGGCATCTGCTGATGTCGGCGACGGCGTTCAAGCGCGACCTCTCCGACCCGAAGACGATCGAGGATTTCGTGCTCGCGGTGAAGAGCCCCGAACGGCTGAAACTGCTGCTTGTGCTCACCGTCGTCGATATTCGCGCTGTCGGGCCGGGCGTCTGGAACGACTGGAAACGCCAGCTTCTGACCGATCTGTTCGAAGCGGCCGAGGAAACCCTCCGGCTGGGTCACAAGCATCAGGGCCGCGATTCGCGGATCGACGCCGCTCAGCAGGCGCTGGCCGAGACGCTCGGCTGGCCGGATGCGGATATGAGGCGGCTCGTCAAGCGAATGCCCCGCGCCTATTGGATCGCCGAGAATGAGGAGACCGCCGCTGCCAATGCGCGGCAGATGGCCGAGGCGGAAGAAGGCAGCGAAAAACTGTCCATAGCCACGGAGCCGGACCCGGAGCGCGGCGCGACGATTGTGACCGTCTACACGGCCGACCATCCGGGATTGTTCTACCGGCTGGCCGGGGCGGTCGACATGGCCGGCGCGAACGTGATCGATGCGCGGATCTACACGACGCGGGACGGTATGGCGCTGGACAACATCCTGGTTCAGGACCCCCTCGGCGGGACGTTCGACGATCCCGGCCAGCTACAACGCCTTCAAACCGCGATCCGCGACGCGCTTGCCAACAAGCACAAGCTGAAGGAGCGCCTCGAAGCACGGCCGCTACCCCGCGCACGGGCCGAAGCCTTCCATATCGAGCCGCTGGTGCTGATCGATAACAAGGCATCGAACCGCTATACGGTGATCGAGGTCAATGCGCTCGACCGGCCCGCGCTGCTCAACAGCCTGACGCATGCGTTGTTCCAGTCCAAGGCGACGATCCGTTCGGCGCATATTGCCACCTATGGTGAGCGGGCTGTCGATACCTTCTACGTGACGGATCTGTTCGGCGAGAAGATCGTCAATCCGTCGCGGCTCAAGGCGCTGCAGAAGCGCCTGCTCAAGGCCGCGGCCTCGCCGCGCGAAGATGAGAAGGAAGCGGCCTAGGCCGGTTGCGGTTCGGGCGGCCGGTTCGGGCGTTCGCGTTTTTCGAGCTGTTCCTCGGGCGCTTCGGGCGGGGCGTAGCTGATGACGATATCGCCGGGCTCCACGACGGGCCGCGCGTCGGTCGAATAGAAGAGCAGGCGCCGGTCCGGCTTGAGGACGCAGATGAGCAGTGCCTCCGGATCCAGATTCTGTTTGAGGTCCTCGATCCCGAACTTGTCGGTGATCTTGGTGCGGGTGAAGACCCAGTCGGCGTCTTCGCATTTGAGCAAATCGTCGATCGTCGGCGCGGATCGCATGAGGACGCGCCCGCGCGCATGATAGGCTTCCCGGTCCCGATCCGTCCCGATCTGGCTGACCGAATCATACCCCATTTCCGGGCCAAGATCGTCGCAGATCAAGGCATTATAGGCATCGTTGTCCGTCGCCGCGATCAGTTCCTGGAACTGCCCGAGATCGAGATGTTCCTGCGTCACCTCGTCGAGAATATCGCCGCGATAGATATCGAGCTCGCGGCGTTTGGCTGCGCGCAACGCATATTGCGAGGGGTCCGCGATGGTAACGGGGATGTCCATCTTCTTGAGCAACTCGCCAAAGTCGATGGTCCAGCGATTGGCACCGACGAGCAGCACGCCGTCCGCCTCCCCCTGGTCGAGATCGAGCCGCCTGGCCCACCATTTCGCGGAAAAGCCGTGCGCGAAGATCGTGGCGATGACGACGCCGAAGGAGAGCGGGATCAGCGCCTCGGCATCCTCTATTCCATAATCCACGAGCCGGATCGCGAAGAGGCCGGTGATCGCCACGGCAACGATGCCGCGCGGTGCGATCCACGCAATGAACAGCCGTTCGTTCCAGGGCACGCTCGAAAAGAGCAGCGAGACCAGGATGGTCAGCGGCCGGACGACGAACAGCAGCAGGATCAGGAAGCCGGTAAAGCGCAGCACGCCTTCGATCGGATCGGGCGAGGTCGTCTGGAAACTGGTGATGACCTCCCAGTCGAGCGTCGCCGAGAGCATGATAAACACGCCCGATATCAGCAGCACCGCAAGATCTTCCTTGAACCGGCGCAACGCGTGGCTGGAAAACATCGGCCGGTTGGCCATCACGACGCCCATGATCGTGACGGTAACGAGACCGGTTTCGTGCTGGATGATATCGGCGAGGACGAAACCCCCGACCACCAGGATCAGGAGCGTCGGTGCTTTCAGATATTCCGGGACATAGCCGCGCGGGAAGAACCAGGTCACGCCCCAGCCCAGCGCCGCGCCGAGCAGCGCCGCTATGAAGGTGGAGCCGATGACATCGAAGCTGATCGCCGCGATATTGGTGCCGGTGCCGCCATAGGTGATATAGGCGAAGATGAAGACGGCCAGCAGCGCCCCGATCGGATCGTTGACGATCCCTTCCCATTTCAAGATGTTCGACACGCGCGGCCCGACGCGCAAGGTGCGCAGCATCGGGCCGATCACCGTCGGCCCGGTGACGACGAGGATACCGCCGAACAGCGCCGACACCTCCCAGCTCAGCCCTGCGCCGTAATGCGCCGCCAGGGTTCCGAGGAACCAACCCAGGGGCACGCCGATCACGACGACGCGCATCACCGCCCATCCCGCCTGGCGCAACTCCCGGAAATTGAGGCTTAGTCCGCCTTCGAACAGGATCACCGCCACCGCAAGCTTGATGATGGGCTCCATCAGAGCCCCGAAATCTCTTTCGGGATTTATGAGGCCTCCGCGGAAAAACTCGTGCGGGATAAGCGCGCTGACGGGGCCGACCAGGATACCGACGATCAGCATCAGGGCGATGGCCGGGCGTCCAGTCCGCCAGGCGATCCATTGTGCGCCGACCCCGGCGACACCGATCACCGCGATCTTCACCATGAGGGAGTCGAGCGCCATTACCTGTCCATGCCGGGGAACGTGGGTTTCTTCAACAGATTGTTAAAGTGCCAAGACAAGAGCCCGCGCCGTTCGACGGGCGCGGGCTCTTTCAAGACGTTCGGCGATATCGCCTAGAAGCGCGTGCGAACGGTCACACCATAAGTGCGCGGTTCGGCGAGGAAGGCCGAGAAGATCTGGCTCGGAGCCTGGAAGGGCGAGCTGAACGCGACCTGCGAATAATCGGTGTCGAGCAGGTTCTGCGCCCAGACTTCGAGGCTCCAGCGCTCGTCCGGTCCGCGGATGCCGATGCGTCCGTTGACCAGCGCAAAGCTCTCTTGTTCCTTTTGCGGGAACAGGTCGGAACCGGTGTTGAAGCCGCTGGTGATGCGCGTGTCGACATAGAACAGCCCCGTCATGCCGGAATTGCCGATCGGCGGCGTCCAGGCGAACGAGCCGGTGACCACGAGGTCGGGCGCGTTCGACAGGTTGTCGCCGGGCAGCAGCCGGAGAGCGGGATCGAGCGGCGCGCCCTGATCGTTGCCGATCAGGTTGTTCTCATAGCTCGAGTCGACATAGGTGACGCCCGCCGTGACGTTGACATAATCGGCCGGCTGGATCGTCGCCTCGAGTTCGATACCCTGAGAGATCACGCCGGGCTCGACATCGTCCGTTGCGCAGCCGCCCGTCGTCGCATCGCCATCGCGATCCGCGCCGTTGAGGTTCGTACCGCAGCTGTTGATGTTCTGGACGAGGAACACCGTGCCGTTGAACGTGTTCAGCTGGAAGTTCGAAAACTCCTGGCGGAACGCAGCGGCGCTGATCGTGAAGTTCCGGCCCGTATATTTGGCGCCGATTTCGAACGCGTCGACGATTTCAGGATCGAACTGCAGCGCCGCCGTGCTGCCGGCGACCGCCGGATTAAACAGCGGAACATTGAGCGCCGACCGGTCGAGGTTGAAACCGCCCGCCTTGTAGCCGCGCGAATAGCTGCCGTAGAGCAGGAGGTCGTCGAGCGGACGGTAGGACAGGATTGCCGTGCCGGTGATCTCATCCTCGTCGCGCGTATCGTTGAGCACGAGGCCGTTCAGCTCTGACGTCGAGTTGCCCTGACAGGCCAAGCCGATAAGCCCGCCGGCAAGACCTGCGAGCGGATTCGGCGTGCCATCAGGCAGAGGCGCAAGAAGCGGCGTCAGCGCCGCCCGCTGTGCCGGGCATACGGTGTTCGTGTTGTTGAACGTCGCGTTGAAGCGCTTGCTCTCGTTCGTATAGCGCAGTCCTAGTGTCAGATCGAGTTCGTCGGTGATGCTGATGATGTTATGCGTGAACACCGCATAATTTTCGCTGTTCTGGAAATATTCGGTGCCATCGTCGCCGAGGCCGTTCAGCGTCGCCAGCCGATCAAGACCGCCGATGATCAGCGGTGTCGCCGGGCCGAAGGCCGGCGTCGTACCCGGCGCGGCGCCGGTCAGTACCGCCCGTCCACCGGCGCTCAGGCAGCCCGACTGGGTAGTGTCGATCAAGGCGGGGTTGACCGCGAGGACGATACGGCATGGTGCGAACGCGCCATATTGGTTGCCGAACTTCAGATTCTCGCGAACCGTGAGGTCTTCGTTCGCGTAATAGGCGCCGATCAGCCAGTCGAGCACGCCGTCAAAGGCTTCGCCCTGCAGGCGAAGTTCCTGGCTGAACGTCTCGAAGCGGCGGAACTGGTTGCCGTCGTCGGCGCGGAACAGGATGTCGACCGTGCCGTAATCGGTGTCCGAAGCTTGGGAGGCGTCATATTCGCGATAGGCGGTGATCGAGGTCAGCGTCGCGCCACCGATATCCCAGTCCATCTGCAGCGAGACGCCATAGTCTTCGGTTTCGCCGTCATAGGTGCGGCCCGGAGTCACGGACACTTGCCGCTCGTAGATATCGTTCTGCGACGGGATCTGAAGGCCGAGGGCCGTCAGGACGGGAATGATCGGATTGCTGAGATCGAGCAGTCCGGCATTGGCCGGCGCAAGCTCGGTCGTCGCATAGACGGCCGCACAGCAGCTTTCTTCGCGGCTCGTATAGTCGCCGATCAACCGGAAGGTGAGATCGGGCGTCGCTTCCCAGAGCAGCTGGCCGCGGATGAAATAGCGGTCGCGATCGTTGATCGTTCCGCCATTGGTGACGTCGTCATAGAAACCGTCGCGTTCGACATAGACCCCGTCGAGACGGAAGGCCAAACCGCTGGCCTCGCCGATCGGGCCGGTGATCCCGCCGGCGAGGCGGATATGATCGAAATTGCCATAGGTGGCCTCGGCATTGCCGCCAAAGTCGAACTCCGGCGCGCGGCTGACGATGTTGATCAGGCCGGCCGAGGCGTTGCGGCCGAACAGCGTGCCCTGCGGTCCGCGCAGGACTTCGACGCGATCGATTTCGCCGAGTTCATTGAGGCCGACACCCGTGCGCGACCGGTAAACACCGTCGATGAAGACCGCGACCGAGCTTTCCAGGCCGGGATTGTCGCCGACCGTGCCGATGCCGCGGATACGGGCCGAACCATTGGCTTCCGAGCCGGTCGACGAAACGAGCAGCGACGGCGCGAGCTGGTTGAGCTGGCGGATGTCGTTGGCACCCGAATTCTGGAGGCTCTCGGCGTTGACCGCGCTGACCGCGATCGGAACGTCCTGCAGCCGCTGTTCGCGGCCCTGGGCGATGACGACGATGACATTATCGTCGGCCGCCGCGTTCTGGGCCACGTCGGCCGGGGTTTCCGTGTCCTGAGCCACGGCGGGTGAAGCGATCGCCGCAAGGCCGGCGGTCGCGAGCAACAATGATTTACGCATGGGTTCGTCTCCAGTTCGCGGACATTTTGTTTTTATGGTTGGAGGCTTTCTATAATTTTCGGTGGGGAACGCCAGCAAATCCGATGGTTGCACGGCCTTAGCGTGCGCCGGTGATGCCTTTGGGCAACACACCGGGCGCTGGCCGTTAACCGCGCTGGGCGATATCAGGAGTCTGATAGGATGGTTCGGATGAAGGGGAGAAATCGACATGGCGGTTACGGGTATGGGCGGACTGTTCTTTCGGGCGCAGGATCCGGATGGGCTAACCCAATGGTATCGTGAGCATTTTGACTTGGGCGGTGGGGATAGTTGGTGGCATCAGGCGGCCGGACCGACCGTGTTCGCGCCGTTCAAGCAGGACAGCGATTATTTCAGCGCAGATAAAGCATTCATGATTAATTTCCGCGTCGACGATCTCGCGGGGATGATCGAGAAGCTCGAAGCGGCGGGGATCGAGGTTCTGCGCAAGGACGATTGGGACATGGACGGCAGCTATGGACGGTTCGCCCGCGTCCATGATCCGGAGGGCAATGCCATCGAACTGTGGGAACCGCCGGCCGAATTACCCGACGGCTGATAGCGGCGGATCCGCATTAGCGATTCGGGGCCTGGGCGCCGCCCAGCGAGGGCGGAACGCGTTTTTCGACTGCGGGCGTCGCGCCGCTCGGTCGGCGGACGAGCAGGATGGCGACGAAGATCATCGCCATTCCGGCGACATCGACCGCGGTCAGTATTTCGGCGAACCACAGGAAACCCAGCAATGCCGAAAAGAGCGGCTGGACGAGCAATCCGATCCCGCTGGCCAGCGGCGGGAGATGGGGCAGCGCATAGATGATGAGGCCCTGGCCCGCGACCTGGCTGCTCAGCGCCAGTATGAGCAAAGGCGTCCAGTCTTGCGGCCAGAAGGCGCCGCCGTCCAGGAGTGCGACCGGAAGCAGGAACAGCGCACCGGCGATCGTCGCGAAGCTGAGGGCCGACAATGCGGACAGCCCGGCGCGCGCCTTGTTCATCACGATCAGATAACCGGTATAGAAGATCGCTGCGAGCAGGCAGAGCAGGTCGCCGGAAAGGTTCACCGGTGAGACCGAGGCCGATTGTCCGGCGAGGGTGACGATCCCGGCGGCCGCCAAAAGCAGCGCAATGCCGGCCGTTCGTGTCGGCCAGCGCCGGATGACGGCATACCCCCAGATCGGGAACAGGAATGCAGTGGCGTTGGCCAGCAGCGTCGAATTGGCGAGCGTCGTGCGCTCGATCCCAAGATGCCAGCTGGCGAGGTCCGCCGCGAAGAACAGTCCGCCCAGTATCAGCCAGAGTGCACTCCGGCCCGATGGCAGCGACGGAACGCGGCCCTCTAAGGCGCGCACGAGCAGAAGCAGCATCGGCGCGGCGATCGCGAGCCGCCAAAAGGCCGACTGGACGGCGCCGACATCGGCCAGCCTTACAAACAACGGCCCGGCCGACAGGACGATGCTGCCGAGTAGGAAAAGCGGAAAGGCGAAACGAAGCGAAGCCGTCATCGCCGCCCCATGCGCGCATCGGACGGCGGATTCAATCGACGATGTCAGAGGCGCCTTATTTGGGCGCGAGCACCATCAGCATCTGCCGGCCTTCCATCTTCGGATGGGCTTCGGTCTTGGCGGTTTCCTTGGTATCTTCCTGGACCCGGCGCAGCAGGTCCATGCCGAGTTCGCGGTGCGAAAGCTCGCGTCCGCGGAACCGCAAGGTGACCTTCACCTTGTCGCCATCATCGATGAACTGATGCACCTTTTTCATCTTCACGTCATAGTCGTGATCATCGATGTTCGGGCGCATCTTGATCTCTTTGATGTCCTGCGTCTTTTGCGATTTGCGCGCGAGATTGGCCTTTTTCTGGGCCTCATACTTATATTTGCCGACATCGAGGAACTTCGCGACGGGCGGGTCCGCATTGGGCGAAACCTCGACCAGATCGAGACCGACATCGGCGGCCTGTTCGATCGCTTCGTTGGTGAGCAATACGCCCAGATTCTCGCCATTTTCGTCGATCACGCGGACTTTGGGCGACTGAATGAACTGATTGTAGCGCGGGCCGTTCATCGGCGGTGCCGCGGGGCGGCGGGTCATCGGGGGGCGTATAGCAATATCTCCTGTTACCGGGCGCGGCACTGCGCCCTTTGTCCTCAATATACGGTGCTTCGGCGCGGAATCAAAGCCGTGCTTTGCGCGCACGCCGATTGAACCACGCTATCGCAGGTCGGGCGGCCTCGCCTCATCGCCGAGCATCGTCACCAGTTCGTCGAGCGTCATCACCTTCTGGTGCTCGTCCGAGCCGAGACGCCGCAACGCCACGGTGCCCTCCTCGGCCTCGCGTTTGCCGACGACCAGCAGGTTCGGAACCTTGGCGACCGAATGTTCGCGCACCTTGTAGTTGATCTTCTCGTTGCGCAGATCGGTTTCGACCCGGATGCCGGCCTCGAGCAATCTCCCTGCGACCTTTTCGGCATAGTCGTCGGCATCCGAGACGATCGTCGCGACGGTCGCCTGCACCGGCGCCAGCCAGAGCGGCAGTTTGCCAGAATAATGCTCGATCAGAATGCCGATGAACCGTTCATAGGTGCCGATCACCGCGCGATGCAGCATCACGGGCCGGTGGCGTTCGCCATCTTCGCCGACATAGCTGGCATCGAGCCGGTCGGGCAGCACCCGGTCCGACTGGATGGTGCCGACCTGCCAGGTCCGTCCGATCGCATCCGTCAGGTGCCATTCGAGTTTCGGGGCGTAGAAAGCGCCTTCGCCGGGAAGCTCCTCCCAGCCATAGTCATCGGTGGCCATGCCGGCTTCGACGACCGCATCGCGCAACTCGGTCTCCGCCTTGTCCCAGTCTTCGTCAGAACCGAAACGCTGTTCAGGCCGCAGAGCCAGCTTGATCGCATAGCCCTCGAAGCCGAAATCGCGATAGACGCGATCCGTGAGTTCGCAAAAGTGCCGGACCTCTTCGACGAGCTGGTCCTCGCGCACGAAAATATGGCCATCATCCTGCGTCATCTGGCGGACGCGGAGCAGGCCGTGCAAGGCGCCATGCGGCTCGTTGCGATGGCAGCAGCCCATCTCGGCCATGCGGATCGGCAGGTCGCGGTAGCTCTTGATGCCCTGGCGGAAGATGAGGACGTGCGCGGGGCAGTTCATCGGCTTCAACGCCATCATGTCGGCGTCGCTCGAAACGATCGGCCCCTCGTCCTCGGTCGATGGAATCTCGTCGGGCACGACGAACATGTTTTCGCGATACTTTCCCCAATGGCCGGATTGCTGCCATTGCTTCGCATCCATCAGCTGCGGCGTCTTGACCTCGGCATAGCCGGCCTCGTCAATCCGGCGGCGTATATAAGCTTCGAGCTCGCGCCAGATGATATAGCCTTTGGGGTGCCAGAAAACGCTGCCTTGTGCCTCGGGCTGGAGATGGAAGAGATCCATTTCCTGCCCGAGCTTGCGATGGTCGCGCTTGGCCGCTTCCTCAAGCCGGTGCAGGTGCTGGGCGAGTTGCTTTCGGTTGAGCCAGCCCGTGCCATAAATGCGCGAGAGCTGCGGATTGCGCTGGTCGCCACGCCAATAGGCGCCGGATACGCGCAGCAGCTTGAACGCCTTCGGGTCGAGCTTGCCGGTCGAGGCCAGATGCGGGCCACGGCACATGTCCATCCAGTCGTCGCCCGACCAATAGACGCTCAGTTCTTCGCCTTCGGGAAGCTCGGCGGCCCATTCGGCCTTGAACGTCTCACCATCTTTCTCCCAGCGTTCGATCAGCGCATCGCGCTCCCAGACTTCGCGGCGCAGCGGTTTGTCCGCCGCGATGATGCGGCGCATCTCTTCCTCGATTGCGGGCAGGTCGTCGTCCGTAAACGGCCGGTCCTTGGGCGCGAAGTCGTAATAGAAGCCGTCCTCGGTTGAGGGGCCGAAGGTAATCTGCGTACCCGGGAACAGAGACTGCACCGCTTCCGCCAGCACATGCGCATAATCGTGCCGCGCAAGTTCGAGCGCCTCGGCCTCGTCACGGCTCGTAATTAGGGCCAGTTCGGTGTCGCGCTCCAGCGGACTCATGATGTCGCGTATCTCGCCATCGACTTTCGCCGCCAGCGCGGCCTTGGCGAGTCCGGGGCCGATATCCGCCGCGACGTCCCCCGGAGTCGTGCCGGACTCGACTTCGCGCACCGATCCGTCGGGAAGTGTGATGGAAATCATATCGGCCATCGAACTGTTCGCTACTCCAAAGCGGCATTTTCGCCAGCGGCTGCCTTAGATGGGGGTTGAAACAAGTCAAGCAACAGCATGGCTGCCGGGAGCAGGGCAGTCGCGCTTTTTTACGCGATCCGGAAACTATTAACGGATTGAGCGTTAGGGTTCCAACGAATGAAAACAGGGAGTTAGTATTATGCGTATCGCCGGCGCCGCGTTGTTCATGGGTGCTGCCGCATCCTTCGTCCTGGCCTGCACCGTCCCGGACGACCAAAGGCCCGCGATCGTCGCAGCCGATGCCGGCGCGATCCAGAGCTGATCGAGAAGCGCCTGACACGGCGTCGGGCCAAGTTGCATTTTCATCTTCGATATGCGCATCGCTGTGAGCGATGGCAGCGGATTCTTCAGGAGCCTGTCTCGTTATCGGGGCGGGCGATGATACGGGCGGCGCGATAGCCCGCGCCTTTGCACGGGAAGGGCTGGCGGCCTGCCTCGTGCGACGGCCTCGTCATGCCGGGGCGCTCGAGACGCTGGCGAGCAGCATCCGGTCGGACGGCGGTGTGGCTCATGCGATGCCGACCGATGCCCGGGATGAGGATGCGATGATCGCACTTGTCGCGCAGATCGAGAGCGAGGTTGGCCCGATCGAGGCGGCCGTCTTCAATATCGGCGCCAACGTGAATTTCCCGATCACCGAGACGACGGCCCGCGTCTACCGCAAGGTCTGGGAGATGGCTGCCTTCGCCGGTTTCCTGATGGGCCGGGAGGTTGCGAAGAATATGGCCGAACGCGGCCGGGGCACGATCCTCTTTACCGGCGCGACCGCAAGCCTGCGCGGCGGGCCGGGCTATAGCGCCTTTGCGGGGGCGAAATTCGCGCTGCGCGCGCTGGCCCAGACGATGGCGCGCGAACTGGGGCCGAAGAATATCCATGTCGCCCATGTCGTGATCGACGGGGCCATCGATTCGAAGTTCATTCGCGAAAACCTGCCGGACGTCGATACGAAGCGCGACGAGGATGCCATTCTGTCGCCCGATGCGATCGCCGCCAATTATGTGATGCTGCACAAGCAGCCGCGCAGCGCCTGGACACATGAACTGGACCTCAGGCCCTGGAAGGAGAGCTGGTAGCCATGAGTATGACCGTCGATTTCATCTTCGATTTTGCGAGCCCGAACGCGTATCTCGTGCATCGCGTGTTGCCGGGGATTGCCGAACGTACCGGTGCGACGTTCCGTTACATACCCTGTCTGCTCGGCGGCATTTTCAAGGCGACCGGCAATCAGGCGCCGATGGCCGCCTATGCGCCGATCCCCAACAAGCTGGCCTATGAACAGCTCGAGTTTCGTCGTTTCATCGAGAAGCACGGATTGTCCGACTTCAATTTCAACCCGCATTTTCCGGTGAATACGGTCTTGCTCCAGCGCGGAGCGCTCGTCGCCGATCGCGACGGGCGGCTGATGGATTATGTCGAGGCCGGCCTGCACCATATGTGGGAAGCACCGAAGAAGATGGACGATGCCGAAGTCTATGCCGCAGCGATGCTCGAGTCGGGCTTCGACGGCGCGGCGCTGGTCGAAGGGGCGCAGGACCCGGCGATCAAGCAGGCGTTGATCGACAATACGGCGGCGGCCGTCGAACGCGGTGCATTCGGCATTCCGACCTTTTATGTCGACGACGAGATGTTCTTCGGCAAGGAACGGCTCGGTCAGGTCGAAGAAGCGATAGCGGCGGCCGGCTAGGCTAGCGGCGCACTTGCAAACAGCACCCCGAAGGCGCGGCACCAGATCACGACCGAGCGATACTCGCCATCGAGCGCGTCGGCCGGGATCCGGTAGCTTTGATCGCCGCGGCTGCGCCGCAACCGTCCCAGATCGGCATGGCGGCGCGTCTTGCCGCCCGGGCATTGGGGATCCGCGGCGCATCGGTGACCCAGACCCTGAGGTCCGGCCCGCCGGTTACCGAAAAGCCCTCGAGGCGGACCTCCAGTTCTCCATTGGCGAGACGAACGACCCGCGCCGATCCGCTGGCCCGGTGCGATCGATCCGCCCCGCTGAACCGGCCGGACGCAAGGGTCTCGTCGACGGCTGTCTGTGCAACGGCGGAAGACGGATAGGGCCCGGACGAAAGCGGAATGGTCAAGGCTGCAACAGCTGTTGCGGCGAGGGCGATGTGCGGGAGCGTGCGTAATGGGGTCATGAGCGGTCCTTGCGGTTGCGGGTCGGCGACGTGCGGTCGTGCCGGGCTTCGCATCGCGGCCAATCATGGTTACAGCGCGTGGACGAATCGCCTGATTCGCAAGGGGGCATCCGGATGACCGAACTTCGTTATCACGATCGCAAGGGCAGGCCGCGTCTCGCCTATCGCCATCGCGAAGGCATCGGCCCGACGCTGGTTTTCCTGCCCGGCTACATGTCGGACATGACCGGCTCCAAAGCGAGCGCGATCATGGCCTATGCGGAGGCGGAAAACCGCGCCTGCCTGCTGTTGGACTATGCCGGATGCGGATCGAGCGATGGCGAGTTCGAGGAGCAGAAACTGACCGACTGGCGCGACGATGTCATGGACCTCGTCAACGCGCTCGTGCTGGGGCCGGTCGTGCTGATCGGTTCATCGATGGGCGGCTGGCTGATGCTGCTCTGCGCGCTCGCGCATCCCGAGCGCGTATCGGCGCTGGTCGGCATCGCGGCGGCGCCCGATTTCACCGACTGGGGTTTCACTCAGGACGAGAAGCTCACGATCCTGCGCGACGGACGGCTCGAACAGCCCTCCGACTATGACGATTCTCCCTATGTGACGAGCCGGACCTTTTTCGAGAGCGGCGAAGCGAGCCGGCTGCTGGGCACCGAGATCGCCATCGATTGCCCGGTGCGTCTGGTTCATGGCCAGCAGGACCGCGACGTCCCCTGGGAATATTCGGTTCGCCTCGCGCGACAGCTGCGTTCAGCCGATGTCCATGTCACGCTCGTCAAGGATGGCGATCACCGGCTGTCGCGCGTCGAGGATGTCGCGCGGCTGCTGGCCCAAATCGAATGGTTGCTCGCGAGCCTGAAAGCGTCCTGACATGAGTTTGTTTGTGTTCCTTGCCGCGCTGCAGGCGGCCCCGCCGCCTGTCGACCCGGTCCTGATTCCGCCGCGCGAGGAGAGCGCGGTCGAAACCGAATCCGCGGCCATGGCGCGAGCCCAGCGGTTGCTGAACTGCATGCGCTTGGCAGATTCCGACCCCAACGCCGCGATCGCCGAGGGCGCGCGCTGGGCGTTGACGGATGGCGGCATCGAGGCCGAGCTGTGCCTCGGCGTCGGCTACGAAAACACGGCTGATTGGGACGCTGCCGAGCGCGCCTATCTGCGCGCGCACGATCTCGCCGAGGCCGTGGAAGATACGCGCCGTATCGGCATTCTCGCCAATGCCGGGCGCGTGGCGCTGAGAAAGGGCGACGCGGCGGCGGCGAAGACGCGGTTCGATACGGTGCTCGCCGACCCCGATCTCAGCGACGATGTGCGCGGCAATATCCTGCTCGAACGCGCCCAGGCGCATGTCGGGCTGAACGACGGCAACGCGGCGCAGGCCGATCTCATTGCCGCTCAGGCGCTGCTGCCCAATGACAATGCCGTCTGGCTGCTCTCGGCGACCCTGGCGCGGCGGCAGGGCGATCTGGATGCGGCCGGCGACTTTATCGACCGCGCGCTCGAACTCGACCAGAATGATGCCGCGACCCTGCTCGAGGCAGGCAATATCGCGATCGGGCTGAACGCCTATGATATCGCTGAACAAGCCTGGACGCGCGCCGCTGCGGTGGACCCGGACGGCGTGCCGGGTCAGGCTGCGGCACGCTATCTCGAACGGCTGGCGGCTTTGCTGGCGGAAGAGCCCGGCGTACCGGTCGAGCTGCCGGATGGTGCGGAGATCGAATCTCCGGAGCCTGCAGATCCGCAGAACTAATCCAGATAGAAATCGATCGTCGTGACGACGCGTACCTGTTTGTAGGGCGTGTCGGCGACGCCATAGCCGCCAGCGTCTCCGTCGCGCGACTGGATCGAGAAATAGCCCTGCGTCGCGCTGCGGATGCCGCCGACATCGGTGCCGCTGTCTTCGGCGAACTGGTTGGCCGATGCCCGCGCGTCCCGCGTCGCCTCGGCCACCATCTCGGGCTTGATCTCGTTCAGCCGGGTGAAGGTGTAGCTCATGCCCGATCCTTCCTCGAGCACGACGCCGCGGCGGACGAGATCGAACTGGCGGGCGACGGCGTCCTGCGCCCGTTCGATGTCGGTTGTCCGGAGCTGCAGCCGCTGGCGGATCGTATAGGTCTGCTGCCCCCTATTGTTGCTGTATTGCGATACGTTGACGCCCGAGGGTTGCAGCGCTTCGGCTTCGAAGCCGAGTTCCCCGAAAAAGGCGCGGATCGCCTCGGTGTCGCGGTCGATATCGCCCTGCGCCTCGGCGAGGTTCGACGAGCGCGCCGAATAGGAAATCGTCCAGGTCGCCAAGTCCGCCGTCACCTCGCGCTCGGCGAGTCCGCGCACGGTTACCGACCGGTCCGCCATGCGAGCCCGCAACAGGCCGTCACCGAGCAGATAGCCGCCCGCGATCATGCTGACGCCGAGCATTCCGCTCGCGATCAGGATCGTTCGCGAGTCCGGCATATGCCAGCCCCGGCCTTTGTTTTCGCTATTGTCGTCGGTCATCGGTTCACACCCCTTATGCTCGCCCGCCAGTGCTTTCGTTCGCCCCGGCGGGCGTCTATGACGCGACCCGATACCGGTTCCGGCTATGAAGCTTCAGAGATGAACCGTTGCTGACTTACGATGAGCCGTTGACCGACGGAAGGAAAAAGATCCGATGAAATATCTTCACACGATGATCCGCGTTTCCGATATCGACGAAACCCGCGCCTTTTTCGATCTGCTCGGTCTCCGGGAGCTCAAGCGCTACGACAGCGAGCAGGGCCGTTTCACGCTCGTCTTTCTCGCCGCGCCCGGCGACGAGGACGCGCAAGTAGAACTCACCTATAACTGGCCGCCCGAAGATGGCGAGGCGGAGCAATATGATGGCGGGCGGAATTTCGGCCATCTCGCCTATGCGGTCGACGATATCTATGAAAGCTGCCAGCGGCTGATGGACGGCGGTGTCACGATCAACCGCCCGCCGCGCGACGGGCGGATGGCTTTTGTCCGCTCGCCCGACGATATCTCGATCGAATTGCTGCAGAAGGGTGAGGCGAAAGCGCCGGCCGAGCCTTGGGCGTCGATGGAGAATGTCGGCGAATGGTAAGGCCTGTCCGGCCCGAACGCTAGGCGACGGCGCGCTCCGGTTCGCCGACAACAGGCGCGTTCCAGTCCGCAACGACCTGATTGCGGCCCGCCTCCTTCGCACGGTAGAGGCATTTGTCCGCAGCCCGATAGGCTTCCGTGAAACTCTGGCCCGGGAGAATGGGCACGAGCCCGATGCTGGCGGTCAGCGGGTCCTGGAGCTCGGGGACCGCATCCCGCACATGGTCGCTGATCGCCGCGCACAGACGCTTGGCCGTTTCCCTCGGATCGGCGCTGTGGATCAGCGCGACGAATTCCTCGCCCCCGATGCGGCCCGCGGTGACGTTGCTCCATTCCCGCATGACTTGCGCGATCGATTGCAAGACCCGGTCGCCGACATCGTGTCCGTGCCGGTCGTTGACGCGTTTGAAATGATCGAGATCGACCAGCGCAAAACCGCGGGCGCCGAATGAGCCCGTCGCGTCGTCGAAGGCGGCGACGAGCGCGCGCCGGTTGTTGAGACCGGTCAGATAGTCCGTGCTCGCCAGCTTCTCGAATGCCGCTTCGCTCTCGCGCGCGCTGTCGCGTTGACGCCGGATGGTCATCACGCGATCGGCGATGCCGAGCGCGGTCACGACCGTTTCGAATGCCAGCGCGATATAGATTGCGAAATCGAGTATGGCAGGCCCCTCGTAAAGCCCGATACCGCGCCCGATACGATCGAAGGCGCACAGAATGAGCGCGCTCCAGGCAACCGCCTGGAACCGCGCCGCCCGGCTGTCGCGGAACAGCGCCTGGATGATCGCGATCGCGAAAAGCGTTGTCGCGGGCGCGAAGGAGAGCAGATAGATTTTCTGGCCGATGACGCGCAGCGGCGGTCCGCCCAATGTGACGGTTGCCGTCGTGACGAGGATCAGGATCGCCGACGCGTCGATCGCGCGCAGGATCAGCGGCGATACCTTGCCCGGCTCGAGAAAGGTACGGCAGAACATGGCGGACGCGGTCACCCCGACCGCGATGCTCCACATATTGAGCGTCCAGCGTGTCGGCAGCGCGATATCGGGCACGAGATAGTAGACGAACCCGCCGGAGAAGATCGCATAGCCGATGATCCCGCACCCCATGCCGATATGCCAGAGCATGAATTGCTCGCGCAGCACGGAGAAGAAGGCGAGATTGTAGATCATCGGCACGATCAGCAGGGCGATGAAGAAGGCGTAGAACAGGCTCGTGCGGACATGATTGGTCTCCGCCGCCAGGGGACCGGTCAATGCGAGATTGGATATGTTCGATGGAAGCCGAGGCCGATCGAATGCGACGGCGAGGGCCGTGACGTCCGCGCCGTCGGTTGCAAGGCCGACTGTAAACCGCATCCCCGCGCGCCAGTTTTCGGCGGCGATCCGATTGTCATAGCTTCGGCCGGTCCAGTGGCCTTCGGCATCGCGCACATGCACGAGCATCCGTTCGAAGCTCGACGGATCGACACTCAGCAGCAACGGCTCCCCGATGTCCGCCAGATCGGCGACCGGGGCGAACGCCCAGACGCGGGGGCCGGCTATCGAAAAATCGCCGTCGCGGCATCGATCGGAACGGGCCATGGCAGCATCGAAATCGACATCGGTCGCGGTCTGCAGGACGCACAACCGGTCGACGAGCGGCTCGGCTGCGGACAGCGGACCCGCTGCGACAAATGCGCTTATAATCAACAGGATATGGAGCAGTAACCGCAATCCCACTCGTCCCTCGTCCTTGACCCCTTGAACGTTTCTATCTCAGCGACGTTGAAGCGGCGTTAACGTTTCCATGGCGCGAAAGGACTGGAACTGCGGGCAAGTCGACATCGGGGCCCCGACACATCGGGCTGGTGTCGGGCGAAGTCTTAACTTTGGCGGGTCGCGAGCCTATGACTGTTTCATGCTTGAAATCGTCCGCATCCCCGTCCTGTCCGACAATTATGTCTGGCTCGTCCACGAACCGGAAAGCGGCGAGACGATGGTCGTCGATCCCGCCGTCGCCGATCCGGTACTCGCTGAGGCCGACGAGCGCGGCTGGCCGATCACCCAGATCTGGAACACGCACTGGCACCCTGACCATACGGGCGGCAACGAGGCGATCAAGGCGGCGACCGGCTGCACGATAACCGGCCCGGAGGCCGAGCAGGCGCGCATTCCGACGCTCGACCGGACGGTCAAGGAAGGCGATACCGCAAGGCTGGGCGATGTCGTCGCCGAGGTGATCGACGTCCCGGCCCACACGGCCGGCCATATCGCCTATCACTTGCCGAGCGAAAAGGCCGCATTCGTAGGCGACACGCTGTTCGCCATGGGCTGTGGGCGGCTGTTCGAGGGAACGGCCGAACAGATGTATGCGAATATGCGCAAGCTCGAAGCACTGCCCGACGAAACGCGCGTCTATTGCGCCCACGAATATACCGAGGCCAATGGCCGCTATGCCGTGACCGCCGAGCCGGACAATCAGGCGCTGACCGAGAGGATGGCAGAGGTCGTCGCCATGCGCGAGCGCGGCGAGGCGACTGTACCGACGACGATCGGGCTCGAGCGCGCCACCAATCCCTTCATGCGCGCCCGGTCCGCCGCCGAACTCGCCGAGCGCCGTGCCGCAAAGGATGCGTTCTAGGCGGATTTGTGGTAACCGGAAGGTTCGGGGGCAAAAAGCGAAAGGAACTCTCATGGTTCGATTACTACCCATGGCGTTCGCATTACCCCTGCTCGCCGGATGCGCGGCCAGTGCGATGGAAGCGTCCAACTCCGGCGCCGATGCCCTGTCGGAGCGCGACGAACGCCGAATGGCCGCCTTGCTCGACGGCAAGACGCCGGGCGACAGTCAGCCCTGCATCAATACCCGTCCGACGACGCAAACCTCGATCATCGGCAACCAGATGATCCTCTATCGGGTGGGCCCCGTCGTGTATCGGAACGATCTGGACGGCATGTGCCCGACCCTGCGTTCAGAAAGCACGCTCGTTTCGCAGCGCTACGGCTCGAGCCAGCTGTGCAGCGGCGAACTCGTCGAGGTGCGCGATCCGTACAGCGGCGCGTCGTTCGGCAGCTGCGCGTTGGGCGAATTTACGCCGTACCGGCCCGAATAGTACAGGAACCGCCGCGCGCTACCGCTTGTAGAGCGCGTCGAGCCGTTCGCCATAGACCGCGCGCAGGACATGGCGGCGGATTTTCATCGACGGCGTCATTTGGTCGTTCTCGACGCTGAAGGGTTCGTCCGCGAAGACGACGCGGCGGACCTTCTCGACGGTGGACAGCCCCTTGTTGACCCGGTCGACCGCCGCCGAAACCGCCCGGTGGAATTCGGGATTTTCGCGCAGGGCGACCTCGTCATTGGGCACGCCGTTCTCCGCCGCCCATTCCCGCACCCATTCGGGATCGGGGACGATCAGGCCGACGAGATGGGGGCGCTTGTCGCCGACGACCATCGCCTGCAGAATTTCCGGTTCGAGTGTAAGCATACCTTCGACCCGCTGGGGCGCGACATTGTCGCCCTTGTCGTTGACGATGAGGTCCTTCTTGCGGTCCGTTATCGCGATCCGGCCAGCGTCGTCGATATGCCCGATATCGCCGGTATGAAGCCAGCCGTCCTTGAGGACGCGGTCGGTTTCTTCCGCGTTGCGCCAATAGCCGTGCATGACGAGTTCGCCGCGGACGAGGATTTCGCCGTCCTCGGCGATCCTGACCTCGGTGTTCTGGAGCGGCGGGCCGACCGTATCCATCTTCAGGCCGGTCTTGGGGCGATTGCAGCTGATGACCGGTGCAGCCTCCGTCTGGCCATATCCCTGCAGCAAGGTCAGCCCGAGCGAATGGAAGAAGATGCCGATTTCGGGATTGAGCGGCGCACCGCCAGACACCATCGCCTTCAGTCGGCCGCCGAATCGCTTGCGGATCTTGGGCCGCAGGATGACGTCGAGCAGCACATCCATCGGCTTGTCCTTGATCGGAACCGATCCTCCATAATCCTTTTCGCCGATATCGAGTGCCTTTTGCAGCATGTAGTTGGGGAACTTGCCCTGTTTCTCGATTGTCTTGAGCAGGCGCTGCCGCAGCACTTCGAACAGCCGGGGAACGACGACCATGATCGTCGGCCGGGTCTCGAGAATATCGGCGGCCAGCTTGTCGAGGCCCCGCGAATAGTAGATTTCCGCGCCGAGGCCGATCGGGAAGAATTGTCCGCCGCTATGCTCGTAAGCATGGCTGAGCGGGAGGAAGGACAGGAATACTTCTTGCTTCCATCCGAAATCCTCCGAAATCACCGCGACGCAGCCCTCGCAATTGTGGAGGATCGCGCCATGATGCTGCATCACGCCGCGCGGCGCGCCGCCGGTTCCGCTGGTATAGATGATGCAGGCGGTATCCTCGCGCGCGAAATCGCAGGCCGCCGCCCGCGCATCGACATCCGGAGTTTCGGCGCTAAGCAGCGACGACCAGTCGTAATACCGCACATCGCCGCCCTGGCCGACGCGCATCGGTTCGATGCCGATGATCGATTTGCAATGGGTGGCGTTGAGCGCCGCGCTGGTGATCGATTTGGCAAGCTTCTGGGTGGAAACGATGACCGCCTTGGACCGGCTGTCCTCCAGGATATGCGTATGATCGCGCTCGGTGTTCGTGGTGTAGGTGGGCACGGTGATGCAGCCAGCAGCCATGATGCCGAGATCGGCGATGCACCATTCGGGCCGGTTTTCGGAGACCAGCATCACGCGGTCGCCGCGCTTGAGACCGAGCCGCTCGAGCGCATCGGCGAGCGCGCAGACCTGTTCGGCCGTTTCGCGCCAACTGATCGACTCCCAGCCTGAATCGCCATGTTTCCAGAGAAAAGGCGCGTCGCCCTTCTCCCGCACCCGGGTGAAGAACATCGTCAGGAGGTTGGGGAAATGTTCGAGCTGGCGCATGATCATTCGTCCTGGGGAAGATAATAGTCGGTTGGGCCACCGCCGAACCCGGGAGGGACCGGCAAGCCACGCTTTTAGCGGATATTGGCGTCAGCGCCAGATAGACAATCCCCTCGGCGTTCGCCTAAGGGAAGCGGTGATGATGCTTCACCGATTTCTCGCCGCGCTCGGCCTGCTCATGCTCGCTTCGTGCGCATCCTCGCAAACCCAAATAGTCGAGCCGCAATCGCCGGCCGCCGAAAGCGCCGCCGCGCAGCCTTTCGTCATTGCCGCCAACCCGCTCGCGGCGAGCGCCGGGATGGACGTGCTCGAACGCGGGGGCACCGCGATCGATGCCGCGATCGCGACCCAGGCGATGCTGTCTCTCGTCGAACCCCAATCCTCCGGAATGGGGGGCGGGGCCTTTCTCCATTATTTCGACGGCGAGACCGGCGCGCTGACCGTTTACGATGGCCGCGAAACTGCGCCCGCCCAGGCGAGCCGTTCGATGTTTCTCGACGCCGACGGCACACCGCTCTCCTATCGCGATGCCGTTGTCAGCGGACGCGCGACGGGTGTTCCCGGCGCGGTCGCCGCGCTGGCGCTGGCGCATGACGAGCATGGCGCGCTCGACTGGAGCGGCCTGTTCGGCAGCGCCGTCGATACAGCCGAGAACGGGTTCATCGTCAGCCCGCGGCTCGGCCGTTTTCTGACATTCAATTTCCCGCAGCTTTCGGTGCCGGATGCTGACGCCTATTTTTCTCGCCCCGATGGCACCCGGCTGCGGCCGGGCGATCGCCTGCGCAATCCCGACTATGCCGGTTTCCTGAGACGGCTGGCCGCCGAAGGACCGGACGCCCTGTATCGCGGCAGCACCGCCGCCGCGATCGTCGCGCGGACCCGGGCGGGCCCGCTGGGCGGGCAGATGACGATGACCGATCTTGCGGCCTACCGGCCGGTGAAGCGCGAGCCGGTCTGCCGGCCATATCGGGTATACCGGATCTGCGCGCCGCCGCCGCCGTCCAGCGGCGCGGCGCTGCTGCAACTGTTCGGCCTGCTCGAGCGCACTGATATCGCCGAGCGCGGGCCGGAGGATTCCCAAGCCTGGTTCCTCTTCGCCGAAGCGAGCCGGCTGATGTATGCCGATCGGGACGCCTATTATGGCGATGTCGATGTGCCGGTCGACGGGCTGCTGACGCCCGATTATCTCGATCGCCGCGCCGCGCTCATCGGCGACACCGCGATGGCCCCTCCGGCAGCGGGCCGGCCCGAAGGCGTCCCGGCGCCTGCCGCGGATCGCACTCTGGAACCCGCCGGCACGTCGCATTTCGTAATCCGCGATGCCGAGGGCAATGTCGTCTCGATGACGACGACGGTCGAGTCGATCTTCGGCAGCGGGCGGATGGTCGACGGCTTCTTCCTCAACAACCAGCTCACCGACTTCTCCTTCGATCCGGTCGGGCCGGACGGGGCGCCGGCGGCGAATGCCGTCGCGCCCGGCAAGCGGCCGCGCTCGTCCATGTCGCCGCTGATCCTGCTCGATGCCGATGGCGACTTTGCCGGCGCGATCGGATCGGCCGGCGGCAATTCGATCCTCGCCTATGTCGGCAAATCGCTCGTCGCGGCGATCGATTGGGGCCTGCCGATGCAGGATGCCCTCGCACTCCCCAATCTCGTGGCCCGCGGCTCGCGGATCGGCGGCGAGGTGGATCGGTTCGATCCCGATGTCATCGCGGGCCTCGCCGCGCGGGGTCTCGAGGTTACGCCGGGACGGGGCGAGGACTCAGGCGTTCATGGCGTGTTGATCCGCGAAGGCCGGGTCGATGGCGGTTTCGATCCGCGCCGCGAAGGCGTCGTGCTGATCGGCTCGCGCTGAGCGCGCCGGGGCCCTGCCTCAACCGCTTCCCACCGCATCGCCGATCGTTTCAAATCCTTCGCGGGCCCGCAGCCGGTCGAGACCGAGGACGATCCGGCGACCGAGACCCGGACCTTCATAGGCTAGCGCAGAGTAGAGCTGGACGAGCGAAGCCCCGGCGCGGATGCGCGCCCAGGCCTCCTCGGCGGAGTCGATGCCGCCCACCGCGATGATCGGCATAGCGCTGCCCGTAGCGGCGCGGATATCGGCGAGGCGTTGGCGGGCGAGCGGGGCGAGCGGCCGGCCGGAAAGGCCGCCCGTTTCGGATGCCAGTTTCGATTGCAGCGGCGGGCGGCTGATCGTCGTGTTGCCGACGATCAGCCCGTCCATTTTGCGCGCCGTGCTGATCCGCGCGATGGCCTCGATATCGGCCGGATCGAGGTCGGGCGCCACTTTCAGGAAGATGGGCGGCCCGTGATCGCCGCGGGCCTCCACGGTCCGTTCCAGCAGGGCATCGAGCGCGTCCTCGTCCTGCAGCGCACGCAACCCGGGCGTATTGGGTGAGGAAATGTTGATCGTCAGATAATCGGCCAGCGGGGCCATCGCACGGACGCCGGTCTCGTAATCGGCGATCCGGTCCGCGCTGTCCTTGTTCGCGCCGATATTGATCCCGACGATGCCGTGGGTCCGGTCGCGGCGGGCAAGCCGCTTCGCCGCGTCGGCCTGACCGCCATTGTTGAAGCCGAGGCGGTTGATCACCGCCCGGTCCGCGGTGAGCCGGAAGATTCGCGGCTTTGGATTGCCTGGCTGCGGCAGGGGCGTGAGCGTGCCGACCTCGGCAAAGCCGAACCCCAGGCCGAGCATCTTTTCCGGCACTTCGGCATTCTTGTCGAAGCCCGCGGCCAGCCCGACCGGGTTGGGAAAATCGAGTCCCGCCACCCGGCTGGCAAGCGCCGGGGGCGATCGCGGCGGCGCGCCGATCGGCGCGGCCTTGAGCGCCGCGATAGTCAGTGCGTGCGCGCGCTCGGCATCGAGCGTGAACACCAGCGGGCGGAGAAGCGGATAGATCGCCATGCGCGGCGCTATGGCAGCGCGGGGGCGGCTGGTCAAAAGCGCGCGAATGGGCCACACACGCCGCCATCAGCTTATCAAACGGAGTTCGCCCATGCCTCGCCTGTTGCTCTTGTCCTCATCCATCCTGTTTGCCGGTTTCGCGGTTGCGCCGGCACCGGTCGCGTCCGCTGCCGCGCAGACCGCCGAAGCGTCTGCGGTCCAGACTGCGGATGCGGCACTGGTCGAATTTTTCGAAGCCTATGACGAGGCCGAGCTCGCATTCGGGCCGCTCGCCAAATCGTTCCGCGGCATCCGCGACGAGGATTACGGGGAATGGGGCGATTTCAGCGATGCCGATGCGGTGGCCGAGCAGGAGCGGCTGATCGCGGCGCGCGACCAGATGCGCGCGCGGTTTGCCGATGCCGATCTCAGCGCCGATTCGCGGCTCTCCTACCAGCTTTTCGAACGGATGGCGGAGCGGCGCAGCGCGGCGTTCCAGTTCCGCGGCAACGATTATGTGTTCGACCAGATGAACGGCGCGCAGAGCGGCTTGCCCGCCTTTCTGATCAACATTCACCGGGTGTCGAATGCCGAAGAGGCCGAGGCCTATGTGAGCCGGCTTCAGGGTCTTGGCCCGGTGATGGATCAGCTGATCGGGGAAGCGGAAGCACGGGAGGCCAGCGGGGTCCTGCCGCCCGACTGGGTGTTCCCGTACATCATCTCAGACGCGCGCAACGTGATCACGGGCGCGCCCTTCACCGAAGGCGAAGACGCGCCGCTGTTCGCCGATCTGCAGAGCAAGGTGAACGCGCTCGACATCCCCGATGCGGACAAAGCGGATCTGATCGCCCGGGGCCGCGCCGCGCTGATCGTATCGGTCGGCCCGGCTTATGAGCGGCTGATCGCGATGTTCGAGCGGCAACAGGCCAGCGCGCCGGAGGCGGACGGCATCTGGCGGTTCGACAATGGCGCGGACTATTATGCGGAACGGCTGCGCTACTATACGACCACCGACCTGACGGCGGACGAGATTCATCAGATCGGGCTCGAGCAGGTTGCCCGCATCCACGGCGAAATGCACGCAATCATGGACCAGGTCGGGTTCGAGGGGACGCTGCAGGAATTTTTCGTCCACCTGCGCAACGATGACGCGATGTTCCACACGACGCGCGAGGACTATCTGGCCGAGGCCAATGCCGTCATCGCGGCAATGCAGGAACGCCTGCCGGAATTTTTCGGCACGCTGCCCCGGGCCGATGTCGTGGTGCAACCGGTCGAGGCATTCCGCGAACAATCGGCGGGCAAGGCCTTCTACAACGCGCCGACACCTGACGGCTCGCGTCCCGGCACCTATTATGTGAACCTTTATAACTTGCGCGATATGTCGCGGACCGAGCTGGAAGCGCTGGCCTATCATGAGGCGGTGCCCGGTCACCACCTGCAGCGCGCCCTGCAGGTCGAGGGCGGCGATATTCCGCCCTTCCGCCGATTCGGTGGGTTTACCGCCTATACCGAGGGTTGGGGGCTCTACTCGGAAGAGCTCGGCAAGGATATGGGCGGTTATACCGACCCCTATTCGGACTTCGGCCGGCTCGGCATGGAATTATGGCGCGCCTGCCGCCTCGTCGTCGATACGGGCATCCATCACATGCGCTGGTCGCGCGAAGAAGCGATCGCCTATCTGCAGGGGAACACCCCCAATCCGGAAGGGGATATCCGCAAGGCGATCGAACGCTACATCGTCTATCCGGGCCAGGCGACGGCCTATATGATCGGCAAGCTGAAGATCATGGAGCTGCGCCAGCGCGCGATGGATACGCTGGGCGACGATTTCGACTGGCGCGGTTTTCACGATGCGGTGCTGGCGCCCGGCCCCGTCCCGCTCGACATTCTCGAGGTCCAGGTCGATGCCTGGATCGAAACCGTCCGGTCCGGAGATTGAGCGGTCATTTTGTCGATTCTGTCCAATACGCGTGACTCGACTCGGTGTAGTCCGGCCCCGCGACCCGAAGGATCCCCATATGGGGATGCTTAAGACTAGCGGCCCCGGCAGGAAACTGTCGTGGGCCGCTTTTTTTTGTCATCAGAATGCGCTAACCGTTGTTTCCAGAAGCAAAAAAACACAAGCTTCGGGGCGCACATATTGGACGATCTGTCGAAATTCTCGCTGGAATTCGCGCCACCTCCTGAGGACCTTCAGGAGTTGGTCTCTACATTTTACCTGTTTGCCGCGGATGTCGAGGAAACCCAGCAGACGGAGCGCGCGGACCGCGCCCAGCTGCGTTTTCTGCTGAAAGGGAGCGGCGGCTACGAATTTTGCGATGGCGTCTACATGGATGCGACGCCGGTCATCATCATCGGCCCCACCACCGGGCCGACCATCGGTCACGTCAACGGTCCGCTGGAGATTTTCGGTATCGGGCTCCAGCCGGCCGGCTGGGGCAGCCTCATGGGTGCCGATGCGGAGAACCATACCAACCGTCTGATCGATGCCGTGTCGATCTTCGGCTACGGCGTGATGAAAACGCATGCGGCGATCGATGCGGCTGAAACCATGGCCGAAAAGGCGGCCATCGGGGAGACTTTTGCGCGGGAATTGCTGAAAGATGCCGAATCCTCGCCGATCTGGTTCACCCGGGTGGTCGATGAATGGCTGACCGGCAGCGCCTCGCCGGACATCAACGAGCTGATCGAACGCTCCGGTCTTTCCAAGCGGCAGGTCGAGCGGATGACGAAGCGCTTCTACGGTGCGTCACCCAAGTTGCTGGCCCGCAAATACCGGGCACTGCGCGCGGCTTCGCTCCTCGTGCGCAAGGATGGCGAAGATGGCGAATCTGTCGAAGACGCCTTTTACGATCAGTCGCATCTTATTCGCGAGATCAAGGAATTTACCGGCGTCACTCCCGGCAAGATGAGCAAAAAGCCGACGGCCCTGACCAAGGAAGTGGCCGAGCGGCGCAAGAAACTGGCGGGAAAAGTGAGCAAGCTGATCTCCGACACCTGAACGTGGTCCGGACGACAGCAAAGTCTTGATTTTTGGCCGGCAACGGCCCAAATCCCTAATCGGAACGAATCAGTCCGATTTGAGGATTAACAATGCGCCTTTCCAGTATGGCCGATTACGCCGTCGTCACGATGCGCGCCGCCGCGCAGCATTGCGGCGGTTCGCGCACCAGCGCGACGCAGCTGGCCGAGGAAACCGGAATCCCGCTGCCGACGACGCAGAAGCTGATCAGCCTCCTGTCGCGTGGTGGCCTCCTCAAATCGATGCGCGGTGCGGGCGGCGGTATCCAGCTCGCGCGCCCGGCCGCCGCGATCAGCCTGGCCGATATTATCGAGACCGTTGAGGGTCCGATCGCAATGACCGCCTGTGTCGAGCAGGGGCGGCATGATTGCGCGCTCGAACCCAGCTGCCAGGTCAAGCCGCATTGGGGTGTCGTCAACGACGCCATCCGCGGCGCGCTCGACAATGTCAGCCTGGCCAGCCTGTCCGATACTGCTCCTGTCCGTTTGACCGAAAGTGCCCACGCATGACCAACGATACGCAAGTCCGGAACGAAGAAGCCCTTGAGGCAGCCAAAAAGGCGGAAACCTATGAATGGGGTTTCTCGTCCGACATCGAACAGGATTTTGCGCCCAAGGGCCTGAACGAAGATACGGTCCGGTTCATTTCGGCGAAGAAAGAAGAGCCGGAATGGATGCTCGACTGGAGGCTGAAGGCGTTTCGCCGCTGGCAGGAGATGGACAGCCCGGATTGGGCGAAGCTCAACATCCCGCCGATCGATTATCAGGACGCCTATTATTACGCTGAGCCCAAGGCGAAGCCGAAGCTCAACAGCCTCGACGAGGTCGATCCCGAAATCCTGCGGGTCTACGAGAAGCTCGGCATCCCGATCGAGGAGCAGAAGGTCCTCGCCGGCGTCGAAGGCGCGCGCAAAGTGGCCGTCGATGCCGTGTTCGACAGCGTCAGCGTCGCGACGACCTTCCGCGAGGAACTGGCCAAGGCCGGCGTCATCTTCCTCTCCATCTCCGAGGCCATCCGCGAACATCCCGAGCTGGTAAAGAAATGGCTCGCCAAGGTCGTGCCGGTTCACGACAATTATTTCGCCGCACTCAACAGTGCGGTCTTTTCCGACGGCACCTTCGTCTACATCCCCGAGGGCGTGCGCTGCCCGATGGAGCTTTCCACCTATTTCCGGATCAATGCCGAGAATACTGGCCAGTTCGAACGCACGCTGATCGTCGCCGAGAAGGGGAGTTATGTTTCCTATCTCGAAGGGTGCACCGCGCCGATGCGGGACGAGAACCAGCTCCACGCGGCGGTTGTCGAACTGGTTGCCCTCGACGATGCCGAAATAAAATACTCTACCGTTCAGAACTGGTATCCGGGCGATGCCGAGGGCAAGGGCGGTATCTACAATTTCGTGACGAAGCGCGGGCTTTGCCAAGGTAAGAACAGCAAGATCAGCTGGACCCAGGTCGAGACGGGCAGCGCGATCACCTGGAAATATCCGAGCTGCGTCCTCAATGGCGAGAACAGCATCGGCGAATTCTATTCGGTGGCGCTCACGAACAATTACCAGCAGGCCGACACCGGCACCAAGATGATCCATAATGCGCCGGGCACCCGCTCGACGATCATCTCCAAGGGCATCAGCGCTGGCAGGTCGGACAACACCTATCGCGGCCTCGTCCGCGTCGGGCCGAAGGCGGAAGGCGTGCGCAACTTCACCCAGTGCGACAGCCTGCTGCTCGGCGACAGATGCGGCGCGCACACGGTTCCGTACATCGAGGTGAAGAACCCGAGCGCACAGATCGAGCATGAGGCGACGACCTCCAAGATCAGCGACGACCAGATGTTCTACGCGCAGCAGCGCGGCCTCGACGAAGAGCAGGCTGTGGCGCTGATCGTCAACGGTTTCGCGAAGGAGGTCCTGCAGCAGCTGCCGATGGAATTTGCGGTTGAGGCGCAGAAACTTTTGGGGATCAGTCTGGAGGGAAGTGTCGGATGATGATGCGCATTGCATCGATAGCGGTCTGTGTGGTGCTGGCCGCAACGGTTGCCGTTCATGCCCAGACGGATGCCGAAGAGGATGGTGCGGTCGACCTGAACGCGATCGACTCACTTCTGAGCGATCAGATCGTGACGGGCGATCAGGACGGGGACGACGATGCGACCGCGGAAGACGCGGTGATCGCCGGTAGCGATGTCGTCGCGGCCGGAGAGGAAGAGCCCGCGGAGGACGAAGCGCCGCCCGAACCGTCCGACCTGACGCTGGCCTTCAACGCCTATTCGCTCTGCGCCTCGGAGGCCGGCGCCGCGCTCGAGGAAACCGGCTTCGCGCTCGACACGATCAGTCGCGAAGCGCTGCTGCGCTGTTCGGGCCAGCGCGCGGCCTATGTGAACGCCTTCTATTTCAGCCTGCTGCCGCGCTATCCGGATTCGCCCGAGGCCGATGTCCGCGCCAGCGCCGAACGGCTGGTCGCGCAGTCCGATGTCGCACTGGCAATGATCGTCACCGACGAGGTGACCAGCCTGCGTGACGAACGCGAGGCGGACGCAGCCGATGAGAGCGAGGCCGAAGAAACCGACACCGCGGAAGACTCCACGCCCGACGACGAAATCGCCGAAGAAGAAACGGAACCCAATGCTTAAAATTGATAATCTCCACGCCGAAATCGGCGGAACCGAAATCCTCAAGGGGCTGAGCCTCGAAATCGCCGCTGGCGAGATTCACGCGATCATGGGTCCGAATGGCGCGGGCAAATCGACGCTCGCCTATGTGCTGGGCGGCCGTGACGGCTATGAGGTAACCCAAGGCTCGGCGACGTATAACGGCGAAGATCTGCTCGATATGGATCCGCATGAGCGGGCGGCTGCGGGGCTCTTTCTCGGGTTCCAGTATCCGGTCGAGATTCCGGGCGTTTCCAACGTCCAGTTCCTGCGAACGGCGCTCAACGCGCAGCGCAAGGCGCGTGGGCAGGAGGAGCTTTCGGGCGGCGAATTCCTGAAGCTCGCGCGCGAGCAGGCGAGTGCGCTCAAGATGAATGCCGAGATGCTCAAGCGCGCCGTCAATGTCGGCTTTTCGGGTGGCGAGAAGAAGCGCAACGAAATGGTCCAGATGGGTATCATCGATCCGACTCTCGCGATCCTCGACGAAACCGATAGCGGCCTCGATATCGATGCGCTGCGTACGGTGGGCGAAGGGATCAACACGATCATGAGAAAGCCCGACAAGGCGGTGTTGCTCATCACCCATTACCAGCGCCTGCTCGACGTCGTGAAACCCGATTATGTCCATGTGCTGGCCGACGGACGCATTGTCCGCACCGGCGGGCCAGAGCTCGCGGTGCAGCTCGAAAATGAAGGCTATGAGGCGATAGCGGAGGCAGCATGAACGAGATGCTTCCCCTTCCCACCCGCCGCGATGAAGCTTGGCGCTATAGCGATCTCGGCGCTCTTGCGCCGGTATGGCCCGATATCGCCGGCCAGCGCGAGGAGATCGTCATTGCTGAAGGTGAGTCCGCTACCCGGCAGCTGGTTCTCGAAGCCGGCGAACCCAATGTCGCAGTAGAAACTCTGGCAATTCGGATCGAAAAGGGCGGCAGCTTTGCTCTGCACTGCCTTGCCATCGACGCCGATTATGGCCGGATCGCCGTCGAGGTCACGCTGGCCGAAGGCGCTCATTTCGAGCTGGGCGGCGCGATCCTCGGCACCGGCGACCAGACGCTCGAAATCGTCACCGATGTCCGCCATGTCGAACCCGGTGGGACCAGCAACCAGGTCGTCCGCAGCGTGCTCGGCGAAACCGCGACGGGATCGTTTCTCGGTAAGGTCGGCGTTGCGCGCGATGCGCAGAAAGTGGATGCCTCCCAGTCCGTGAAAGCGATGCTGCTCGACCGTACCGCGACGGCGAACGCCAAGCCCGAACTCGAAATCTTCGCCGACGATGTGAAGTGCGCGCATGGCGCGACGGTCGGCGAACTTGACAAGGCGGCGCTCTTCTACATGGCGTCGCGCGGCCTGCCCCCTGCCGAGGCCCGGCGGCTGATGTTGCAGGCGTTTATTGCCGACGCCTTTGTGAGCCTTGAAGACGAAGCTGCGCATGATGCGATCGAGGCCAGGGCGCTGGCGGTGCTGGAGGCGATCACGTGAACGTCATGACCGCCCCCTCGCCGATCGACGTCCGCGCCGATTTTCCCGGGCTCGGCGATAGCTGGCGCTATCTCGATACGGCGGCGACAGCACAGAAGCCGCAGGCCGTGATCGATGCGATCGCGTCCGGCTATGGCGAGCGCTATGCCACCGTCCATCGCGGCGTCTATTCGCGCTCGGCCGATATGACGCTTGCCTATGAGGCCGCGCGCAAGCGGGTGGCCGATTTCATCGGCGCGGCATCGGATAGCGAGATCGTCTTCACGCGCGGCGCGACCGAAGCGATCAATCTCGTCGCGAACAGCTGGGGGAATGCGAGTATCGGCGCGGGTGACCGCATCCTGCTCTCGCAGCTCGAACATCATTCCAATATCGTGCCGTGGCAGCTGCTGGCCGAACGGGTCGGCGCGGAAATCGATGTCGTAGCGCTGACCGAGGACGGCCGGATCGATCTTGATGCTATGGCCGCCATGCTGACCGAACGGCACAAGCTGGTCGCGCTCGGCCATGTCTCCAACGTGCTCGGCTCGGTGCTCGACGCTCGCCGTGCAGCGCAGCTCGCTCATGGCGTTGGCGCCAAGCTCCTGCTCGACGGATGCCAGGCGGTGCCGCGCATGGCCGTCGACGTGCAGGCGCTCGATTGCGATTTCTACGTTTTCTCGGCGCACAAGCTCTACGGCCCGACCGGGATCGGCGCGCTTTGGGCCCGGGGCGAGATCCTCGATGCCATGCCACCCTGGGAGGGCGGCGGCTCGATGATCGACAAGGTCACGTTCGAGCGTACGACCTATGCGCCGCCGCCGCAGCGGTTCGAGGCCGGAACGCCGCATATCGTCGGCGCGCTCGGGCTTCACGCGGCGATCGACTATGTGTCCGCACTCGGGCTCGACGCCATTCATGCGACCGAGGCGGTGCTCGTCGCCGAAACCCGCGACGCGCTCTCGCAGCTGAACAGCGTTCGGCTGTTCGGGCCGGAGGACAGCGCCGGGATCGTCAGCTTCGGCATCGAGGGTGTGCATCCGCACGATATCGGGACGATCCTTGACGAAGAGGGCGTCGCGATCCGCGCCGGTCATCACTGCGCCCAGCCGCTGATGGCCTATCTCGGTGTCGACGCGACCGCGCGGGCGAGTTTCGGGGTTTATAACAACAGCGACGATGTCGCCGCGCTCGTCAAAGGCATCGAGCGGGTTACGCGGATTTTCGGATAGGGGTTCGGCATGAACGAAGAACGCAAGATAATGGTCGAGGAAGTGGACCGGGTGGACAAACCCGCCAAGGCGCGCGTCGACGACGCGACCGCCGAAAAAACCGCCACGGAAAAAACCTATGTCGCCGCTCCTTCGCCCGTTGAGGGGGAGAGCGATTCGGCGAAACTCGAACGCAAGCGGGATTATCTCGAAGGCTTTCTCGCGCAGCGGCCGGAAGAAGACGCCGGCACCGGGAGCGGCGATCTGCGCGCCGATGTGATCGTCGCGCTCAAGGAGATTTACGATCCGGAGATTCCGGTGAACATCTACGATCTCGGACTGATCTACGGCGTCGAGGTGAGCGACAATGCCGAGGCGATCGTCACCATGACATTGACGACGCCGCACTGCCCGGTCGCCGAATCGATGCCCGGCGAGATTGAGCTGCGTGTCGGCTCGGTGCCGGGTGTCGGCCATGCCGAGGTCAATCTCGTCTGGGATCCGCCTTGGGATCCGTCGAAGATGACGGACGAAGCCAAACTCGAACTGGGGATGCTGTGATGGCCACCAAAGTCCGCCAAATGCCCGCTGCGCTCACCCTCACCGGATCCGCCGAAGCGCGGATCGCGAAGCTGATGGCCCATGCGCCCGACGGCACGATCGGCGTCAAGCTCTCGACCCCGCAGCGAGGCTGTTCTGGCCTCGCATATTCGGTCGACTATGTGACCGAGGCCGATCCGATGGACGAGAAGATCGCAACGCCCGGCGGCGATTTTTATGTCGACGCCGCGTCGGTGCTCTATCTGATCGGTTCGACGATGGACTGGAAGGAAGACGATTTCACCGCGGGATTCGTCTTCGACAATCCCAATGCCACCGGCAGCTGCGGTTGCGGCGAGAGCTTCACCGTCTAGGCTGCGCATCGTATCTCGCCGTTGGTTGAACCTTTTGCGACGTGCGGTGGACTGTCGGTCTAGCGTCCACCCTGCGCGAAAGGCCGGCCATGGTGCATAAGTTCGATCTACAAAGCGCCGCCTATATGCGCGATCCCTTGCCAACGCTCGCCGCACTCCGGGAGGTCGGACCGGTGACCGAGATCAAGATTCCCCTGATGGGCGGCGTCTGGTGTACCACGACGCACGCGGCGGTTACCGACATGCTAAAGGGCGCCGACAAATTCGCATCGGACGGCCGCAACGTACCGGGCGGCAGATCGGCGATCCCGCGGTGGATGCCCAAAAGCTTCAAGCTACTCGGCGAGAATATGCTGCTGATGGACGACCCCGATCACCGGCGGCTCAGAAAACTGGTCGAGGCGCCTTTTCTCGCGCGCAGCATCGATGCCTATCGTCCGACCATCGCCCGGCTCGCCGACGATCTGCTCGACCGCATGGAGGCGGAGGGGGGGAACGACATCGTGCGCGGCTTCGCCCGCGCCCTGCCGCTGATCGTGATATGCGAACTGCTCGGTCTAAGAGGCGAAGGCCGGAACAGTTTCATGCGCTGGACCGACCGGATGACCAAGTCGGTTGGTATCTGGACAATCCTGCGCACCATACCCGCGCTTGGCAAGATGATCGCCTATATCCGCAGCGAGATCGACGCCGCGCGGGGCGGCAGGCGCGAAGGCCTGCTCGTCGATCTCGTCCTTGCCGAGGCCGATGGCGACCGGATGAACGAGGACGAGCTCGTCGCGATGGTCGCGATCCTCTTCGTCGCCGGGCATGAAACAACGACGCATCTGATCTCCACTGGCATCGCCACACTGCTCGAACACCCCGATCAGCTCGCCGCGCTGAAGGCCGACTGGTCGCTGGCGCCGCAGACGGTCGAAGAGTTGATGCGCTTCAACTCGCCCGTGCAGATGACGAAACCGCGCATCGTCCGCGCGGATATCGATTTCCATGGCACGCGGCTCCGGCGCGGCGACAGGATCATGGCCTGTCTGGCTTCGGCCAACGCCGACCCGGCGATATTCGACGCGCCCGAACGTTTCGACATCCATCGCGAACGCCCACAGCGCCATGTCGGCTTCGGCGGCGGCATCCATTTGTGCCTCGGCCTGCATCTCGCGCGTGCCGAGGGGCAGATCGCGTTCGAACGGCTGTTCAAGCGCTGGTCGGCGCTCCGCCTCGTCCAGTCGCCGGCCGCGCGCGAATGGATCACCCGGATCGGCATCCACGGCTATCGCGCGCTGCCGATCCGCTGGGCGGACGCGGACCTCGCTAGGACGGCCTAGAAGCCCAATGTAAAGCGGATCGCGCCGTCCATATCGTCACCGATCGTCGCGAAATGCCCGGGATCGCGGCAATAGAAGAGATGGCCGGTCAGCTAGCCCCGTCCGATCGACCGGCGAATTCCTCGCTGTCCGTGTCGATGCTGCTGTCGAAGATGGCGATGATGACCCCCTCCCCGGTCGCGCCTTCGTCACAGGCGGCGACGGCGATGATGAGGGTGGAGGAGGAAGAGGAATCGGCGCTGCCCGCGGTGTCGGCGTGGAGTTCACCCTGCCAACTCCGCACGCGGCGGGTGTGAGAAACAAGGGTAGACTGCTGGCGAGAAGCAGGTGCGCTTTTCGGTTCGTATACGAATCACCTAACGAGCGCCCCACGTGCACCACCCGACGGGCGCGCGCCCGTTTCGGTTCGCTTAACTCCAAATTCACTTTGCGGTAACCGTCCGGTCCGATTAGGAGCGCTCTGACATGCCGCCCACACTTACGAACATCGATCACTGGATCTTCGATCTCGACAACACGCTCTATCCAGCGAGCGCCCGGTTGTTCGACCAGATCGACGTGAAGATGGGCGATTATATCTCGCGTCTGCTCGACGTCGACCGGATCGAGGCGCGCCGCATCCAGAAACAGTTTTTCCATTCGCACGGCACGACGCTTTCGGGGCTGATGGAGGCGCATGGCGTCGAGCCCGGTCATTTCCTGGACTATGTCCATGACATCGATCTCGAAGTGATCGACGAGGATCGCGCGCTCGCTGAAGCGATCGGCGCGCTGCCGGGCCGGAAATTCGTCTTCACCAACGGCGATGCGCCCTATGCGCGCCGCGTGCTCGAACGGCTCGGCCTCGAGACGAGCTTCGAGGCGATTCACGATATCCATGCCTGCGACTATGTGCCTAAACCCGAACGCGTCGGTTATGAAGCGATGTGCCGCACATTCGAAATTAAGCCTGATCGTGCACTGTTTGTCGAAGATATGGCGCGCAATCTGAAGCCCGCGAAAGCGATGGGCATGGTGACCGTCTGGGTGAACAACGGATCGGAACGCGGTTCGCACGAAGCCGATTCCGACTTTATCGACTATGAAATCGCGGCGGTAACGCCCTGGCTCAGAGGAATAGTGGAGGCGGCATGAGCAAGAAGCTCGAAAAGATCATCGAAGAGGGATGGGACCGGCGCGAAAGCGTCGATACGAATACCCAGGGCGAATTGCGCGATGCCGTCGAAGCCGCGCTCGCGATGCTCGACAATGGCGAAGCGCGCGTGGCGACCAAGGCGGGCGGCGAGGGCTGGATCGTTCACCAATGGCTGAAGAAAGCGGTGCTGCTGTCCTTCCGCCTCAACGACATGGAATTGATCGAAGGATCGCATGGCGGCGGTCACTGGTGGGACAAGGTACCGTCGAAATTCGCCGACTGGGACGCCGATGCGTTTCGCGCGGCCGGCTTCCGCGCGGTGCCCGGTTCGATCGTCCGGCGCGGGGCGCATATCGGACGGGACGTCGTTCTGATGCCGAGCTTCGTGAATATCGGCGCGCATGTCGGGGACGGAACGATGGTCGATACCTGGGCGTCGGTCGGCAGCTGCGCGCAGATCGGCGAGCATTGCCACATCTCTGCGGGCGCCGGGATCGGCGGCGTGCTCGAACCGCTCCAGGCGAACCCGACGATCATCGAGGACAATTGCTTTATCGGCGCGCGGTCCGAAGTCGTCGAAGGAGTGGTCGTCGAGGAAGGTGCGGTGTTGGGCATGGGCGTCTTCATCACGGCGTCGACCAAGATCGTCGACCGATACACGGGCGAGACCTTTACCGGCCGCGTGCCCGCCTATTCGGTCGTCGTGGCAGGATCGACGGCCAATCGCCAGACGGTTGATGGCGACGCCGCGCCGAGCCTCTATTGCGCGGTGATCATCAAGCGCGTCGACGAAAAGACGCGCTCCAAGACGAGCGTCAACGAACTGCTCAGGGGTTAGTCTCCGAGCGCGCCCGAGATCAGAGTGTCGGCCCTCTCGCCGGCCCAGTCCATTCCGCCGATCACGCGGAACAGTTCGCGCCCCTCCTCGTCGTAGAGAATGGTAACCGGCAGAGTATCGAGCGCGAGTTCCATCATCATCGCATTCTCTTCATCGAGCCATTGCTCGAGATGATCGAAGCTGTTCTCGGCGAAGAACGGCCCCACGACCTCGGCTCCCTGAATATCCTGGCTGATCGTCAATACCTTGAGGGTGCCGTCCTCCCGGTCAGCCAAGGCATCGAGCGTCGGCATCTCGCGGATGCAGGGAGCGCACCAGGTCGCCCAGAGGTTGACGAGCAGCGGTTGGCCCTCGAAATCGCCGAGCCGGATAGCCTGACCTTCCGCGTTGGCAAAAGCGAGATCGGGCGCTGCCATCCCGCGGTTCTCGATGCTGACGCGGCCCATGGTTTCCGATCCGCCATAGCTCTCGCCGGCGGGGCCGCTTGTCCCGGGTGCCGACATGGCTTCTTGCGAGGCCTCGCCGCTTTGCCTATCGCAAGCGGCGAACAAAGGCGCAAAACCAAGGAGCAGGGCGATTAGCACGCGCAAGGGAAATTCCAATCAGATGTGGGGCGGACGCTTTGCCGAGGGCCCGGCGTCCGTTATGCGCGAGATAAATGCTTCCATCCCGTTCGACAAGCGCCTGTGGCGGCAGGATATCGCCGCAAGCCGCGCCCATATTGCGATGCTCGGTGCACAAGGCATCGTCGATGCTGCGGATGTGAAAGCGATCGAAGAAGGGCTCCAGGCCATCACGGCGGAATATGAAGCCGATGGCGTGCCCGAAAATCTCGATCTCGAAGATATTCACATGCATGTCGAGAACCGGCTCGCCGAGCTGATCGGCCCGGTGGCCGGACGGCTACACACGGCGCGCTCGCGCAACGATCAGGTGGCGACCGATTTCCGGCTCTGGGTGCGCGATGCGATCGATGCGGTCGATGCCGGTCTTGCGGCGTTCGAGGCCGCTCTTGTTACCCGCGCTGAAGAACATGCCGATACGCTGATGCCCGGTTTTACCCACCTCCAGTCGGCGCAGCCTGTCACGCTCGGCCATCATCTCATGGCCTATTATGAGATGGCGCGGCGGGACCGCAGCCGTTTCGCCGACGCAAGGGCGCGGCTTAATGAGTCGCCGCTCGGCAGCGCGGCTTTGGCTGGTACAGGATTCGCCGTGGATCGCAATGCAACGGCGAGTGCGCTCGGTTTCGACCGGCCCACGGCCAATTCGCTCGACGCCGTATCGGATCGCGATTTCGCGCTCGACTATCTGATGGCGGCAACCCAGTGCGCGCTCCATCTCTCGCGCCTTGCCGAAGAGTTCGTCATCTGGGCGAGCCAGCCTTTCGGCTTCGTCACCCTGCCCGATGCCTATTCGACCGGCTCTTCGATCATGCCGCAGAAACGCAACCCCGATGCCGCCGAACTGGTGCGGGGTCATGCGGGGCGTGTCGCCGGCTGCATGACGGCGCTGGTCATGACGATGAAGGGTTTGCCGCTCGCCTATGCCAAGGACACGCAGGACGACAAGCCGCCGGTGTTCGAGGCGCACGACCTGCTCGCTCTGTCGCTCGCCGCGATGACCGGGATGGTCGAGACCATGATCTTCGTTCCGGAGCGCATGCGTGCATTGGCCGAATCGGGCCATGCGACGGCGACGGACCTGGCCGACTGGCTGGTGCGCGAGGCGAACATGCCGTTTCGCGAGGCGCATCATATCGTCGGCAGCGCGGTGAAGCGCGCCGACGAGCGCGGCGTCGCGCTGGCGGAGCTGCCGCTTGTCGATCTGCAGGCAATCGATGACCGCATCGCCCAAAGCGTCTATGACGTCCTCACCGTCGACGCTTCGGTCGCCAGCAGAACAAGCCATGGCGGGACGGCGCCGGACCAGGTCCGCGCCCGGATTGCAGACGCGAAGGCCAGTTTGGAGAAGGGCGAATGAAAACGCGAATGTCCATAGCCCTTGCCTGTGCGATGCTGGTCACTGCCTGTGGCGGGCGCGAACCGCTCCAGCCGGCGCAGGGCGAAGGCATGCCCGTCGCTCCGGCCATGGCGCAAAGTCAGCCGACGACCGACGACCTTCTGGAGCCTACCACGCAGCAGCGGCCCGAACGCGTCGACGAGCTTTTGCGCCGCTCGCAGGAGCGCGAAGACGATCCTTTCGATCTGCCGCCGCCCGGCTGAGGATGGACCATTTCTCGCTCCGTGACGGCGTGCTGCATGCCGAGGATGTGCCGCTGGCGCGCATCGCCGAGGAAGTGGGCACGCCCGTTTACGTCTATTCGCGCGCGACACTCGAGCGCCATGCCCGAGTCTTCCGTGACGCGCTGTCCGGTCTATCGCGTGTTCACATCGCTTTCGCGATAAAGGCCAATCCCAATCTCGCGGTGCTGCGCGTGCTGTCGCGAGAGGGTTTTGGCGCCGACATCGTCTCGATCGGCGAGATGAAGCGCGCGCTGGCGGCGGGCATCGAGGCGGCCGATATCGTCTTCTCCGGTGTCGGCAAAACGCGGGCGGAGCTGCGCGAGGCGCTCGATGCCGGCATCGGTCAGTTCAATATCGAGCTGGAGGAGGAAGGCGTCGCCATCGCCGAATTCGCTCGGAGCCTGGGCAAGACCGCAACCGCCGTCCTGCGCGTCAATCCGGACGTCGACGCCGGTACGCATGCCAAGATCTCGACCGGCATGAAGGACAACAAGTTCGGCGTGCCGATCGACGAGGCGGCGGAGATTTTCGCGCGGCTCGAGGCGCTGGACGGACTGGATATGCGAGGCCTCGCCCTGCATATCGGCAGCCAGATCTTCGATCTTGCGCCCATCGAGCGCGCCTATGCGAAGGTCGGCGCGCTCGTGATGCAGTTGCGTGCGGCGGGACACACGATCGACCGGGTTGATCTCGGCGGCGGGCTCGGCGTGCCCTATGAACGAGACAAGGTCCCGCCCCCGCCGGCCGTCTATGGCGAGATGGTCGCGCGGGTGACGAAGGATTGGGACGTCACGCTCATGTTCGAGCCCGGACGCGTTATCGTCGGCAACGCGGGCATTCTGCTGACGCGCGTCATCTGGGTGAAACCGGGCGTCGTCCGGCCCTATGTCATCGTCGACGCGGCGATGAACGACCTCGCCCGCCCGGCCATGTACGATGCCTGGCATGATTTCGAAGCGGTCGAGCCGACGGGAGAGCGCATGATCGCCAATATCGCCGGCCCGGTCTGCGAGAGCGGCGATACCTTCGCCATGGGCCGCGATATCGACGCGGTGAAGGCCGGCGACCTTGCCGTCTTCCGCACCGCCGGCGCCTATGGCGCGACCATGGCGAGCACCTATAACAGTCGCGCCCTAGTGCCCGAGGTGATGGTCGACGGCAGCGAATTCGCGATCGTGGCCGAGCGGGTCATGCCGGAAGCGCTCATCGCCGCCGAGCACGTGCCGGAATTTTTGAAGGACTGAATGTGCAATCGAGAATCCGAAGGAAAATCGCATCATGAAACCCGTTCGCAAAGCCGTTTTTCCGGTCGGCGGTCTTGGCACGCGTTTTCTGCCGGCCACCAAGGCGATCCCGAAAGAGATGCTGCCCGTCGTCGACAAGCCGCTGATCCAGTACGCGGTCGAAGAAGCGCGCGAGGCCGGGATCGAGCAGATGATCTTCGTCACGGGGCGCGGCAAATCCGCGATCGAGGACCATTTCGATATCGCGCATGAGCTCGAAACGACGATGAACGATCGCGGCAAGTCGCTCGCCGCCATCGAAGGGACGCGGTTTCGCCCGGGCGATGTCACCTATGTCCGCCAGCAGGAGCCGATCGGCCTGGGGCATGCGATCTGGTGCGCGCGCCATATCGTCGGCGACGAACCCTTCGCGATTTTCCTGCCGGACGAGCTGATGGTCGGCGAACCCGGCTGCATGAAGCAGATGGTCGAGGCCTATCGGCAAACCGGCGGCAATATCGTGTGTGGCTATGAGGTCCCTGACGACCAGACGCACAATTACGGCGTTGTCGATCCGGGCGCCGAAGACGGGCCGCTGGTCGAGGTCAAGGGACTGGTCGAAAAGCCGCCCCAGGGCACGGCGCCGTCGAATTTGATGATTCCGGGCCGCTATATCCTGCAGCCGGAAGTCATGCGGGTGCTCGAGAATCAGGAACGCGGCGCCGGCAACGAAATCCAGCTGACCGATGCGATGGCGCAGATGATCGGCGATCAGCCTTTTCACGCCTATCGGTTCGGCGGCCGCCGGTTCGATTGCGGGAGCAAGACGGGCTTTATCAGCGCCAATATCGCGCTGGCGCTGGATCACGAAGATGTCGCGTCGGATGTCCGGGCGTTCATCGACGGACTTTAGTCGATCGGAATTACTACCGAACGAGATCGGGACACCGGCCCCCTTCCACAAATCTTCTTCGCCCGTACCGGCCAGCCTGCTATGGTTACGGTCATGCAGAGTCTTCCGATTTTCGTCCGGCTCCAGAACCGCCGCGTCATCCTGCTCGGCGAGGGCGAGGCGGCGGACGCGAAGCGGCGGATTCTCGAACGGGCCGGCGCCGATATCGTTGGCGAGGAAGGCGCGGCGGCGCTGGCGATCGTTGCGCTGGAGGACGACGCGGCGGCGGAAGCGGCGGTGGAGCGGCTCAAGGCACAGGGCATTCTCGTCAACGCCGTCGACCGGCCGCGCCTGTGCGATTTCACCTTGCCCGCGATCGTCGATCGCGATCCCGTCATCGTCGCGATCGGTACGGGCGGCGCCTCGGCTGGGCTGGCCAAGGCGCTGCGGCAGCGGCTCGAGCAGCTGCTACCCGCGCGGCTCGGCGCGATTGCCCGCAGGCTCCGCGACAAGCGCAGCGATATCAAGGCCAAATGGCCCGACGCCGCCGCGCGGCGCCATGCGATCGACGCGGCGTTCGACGAAGGCGGCGCGCTCGATCCGCTGGTCCCGCACGCGCCGCGCGACGTGGATGGCTGGCTGGATGGCGATGATGGCGACGGGCCCGACCGCCACGACCAGCTGGAAATCGTCCAGTTGCGCTCAGCCGATCCGCACGACCTGACGATCGGCGAGATGCTGTTGCTCGGCCGCGCCGACCGGCTCTATCTCGCCCCCGGCGTTCCCCAGGCGATCTCCAATCGCGCCCGTGCGGACGCGCAACGGATTACGGCTGCCGAACTGCCCGACGATCCCGGCCCGGGTCTCTCGGTGTTCGTAACGGTATCGCCGGTCGGCTGACCGGCTGGTGCCGCCCTAAGCTTCCAGTTCGACATCCCAGTAGAGCCAGTCGCGCCAGCTTTCATGCAGATAGTTGGGCGGGAACTGCTTGCCATGCTGTTGCAGCTGCCAGGTAGTGGGCCGGTGCGGCGGCACGGTCAGGCGCATATTGGCCTGTTTGGGCGTGCGGCCGCCTTTCTTGAGGTTGCACGGTGCGCAGGCGGTCGCGACATTCTGCCAAGTCGTCTTTCCGCCCAGCCGCCGCGGCACGACATGGTCGAAGGTCAGATCGTCGGGCCGGCCGCAATATTGGCAACTGAAATGGTCGCGCAGGAACAGGTTGAACCGGGTGAAGGCCGGATATTCGCTCGGCCGAACATATTGCTTGAGCGCGATGACGCTCGGAATTTTCATCGTCAGCGAGGCGCTGTGCACTTCGCGCTCGTAATTCTCGACGACGTTGACGCGTTCGAGGAACATCGCCTTGATCGCCGTCTGCCAGGGCCACAGGCTCAACGGGTAATAGGATAGCGGCGTGTAATCGGCGTTGAGCACAAGCGCCGGGCAGCTATCCGGGTGGCGGATGAGATCGGGATGATACATGGGCCGACAAGATCTCCAGCTCTGCGAACCGCACAGCCAGCGCCCTCCGACCTGTCGCACTCAGACCGGAAGAAACCGGTCGTCCGGCTCTTCCATCTGTCGCCACGCCTTTAGACAGATTAACGTGACGCGATGATGACAACACCAGTCCCGACTCGTGGTCAAGAGCCGGTTTCAGGAATTTGCGGATGACTGGGTCCTTCGTGACACGATTTGCGCCGAGCCCGACCGGCCTGCTCCATCTTGGCCATGCTTATTCGGCGCTCCGGGCATTCGCCCTCGCCCGGGACGCCGGCGGGCGGTTCCTGCTGCGCTTCGAGGATATCGACACGGGGCGGGTCCGGGCGGAATATTATGCCGCCATCGAACGGGATCTGGCCTGGCTCGGCATCACATGGGACGACGAACCGCTCCGGCAATCGGATCGGTTTTCCGCCTATCGCGCGGCGCTCGACACGCTCAAGATGCAGGATCTGGTCTATCCCTGTTTTTGCACGCGCAAGGAAATCGCCGCCGAAATCGCCGCGAGCGCATCGGCGCCGCATGGCCCGGATGGGCCGCTCTATCCGGGAACTTGCCGCCTGATCGATCCTGCCGAGCGCGCGTGGCGTATTGAGACCGAAGCGCATGCCTGGCGGATTAATATGGCCAAGGCATCTGCGCTGGCCGGTCCGCTCTTCTGGGAGGATGCGACGGCGGGCCGTATCGAAGCCACGCCGGAGGTGCACGGCGATGTCGTCCTCGCGCGCAAGGACGTGCCGACATCCTATCATCTTGCCGTGGCGGTCGACGATGCCGCGCAGGGCGTGACCGCTGTCGTTCGTGGCGCCGATCTGTTCCCCGCGACCCATGTCCACCGGCTGCTCCAGCATCTGTTCGGCCTTCCCGTTCCACGCTATCATCATCACCGGCTGATTACCGACGATACAGGCATGCGGCTTGCCAAGAGGGACGATGCGCTTTCCCTGGCGGCGCTGCGCAAGGCCGGCATGTCCGCGGATCGGATAGGCACGGCGCTGCGCGCCGATCCGCCGGATATCGGGGGCCTGCGCCCCGCGGATTGACCGCAGCCATTGGCGCCTTCGAAAGATCGGGCTGGATTTGCCGCGGTGGAAGCCTACATTGCGCGCATGCAGATCATCCTCACCATACTCCTCGTCGCGGCGATGGCGGCGACCGTCTTCTTTCTGATCCGCGGGATCGTCGCCTTTCTCAAGACGACCGAGGCGGACCTGATGGGCGACGGTATGAACCAGTCGGGCGTCAAGCAGAACAAGGCGATGCAGGGCCGGATCATCATGCAGGCCGTGGCGGTCGTGATCGTCGTGCTGCTGCTGTTGCTGATGGGACGGTAGAGGGTTTCCTTGTCAGACTTTTCTGGTCAGAATGTTGCTCACGCAACATCGCCGGTGCGGCGCCTGAGCATACGAAGGTCTGACAGAACATGGTCAAGCTCACGAAAATCTATACGCGCACCGGCGATGACGGTGAGACGGGCCTTGTAGACGGTTCGCGCGTCTCCAAGGCCGATCGGCGCATGGCCGCCATCGGCGATGTCGACGAGGCCAACAGCGCCATCGGCGTGGCGCTGTCTGCGGGCCCTGCGGAACCCTTTCGCTCCATGTTGGCGCGGATCCAGAACGAGCTGTTCGATCTCGGCGCCGATCTGGCGACGCCGGGCGAAGAGTTCGCGCCGTCCGACATGGTGTTGCGGATGACAGCCGATCAGGTGACGCGGCTCGAAGCCGAAATCGACGAGATGAACGAGGCGCTCGCGCCGCTTACCAGTTTCATCCTGCCAGGCGGCGATCCTGCGGCGGCTGCCGTCATGGTCGCGCGCGCCGTCGTTCGGCGTGCTGAACGTTCGACAGTGGCCGCGGCTGCGGATGTGAGCCTGAATCCGCAGGCGCTTGCCTATGTGAACCGGCTGTCCGACCATCTGTTCGTCATGGCGCGCGCGATCAATGCGAACGGCGAGGGCGATATCCTATGGGTGCCGGGCGCTACGCGCTAGCTGTCGAGGATCGACCCGGCTGCCCACCGGCGATTGTTCCTATTATGTTCTTTTCAAGGGCGGAAAAGCCCAACAGCATGTCGCATTTTTTCGACAGGAAAATGAAATGTTTACGGTTTAGGATTTTCGGACACGCGGGCGTGTGACTTGTGTGAACTTTGCGGCGAGTGTCAGTTGACCCTGGCCGCCTGAACGGGGATGCTTAGGGACGAATCATGGCGACGCGCGCAATTCCATCCCTTGCGGCCAGCAGCCTCGCAACGCGTTTTACCGATGTCCGCGCGTTGACCGAGGCGCTCGCCGCGCCGCTCTCCGACGCCGACGCCACGGTCCAGTCGATGGAAGACGCGTCGCCCGCCAAATGGCATCTGGCGCATACGAGCTGGTTCTTCGAAACCTTCATCTTGCGCGATCACGTGCCGGATTATGCACTGTTCGACGATGACTGGCCGTTTCTCTTCAACAGCTATTACGAAGCCGAGGGCGAGCGCCAGATCCGGGCGCGGCGCGGGATGATCACCCGGCCCGCGCTCGACGAGGTGTATGCCTATCGTCGCCATGTCGATGCCGCGATCACCACGGCGCTCCCCGATCTGGGGGACGGGCCGCGCGCCTTGCTCGAACTCGGTCTCCATCACGAGCAACAGCATCAGGAACTGCTGCTCATGGATATCCAGCATTTGTTCGCGCAGAACGCGCTCGAACCGGCCATGTTCGAGGCGACGCCGCTGACGACGCGGGAATCGCCGGGCGAGCTGTGCTGGATCAAGGGCCAGGAAGGCGAAGCGGAAATCGGTTGCGATGCGGACGATTTCACCTTCGATTGCGAAGGGCCGCGCCACAAGGTCTATCTCAACCCTCATGCGATCGCCGACCGGCTCGTCACCAATGGCGAGTGGATCGCCTTTATCGAGGATGGCGGATACGAAAATCACGAACATTGGCTGTCCGAGGGCTGGACCTGGGTCCAGGAGAACCGGGTCGGCGCGCCGCTCTATTGGCGGAGGCGCGACGATGGACAATGGTATCGCTTCGGGCTGGCCGGCGCCCGCCCGCTCGATCTCGCCGCGCCGGTATGCCATGTCAGCTATTACGAGGCCGACGCCTTTGCGCGGTGGACCGGTTTTCGTCTCCCGACCGAGGCCGAGTGGGAGGTCGCCGCTGCATCGCTCGATCCTGCCATGGGCAACCAGCTCGATCGCGCCGGCGATGTCCGGCCGCAGCCGGTCGGCCCCGGCCAAGGCCTCCGCCAGATGTTCGGCGATGTCTGGGAATGGACGGGCAGCGCCTACCAGCCGCATCCCGGTTTTCGCGCGGCCAAGGGCGCGGTCGGCGAATATAACGGCAAGTTCATGGTCGGCCAGTATGTGCTGAAAGGCGCGAGCTGCGGCACGCCGCGCGGCCATGGCCGGGCCAGCTATCGCAATTTCTTCTATCCGCATATGCGCTGGCAATTTGCCGGGCTCAGATTAGCGCGAGACCTCTGACATGGCCGATATCGAACTGGATGCGGGCGTCGATCCCGCCTTTCGCGAGGACGTGCTCGCCGGACTGGCAATGCGGCCGCGCGCTATCCCCGCTCGCTGGTTTTACGATCTGCGCGGCTCGGAACTGTTCGAACAAATCACCGACCTGCCCGAATATTATCCAACCCGGCTCGAACGGAGCATTCTCGAAGCGAACGGCGGTGCGATCGGCGAGGTGATCGGTTCGGGGCACGCCGTGGTCGAGTTTGGGTCGGGGTCTTCGGCTAAGACGCCGCTATTGCTCGATGCCATCGCGCCAGCCGCCTATGTGCCGATCGATATTTCGGGCGAGTTCCTGCGTGAGTCCGCCCGGGCGTTGAGCGCCGACTTTCCCGATCTCCCCGTGCATCCAGTGGAAGCCGATTTCACCCATCCGGTCCCGCTGCCGGGCTCGATCGCCGACATGCCGAAGCTCGGCTTCTTTCCCGGCTCGACGATCGGCAATTTCATCCCGCCCTCGGCCGTCGATTTCCTGCGCGCGATGAAAGAGACTCTGGGCACGGGCGCGATGCTGCTGATCGGCATGGACCGGGTGAAGGGCGAGGATGTGCTCGTGCCCGCCTATGACGACGCGGCGGGCGTGACGGCGGCGTTCAACCTCAACCTGCTCGAACGGATCAACCGGGAGCTTGCCGGGGATATCCCCGTCGACGCATTCCGACACCGCGCGATCTGGAACGACATGCTCGCGCGGATCGAAATGCATATCGAAGCCGTCCGCGCCGTCCGCTTCTCGGTTGCCGGACAAAGCTTCGAAATGGCTGAGGGCGACACGATCCATACGGAAAACAGCCACAAATATGGCGAACGCGATGCCCGGATACTACTGCGCGCAGGCGGCTGGACGGTTGTCCGCGAATGGACCGACGAGGCGGACCAGTTTGCTCTCATCCTCGCTGAGGCCCAGCCCGAAAAATCGGCGCCTTAGTTCTGATTGTCAGAACGTTGCTATCGCAACGTCGCGGCACCGGCCCGCTCCCCCTCCCGGCCTCCCAATAAATTTACCCTGTGGGAGGCCGGGAGGGGGAGCGGGCCGGTGCCGCGATTTTCCGCTAAGGAGAATTCTGACAAACAAGCTGTGTGAGGCGAAGCCGAAGGTCTGACAAAAACCTCAGGGCGACATCCACTCGACATTCGCACGATACACCGTGACCCAGTGCGCGCTGCCACGGCAGCTGTTCATCTCGCGCCGTTCGATCAGGCGGAACATCTCCCCGTCCCAGACGAACCGTTCGGCGGTGCCGCAATCGCCGATTCCGCGGCCCTTGGCATAGGTGCCGAGCGTCCCGTTTTCCGGATTCCAGTGGCTGTTGACCAGAAAGGGCACGCCGCGTGCCTCGCCCCAGGCGAAGACGTGATCGAACCGGGCCGGCTGTACCTCCCCGTCCCGACGGACAAAGGCGATGTCACTGAAATTATAGGCGCCCCGGCTGCAGGAGATCAAGATGAGATCGGCCGCGTCGGACAGTATGAAGGCGTCGTTGCGGATCGGTTCGTCCGGGCCGCCGTCGCATTCATGGACATTATGCAGGGCGAGTGCTTCCGCCTCGGGCAACTGCGCCGCTGTCTCGCGCAACCGGGCCGCCACCGGCATGGCGGTAATGGTCGGGATGGCGGGCGGTTCGGGAATGGTCGATACCGGCTCGTCGCCGACCATTGCCGATGCGCTCACCGTGCCGGCGCGCCCCTGCCGATCTTCGATATAGAGCAGGGCCGCGCGCGACCCGGACAGCGATATCCGGCCCAGCGATCCGCCCGCCGCGTCGAACAGTTCGGCCGTCCGGCTCTGGGCGATCCGATAGAGCAGGCGCTGCGCGATATCGGGATCGAAGTGGAACAGTTCGTCGCCATCGGACCGTTCGGCGACGGCGACCTGTTCGCCGCCGATATGCAATGCGATGCGATCGGTTTCGAAATCCTCGAAGACGCGAAGTCCCACCCGGTTATAGCCGTTCCGTCCGCCGCTCTGTCGGACGGTCAGCGAGATGCCGTCGCCGATGCTCCAGTCCTCGGACGCCAGCGAGATCGCCTCGCAGGCCCAGCCATTGTCGCAACCGACGGCCCAGTCGCCGAAATTGCGCTGTTGGCCGATCGCCGGATCGGGCGTCGCCATGGCGGCGGCGACAAGGGTGAAGAGGCCGAATGCCATATCGCCGGTCTAGCCTAGGGCGGCGCCAGGCGATAGTGACGCGGATCACAGCGAGAAAGGACCATCATGCAGGCAGTCGGCGTTATCGGGGCAGGGCAAATGGGCGCGGGGATCGCGCAGGTTTCGGCACAGGCCGGCTATCGGGTCCTGCTCTCCGATGTCAGCAAGGAGGTCGCGGAAAAGGCGCGCGACGGGATCGCGCGGCAGCTCGGCCGGCTGGTCGAGAAGGACAAGCTCGAACCGCAGGCGCGCGACGTCGCGCTTGAACGGATCGAGCCGGTCGGCGACCTCGCCCCGATGGCCAGCGCCGGGCTTGTCATCGAGGCGGCGACCGAGCGCGAGGATATCAAACGCAAGATTTTCGAGGAGGTCGGCAAAATCCTCGGGCACAAGGCGGTGCTCGCGTCGAACACCTCGTCGATCTCGATCACCCGGCTCGCCCAGGCTTCGACCGATGCGGAGCGCTTTATCGGCGTGCATTTTTTCAATCCCGTGCCGCTGATGGGCCTGATCGAAGTGATCCGCGGGCTGGCGACGTCGGATGAGACGGTCGAACTCGTCGAAAAATATGCGACCGCGCTCGGCAAGCGGACCGTCCACGCCAACGATGCGCCGGGTTTCATCGTCAATCGCGTGCTGATTCCGATGCTCAATGAAGCCGCGTTCGCGCTGGGCGAAGGGGTGGCGGGGATCGAGGATATCGACGCCGCCTGCCAGCTCGGTCTCAACCATCCGATGGGGCCGTTGACCCTCGCCGATTTCATCGGGCTCGATACCTGCCTCCACATCGCCAACGTTCTCTATTCGGGCACCGGCGATCCCAAGTTCCGCGCCGCGCCCCTGCTCGTCAAATATGTCGAAGCCGGCTGGCTCGGCCGCAAGACGGGTCGGGGATTTTACGATTATTCGGGCGACACGCCGACCCCGACGCGGTGACGACCGGGGAGGATCCGGCCACGCGAGCGTTCTACGAAGAACGCTGGCACGGAGCTTACCGGGCGAGTCTCGATCTCGGCCCCAGCAAACAGTTGCGCGCTTTCCTCGATCGACTTGCCGCTGACTCTGCCATATTGGAACTCGGTACCGGTGGCGGTCGCGACGGAAAGGCGATGGCCGACGCGGGCTATAGCGTTGATATCACGGACGGCTGTGCAGCCATGGTGGAGGAAACCGCCAAGCGGATCGGCCATCCGGTGCGTGTGTTGCGGTTTTGCGATCTGAGCGCCGAGCAGCTCTACGATGGCGTCTGGGCGCAGGCCTGTCTGCTCCATGTCGAACGTGCCGCCCTTCCCGGAATGATTGCGCGCATCTACCGGGCGCTCAAGCCCGGGGGCGTGTTTTTCGCCAGTTACAAGGCGGGTGATGCGGAGGGCCGCGATCGCTGGGGCCGCCTGTTCAACTATCCCGACCCCGATTGGCTGCACGCCACATATTTCGAAGCCGTGGATTGGGCGGTATTTGATCTCAACACCGCGCCCGGCCATGGATATAATGGCGAGCAGATCGATTGGCACAGCGTGACGGTCGTCAAAGGGGAGAAGCATGATGACCGCTGAGATCCGCGATTTCGCGATAGATGTTCCGCAATCCGCGTTGGACGATCTCAGCGATCGCCTCGCCCGCACGCGCTTTCCCGAGAAGGAAACGGTCGACGACTGGGACCAGGGCATTCCGCTCGCCTATGTCGAGGAGCTCGTCGGCTATTGGCGCGACAGGTACGACTGGCGGCGTTGCGAGGCCGCGCTCAACGCGCATCCCAATCATCTTGTCGAGATCGACGGCGTCGATATCCATTTCCTCCATATCCGCTCGCCGGAAGCCGATGCGCGGCCGCTCTTGCTGACCCATGGCTGGCCGGGGTCGGTCGTGGAATTTCTCGACTGTATCGGCCCGTTGAGCGATCCCGTCGCGCATGGCGGCAAGGCCGAAGACGCGTTCCATCTCGTGATCCCCTCGCTTCCCGGTTATGGGTTCTCGGGCAAGCCTGCCGAGACCGGCTGGTCGGTCGAAAAGATCGCGGAAAGCTGGCACGCACTGATGACCGCGCTCGGCTATGACGCATGGTATGCGCAGGGCGGCGACTGGGGCGCGATGGTGACCTCGGCGATCGGCGCGCAAAATCGCGGCGGCTGCAAGGGCATCCATCTCAACATGATCGTCGCCGCGCCGCCGCCCGAGGTGATGGAGAACCCGACCGAGGAGGAGCAGCAGGCGCTTGCCCGTCTTGCGCTCTATCGGGACAAGGGCGCCGGCTATTCGAAACAGCAGAGTACCAAGCCGCAGACCCTAGGCTATGCGCTGGCCGATTCCCCGGTGGGCCAGATGGCATGGATCGTGGAAAAATTCCACGACTGGTCGGATTGCGACGGCCATCCGGAGAATGTCTTCTCGCGCGACCGGCTGCTCGACAATGTCATGCTTTACTGGCTCAACAATGCCGGGGCGTCGTCGGGACGGCTCTATTGGCACAGTTTTGCCGGGCCCAATCTCGATCCGGTCGCCACCCCGACCGGCTGCAGCCTGTTTCCGCACGAGATCATGCGCGCATCGCGCCGCTGGGCGGAAACGCGCTTCAAGAAAATCGTCTATTTCGAAAGCGTCGAGCGGGGCGGCCATTTCGCCGCGATGGAGCGACCCGAGGCCTTTGTCGGCGAGGTGCGAGCCGCCTTTCGGGCGATGGACTGAAAATCGGCATGAAGGACCGCAGCGACCATCCTCTGGAAGACGTGCTCGACGAAGCCATCGAGTCCGGCCATGGCGACAAGATCTCGTTACAGGATATTCTCGACGAGTTCGGCACGCGCAGCTTCGGACCGGTGCTCGTTATCATTTCGCTGGTCATCATCTCCCCGATCGGCAGCGTCCCCGGCCTGCCCATCGCGCTCGGCGCGGCGATCGTGCTGCTCGCCGTGCAGATCGTTTTCGGACGTTCGCATCCCTGGTTGCCGCAGCGGATGCTGGATACCGGTTTCGACAAGCAAAAGGCCGAGGCATTCCGAGACAAGACGCACAACATACTCGAGAAGCTCGACCGGTTGATTCAGCCCCGTCTGGAATGGGCGACCGGCCGGATCGCGCTCCTCTTCGCGTCGCTCTGCCTCATCTTTCTGTCGCTGGCGATGGTGCCGCTGGAATTCATACCCTTCGCGGTGACGCTGCCGGGCGTCGCGATGCTGTTCTTCGGCGTCGGCTTCACCGCGCGCGACGGGCTGATGATGCTGTTCGGCTTTCTCGTGACGGTGCCGACCGTCGTCCTCACAATGCTCTGGTGGCCGTTCGGCGGAGGCGGCAGTTAGCGCCGATTGCGCTTCGGTTCGAAGTGCGTCTAGAAGCGCCGCACGATAAGGAAAGCGCATGACCGACACATCCACAGACGGGCACGCTCCCGATCCGGCGCAGCTCGCCAAGGCCGAAACGCTCGTCGAGGCGCTGCCCTATATGCAGCGTTTCGCCGACGCGACCTTCGTCATCAAATATGGCGGCCATGCGATGGGCGATGCCAAGGCGGCGCGGGAATTTGCCGAGGACGTGGTTCTCCTGAAGGCCGTCGGCATCAACCCCGTCGTCGTCCATGGCGGGGGACCGCAGATCGGAGCGATGCTCGAGAAGCTCGGCGTCGAGAGCGAGTTTGTCGACGGGCTGCGCGTGACCGACGGGGAAACGGCGCGCATCGCGGAGATGGTCCTGTCCGGCGCGATCAACAAGGAACTGGTGAGCTGGATCGGTCAGGCCGGCGGCCGGGCGATCGGCATATCGGGCAAGGATGGCGGCTTCGTCCGCGCCGAAAAGGTGAAGCGCACGGTGCGCGATCCGGAGAGCCTGATCGAAAAGGCGGTGGATCTCGGTTTTGTCGGCGAACCGGCCGTGGTCGACCGGACGGTGCTCGACACGATTTCCGACGCCGGAATGATCCCGGTCGTCGCGCCGGTCGGCGTCGATGGCGCGGGTCAGACCTACAATATCAACGCAGATACGATGGCGGGCGCGGTGGCGAGCGCTATGGACGCGGCGCGCCTTTTCCTGCTGACCGATGTCCCCGGCGTGCTCGACAAACAGGGCGCGCTGCTGACCGATCTCTCGCCCGACACGATCGGGCAGCTGCAGGCCGAAGGTACGGTTTCGGGCGGGATGATTCCCAAGCTCGAAACCTGCGTGAAGGCGGTCGAGAGCGGAGTCGAGGCCGCGGTCGTCCTCGACGGGCGAATCCCGCATGCGATGCTGCTGGAGATATTCACCCGCCGCGGCGCGGGCACGATGATCCGCACTCTCTAGTCGACGACCGCCGTCACTGGTGGATGGCTGTGTTGAATCGGTAAGGCGCAATCGCTAGATGCGAGAGACAGCTCCCGAGGAGTATTGCTCATGGTTCCCGCCCTGCTCGGCGTCGTAATATTGCTGATCAACATCATGATCTGGGTGATCATCATCCAGGCGGTGTTCAGCTGGCTCGTCGCGTTCAACGTCATCAACACCTACAATAACGGCGTCCGCCAGTTCCTGTATCTGCTTGAGCGGATCACCGATCCGCTCTACCGGCCGGTGCGCGCCTTCATGCCCGATTTCGGCGGGATCGATTTTTCGCCGATTGTCGTCATTCTGCTGCTGCACCTGCTGGCCCGGTTCCTGATGAGCCTGCAGCTCCAAGCGGTGGGCATGTAGCGGTACGAGGGGGCGCATGACAGCCGAGATCATCGACGGCAAGGCGTTCGCCGCCGGCCTGCGCGAGCGGATTGCCGGGCATGTGCCCGCCTTTGTCGACGCGACCGGCCGCAAGCCGGGCCTCGCGGTTATCCTCGTCGGCGACGACCCGGCGAGCCAGGTCTATGTCGGTTCGAAGGGCAAGGCGACAGTGGCCGCCGGGATGGAAAGCTTCCAGCACGTCCTTCCCGCATCGACTGGCCAAGATGAACTGCTTGCGCTGATCGCCGAGCTCAATGCCGACGATACGGTCGACGGGATATTGGTGCAGCTGCCGCTGCCCGAGGGGCTCGACGAGGCCGTCACCGTCGCGGCGATCGATCCGGCGAAAGATGTCGACGGTCTCACGGATGCCAATGTCGCCCGGCTGGCCAACAACGAGGCGGGACTGGTTCCCTGCACGCCGCTCGGCTGCATGATGCTGCTGCACGATCGGTTGGGCGACCTGACCGGGCTCGATGCCGTCGTGGTCGGCCGTTCGCAGCTCGTCGGCCGGCCGATGGCGCAGCTGCTCGTCAATGCGAACTGCACCGTCACGATCGCGCACAGCCGGACGCGCAATCTGCCCGATATCGTCCGCAAGGCCGATATCGTCGTCGCCGCGGTCGGGCGCGCCGAGATGGTGAAGGGCGACTGGCTCAAGCCCGGCGCGACGGTCATCGATGTCGGGATCAACCGTCTGGCACCGACCGAGGAAGGGAAGAAGGGCAAGTTGGTCGGCGATGTCGCCTTTGCCGAGGCCGAGCATGTGAAGGCGATCACGCCCGTGCCCGGCGGCGTCGGGCCGATGACGATAGCCGTCCTGTTGCGCAACACGCTGGTCGCCGCACGTGCGCGGGCCGGGCTCGATCCGGTGGAGGGCCTGTGAGCGCGCTGGCGCTACTGCTCGCGTTGGCGTCGCCGGCCGACGAGGCGATCGCGGCCGAGCGCGCCTTTGCCGCGGCGGCGCAGACGGAGGGCCAATGGACGGCCTTTCGCGCCTTCGCGGCAGAAAGGGCTTTTCTCTTCACCCCCTATCCCAACTATGCGCGCGAGGTGCTCGCCGATGCCGAGAATCCGCTGGTATCGGTGATGTGGTGGCCCGCACGCAGCTTCGTATCCTGCGATGGGGCGATGGCGGTCAATATCGGGCCCTGGGTCCGTCCGGGGCCGCGCCACGGCTATTTCATTACCGTTTGGGAGCGGCAGGCGGACGGTGAGTGGCGCTGGCTGCTGGACGACGGCGCCGATCTCGAGGTACCGATGGCGGCTGGGGAAGCGCCTATAGTCAGACAGGCCGATTGCGAATCGATCCCGACAGGCCGGCGCTTGGCAGAGACGATCCATGACGGACCCCGCCCCCATGGCGCATCGCCGGACCGCACTTTGAGCTGGTCATGGACGCCAAGCGGACCGGGCGTTCTGACGATCCGTTTCTTCAATGGCGATGAGATGGAAACCGTATTTACCCACGAAACGGCGCCGGCGCGATGATCGAACTGTTCGTTTCCGCCTTTATCACCTTCTTCGTGATCATCGACCCGCCGGGCAACGCGCCGATCTTCGCCAGTCTGACGACGGGCGCGACGCCGCGGCAGCGCCGTTCCATGGCGGTACGCGCGATCGTGATCTCGGCGATCATACTCGTTTTCTTCGCCCTTTTCGGCGAGCAGCTGCTCGGCGCGCTGCACATCAGCCTCGACGCGTTCCGGATCGCCGGCGGGATCATGCTGTTCCTGATAGCGTCTGAAATGGTGTTCGAAAAACGCACGCAGCGCCGTGAGGACCGGGCGCAGAAAATCATCGACACGCCCGAGATCGAGGACGTTTCGGCGTTTCCGATGGCGATGCCGATGATCGCCGGGCCCGGCACGATTGCCGCGATCATGCTGCTTCAGGCGCGCAGCACGGGGATCGAGGAGTCGCTGGTCGTCCTCGCCGCGCTCGGCATCATCCTGCTGTTGACGCTCGCCGCGCTGCTCGCCGCGGGGCCTTTGATGAAATTGTTCGGGCAGCGCATCGAAGCGGTGATTACCCGGCTGCTCGGCGTCATCCTCGCCGCGCTCGCCGCCCAGTTCGTGATCGACGGGCTGGTCGGCGCGTTCGGGATCAGCGTACCCGCCACAGGGTGAAGGGCGAGTCCGCCGGCAATTCGACGGGCTCCAGCCAGTTCGGCGGTTCGCCCCGGCTGAGCCGGGCGTAACTGCTCGCCGGATCGTTCAGGCCGTAATGGCCCTCCCCCGGCATCCCGGGACAGAGCAGGATATGGCCGACGCCATAGCGGTCGACCGTCTCGCGCAGCCGGATGTCGGTACCGCGAAACCCGTGAAAGACGTCGAGCATCGCCACGCCGTTGCGGTGATAGGGGCCTGCAATGCCATTGTGCTGCGTCATCACGATGAGGCGTGGCGCGAGATCGATCGGCGTCAGGATCGTTGAATCGGGCAGGGCACGGATCGGTTCGAACGCCGCCCGCTCGGAACAGGTCAGCGCCTCGCTATCGGTCCGTTCGGTCTCTGCCGGTTCGGGAAAGGCGCTGATCGGGATGACGGCCCAGAGTCCGGTCATCAGCGCAAGCGCTGCCAGCGATCCGCCGACCCGCGGCAGCATATGCGCGGAGGCCCGCCAGCGCGGGAGGAAATGCATGCCGAGCATCGCCGCGCCGGGAATGGCGAGCAGCTGGGCCGCGGGCGCAGTGCGCACCTGCCAGAACAGGAGCGCGAAGCTCGCCAGTGCGATGCCGGACAGCGCGAGCATCGCCGCCAGCCCTTCGCCCGTTTTCCGCGCGCCGGCGATACCGATCGCATATCCGGCCAGCCCGGAGAGCGGCAGCGCGACGATCAACAGCGCCTTGCGCCAGTCCTGCTGATAGAGCGGCCGGGCCTCCTGCACATTGTCGAGCCATAGCCTTTGCAGTTCGGCGCTCACGCCCTCCGGCCGCCCGAGGCAATCGGGCCAGGCCAGAGCAAAGCCGATCGCCAGCGCCGCGCCCGCGAGGCTGCCCAGGCCGAACCGGGCGATCCAGCCGCGCAGCGGCAGGAAGGCGAGCAGGACGAGCAGCGCGCTGGCCGCGGCGACGGCGGAGAGCCAGACCGGCGACAGCGCATCGCAGACGGCGAGGCGGTTGGCGGTGGAAGCGAACAGCGCGAAGCCGATCGCCGCACCGCCGCCCAGCGCCGCGCCATAGGCGGCGATGCGCGGGCTTTCGGCGCGGTCGCGCACCCAGAACAGCGCGGTCGCCGCGCCGACCAATCCGAGAAAGATCAGCATTTCGAGCCCGATCGTCAGCGACAGGGCGCTGGCGATCCCGCTCGTGGCGCCGCCGCGCGCGGATCGCGGATCGGCGAGCCCGGCTATTGCGAACGCGAGCATGGCGAGCTGCCAGCCATGATGGTCGATCCGCAGCGGCAGCCACATCGGCATCAATATGCCGGCGCACAATGTCGCGAGCAGCGCGATCGGCCAGGCGATCGGCGCGACGATCCGGCGGGCGATGAGCGCGATCGCGAACAGCCCGATGGCGAACGGAAGCAGCGGCGCCAGCGCCACGGCCCAGCGCTCGGCCGCCGCGCCGCCGAGCAGCGGCTCGAGCAGCAGGACAAGACCGGCGATCGGCAGATCCGGCAGATGCGACCAGTGAATATTTGCGCCTGTCGGCGGCGTCAGCCTGTATTGCGTCAGGTCGTACCAGGGTTGGCCGGCGAGCAGAGCGCGGACCTGCGCCAGCCGCAGATTGTCGTCGGTATCGCCAAGCGCCAGAGCGGCGATATCGGGCATCCGCGCGAAGATCATCAAGATGGCGATGGCCAGCCAGACGGCGAGGACACCCATCCGCCAGCGATTTTCGATCCAATCCATTCCCCAGGCGCCTCTCGCTGCGATCTTTCTCGACCATGGCCGAACAAGGTTAAAGTCGTGTTAGCCATTGGGCCTTATGGCAAGATCGAGATTGAACGGCTAAGGACGGCAACATATGGCTGACCACCAATATTCGGGCGATTTTTACGATTATATCGACGCGGGATCCCGGGCATCGGCGCGGACGGTCGCGGGGCTGCTGCTCGGCGAGTTCGAGATCGGCAGCCTGCTCGACGTCGGCGCCGGTCACGGCGCCTGGGCTGCAGAATGGATGGCGGCGGGCGTCGACACGGTGGTTGCCGTCGACGGCGATTATGTCGACCGGACGAAACTGGCGATCCCGGCCGACAATTTCCGGCCGCACGATCTGTTGCAGCCGCTCGATCTGGGGCGCAAGTTCGATCTGGTCCAGTCGCTCGAAGTTGCCGAACATCTGCCGGCCGCCGTCGCGCGGCAATTCGTCGAGACACTCGTCCGGCATGGCGATGTCGTCCTGTTTTCGGCGGCCGTCCCGCATCAGGGCGGCGAACATCATGTCAACGAGCAGGTGCCCCAATATTGGCGCGAGCATTTCGCTGCGCATGGCTATGCCGCCTATGACTGGGTGCGCCCGCAACTCGCCGGTCATGCCCACGTCATGCCGTGGTACCGGTTCAACTCGGTGCTTTATGCCAATACCGAAGGTGCCCGGCGGCTCTCGGCCGCGATCCGCGACACCCGGATTGACGACGACGCATTGCTGCCGATGGCCGGCGATCTGAAATGGCATGCGCGCCGCGCGATGGTCCGGCTCATTCCCGAGAGCCTCGTCAAGCCGGTCGCCATGGCGAAGGCCAGTATCGAGGCGCGGCTGCGCCGGCGGGCCGCCTGATGCGGTTTGCGATGACGGCGGCGATGGAAAAGCGCCCGCATGCGTCGCAAGCGGCTACGCAGCTCGTCCGGTACGGGCTCACTGGCGGGTTCGTTACTGCATTGGGCGCCGCCATCTATTACGGCTGCGCGGAATTCCTGGACATCTACCCCCTGGTGGCGAATAGCATCGCCTGGATCACCGGCGTCGTCGTCGGCTATATTCTCCACAGCCAGTTCAGCTTTCGCGGTCACGGCCGGCGGGACAATGTCGGGCGGACCGGCGGCCGGTTCATCGCCGTCAACATTGTCGGCTTCGCGATCAATTCCTTGTGGGTCTGGTCGTTGGTCGAATTACTCGGCGGTGCCAATTGGTGGCCGTTGATCCCGATGGTCATCGCCACCCCGCTGATCACCTTCCTGCTCCATCGCTACTGGACGTTCGGCTGAGGCGTCGACCCCGAGCCGCGCCTCGCTCGTTGCGCCGCCCTTGATCTCGGACACGATATAGAGCGGGCGCTGCTTGTTCTGATTGTACATGCGGCCGATATATTCGCCCATCAGGCCGAGCACGAACATCTGGATCGCGCCGAGGGTGACGACGACGAGCATCAGCGACGTCCAGCCCTGGACGGCCTCGCCGGAAAGCCAGCCGATCAGGATGTAACCGATCAGCGCGCAGGATGCGAAGGCGAGACCGATGCCGACATGGCTCGCCAGCTTGAGCGGCGCGGATGAGAAGGCGGTCAGCGCATCGAGCGCGAAACGGACCATCTTGCGCAGCGGATATTTGGTCTCGCCGGCATAGCGCTCGTCGCGGTCATAGCTCAGCGGAACCTGCTTGAAGCCGATCCAGGAAACCATCCCGCGGATGAAGCGGGCATTTTCGGGCATCGAGAGAAACACGTCGAGCGCCCGGCGGCTCATCAGGCGGAAATCGCCGGTATCGACGGGAATCCGGGTGTCCGTCGCGCGGCTCAAGAGCCGGTAGAAAGCGGCGGCGGTCGCGCGCTTGAAAGCGGTCTCACCCTCGCGGCGGCGGCGGACGCCATAGACGACATCGGCCTGTTCGGAGTGCATCGTCTCGAGCATCGGGCCGACCAGTTCGGGCGGGTCCTGCAGATCGGCGTCGATGACGAGGATGGCCTCGCCGCGGCACAGGTCGAGCCCGGCGGTGAGCGCGAGCTGGTGACCGTGGTTGCGGGACAGGTTGATCGCGGTCAGCTGCGGATCCCGGTCGGACAGCGCGCAGATCTTGGACCATGTCGCGTCGCTCGAACCGTCGTTGACGAAGATGATCTCGTATGAGCCGACCGGCAGCGCGGCGGCCGTGATGCGCCGGTGCAGTTCCTCGATGCATTGGGCCTCGTTGTAGCAGGGCACGACGACCGAGAGCATCGGGGCGGCGTTGGCGAAAGCGGCATGTTTCACGATCGGGAATCCCTTTCGATGCGATACAATATGGTGCGATCGTCCGAATAGAGCGGGCGCAGATCGGTCGGCATGGCGAGCGTTTCGGGATCGAAATCGATCACCCAGACATAATCGAACCGGTCGCGTGGTATGCGATCGATGCGCCGGCGGATCTCGCGGCCGATTTCGGCGTCAGGCCCTGCGGCCGCGATCACGTGGGAGGGCGAGGCGTTAAACGGCGTGCCGAGACCGCCAAGCGGGCGCAGCAATTGCGCCCCGGGGACGTCCCACTCAGTATTGGTGAACGCGTCGCGCCGGACGATGGCGAGCGATGCGGCATATTCGAGGCGCTCCCGGCGCCACGGCCGGTCGTGGTTCAAGGGAACGAGGACGACGATGCGCGCGCCGCGCTCGACCTGTTCGAGCGCCGCCAGATGCTGTTGCAGGTCGCGGTCATAGGTGAAGAATCCTGCAGTGCTCGCGGCAATCCTGACGAGGATCAGGGCGCAGGCGGCCAGCGCCATGTTCCGGGCCATCCGCCCGGTTTCGGCATCGACCCGGATGGCGAGGATCGCTACGGCCAGCGCCACAGGCCAGAGCCGGGAATCGGCGAAAGCCGAGCCGAAGAGGCGGAACGGGAACAGGGTGCCGAGCGCGAAAAAGGCGAGCGCCGGGATGCCGAGCGTGGGCGAGACGGAAAGCCCGCGCTTTCTGAGCGCGGCATAGATGAGCAGCATGACTAGGCAGATTGAGAAGATGTCGAGGACCATCGACTGATCGCGCAGCGATTGCAGAAACGTCGCGATCTTGGAGGGGAAATGGAACCAGCCTGCAGTTAGTGCATCGGCGCCTTCGGACCGCCAGATCAGCATCAGTGGAAGCGGTGCAGCCAGCGGCAGGGTTCGCAGCGCGGGTTCGACAAGGAGCGGGCGTAGGTTGCGATGGCCTGCCTGCCATGCTCGGCCGATTTCGGCTCCGCCGCACAATATTCCTAATATGCCCCAAGCATAGACATGGACGATCCATGTCAGCAGGCTGGCGGGCAGAAAGAACAGCGCCATGCGCGGCAGCGATACGCCGCGTTCGCGCCATGTTAGCCAGAGGGCACAGAAATGAAAGCCGAGCGCGGTGCCCAGCCAGAAATTCACGAAACCGAACTGGAAGGGATAGGCGAGCGCGAAAGGTAGCGCTGCGAGTGCCGTCGCAGGCACCTGTCCGTGCACACGCTTGGCGAGATGCAGAAAGCCGGACGCCATGAGCGGCGGTATGCAGAGTACGATCAGCCATATGGCGCGCTCCATGCCCATGATCCGGCTCAGCGGGATGGTGAGGAGATCGACGCCCAGATTGGCGACCAGCGCCCAGTGGAAGGCCCAGTTTCGCTGGATGAACGGATTGTCGGCGATTTCGGCTTGGATATGGTAACGGCCCGCATGGCCATAAAGGTCGATCAGCGGAGGAAAGGAGGTGACTGCGACGGGAAGTGCGGTCGACAGGCACAAAACGGCGAGAACCCAAGAGCTTTGCCACCATTGTTTGGGCAAGGAAGGTGCAATGTTTTTCACACCCTGCAAGTGGCGGAATCGTTTTAAAATATGGTTAAGAACACGCTAATTTGCCGGCGCTAGGAGGCGGTCTGCGGGGCCGACTTCAAGCCCGGGCGAGGCGACCCCAGGGAGTGACTGGCCTGGCCAGCGCGTCGGCGAAATGACCGGCAAGCTTCCAGAAGGCCAGCGTCAGCGCGGCCGAAATGAGGCCGTCAAGAGCATAGTGCCAGCCGAGATAGACCGACCCGACCCATATCAAGACCGCATAGGCGATCATCGCATAACCAAGCCAGCGGTTGATCCTGTAGGCGCCGATCGCAAACAGTACCGAAAGGCCGTTATGAACGGACGGCATGGCCGAAATTCCGCCGCCCAGCACCAGCCCGTCAGCATCGCGCGCGGCGAGCAGGGCCGCCATATTGTTGAGCGCCTGCACATTGGCGCCCCGCGCCTCGAGGATGGTGTCATGTTCGCGCAGGACCGCCATCATTTGCGCGTAGCTGTCATGAGAACCGACGAAATCGTTGTAGAAACAAGGCCCGGCCGAGGGGAACAGGAAAGCCATGATGCTGCCGAGTCCGATCCAGACGAAAATATAGCTGAACAGATATTGGGTGCGGACGCGATAGTTTTCCGGCCCCAGAAAGGCGCAGATGATTACGCCTATCGACATCGGCAGGAACCATGCGTGATAGGACAGGTCGATGAAGAGCGTTGCGCTAGTCGATCCGAACAGGTCATGGAAGAATATCCAGCCGTCTTCGCCGAAGAACAACCAGCGATCGGCCTCGGCGAGCCAGCCGTCATGCGCAAAGGGCCGGGTGGCCAAGATCTTCTGCTTGAAGGCGTTGAACGCGGTCAGCAGAATTGCGAAGAGCAGCGGCGGCCAGACGATCTTGACGAAGCGATGCTCGTCCCATTGCCGCTCGCCCCAGTCGCGGATCACGGCGAGCGGCGATGGGGCTTCCATGCCCTTTTGCGGCCGGTTCCTCCAGAGCAGTATCGTAAGACCGAAAATGCCGGCCGCGAAGAGCAATGCGAAGGCGGCGGTCAGGTAGTTGCGAAATAATGCGATAAAGCTGTCCGACGGGACGCGGTCATGCCCGAAAACCCATATGAAATAGAAGGCGGTAGCCAGAAAACCCCAAAGGGCGGCGCGTGCTTCCCGAAAGTCCGTCATTGGTCCGCCTGTCTTGGTTTGATCGACAGCCAGGGTGATCGCAGCAAGGTTTAAACTTTTGGTTAAGAAAGGCTTGCAATCGGTTGGTTTCAGCGCGCCTCGGCGAACAGCCAGCCGCCGATCATCGCGGCCAGCAGTGCGCCGGCGATCTGCGCGATGAGAAACGGCCCGACATCGGCGGGTGCGATGCCGGCGAAGGTGTCGGAGAAGGCGCGGGCCACGGTGATCGCGGGATTGGCGAAGCTCGTCGAACTCGTGAACCAGTAGCCGGCGCTGATATAGAGGCCGACCGCGGGCGCGACCCAGGCCGGGCGGTAGCGGACCGCGCCGAGGATCGTGAAGATCAGGCCGAACGTGGCGATCGCCTCGCCGGCCCATTGTCCGGTCCCGGTTCGCGTCTTGGACGAGAATTGCAGGATGTCGAGATCAAACATCAGATGTGCGGCCCAGACGCCGATAATGCCGCCGGCGAGCTGGGCGAGAATGTAGAGCGCGGCCTCGCGTCCGGGCAGTTCGCGGCGGACGAAAGCCACCAATGTGACCGCCGGGTTGAAATGGGCGCCCGACAATGGCGCGAAGATCAGGATGATCACGAACAGGATCGCGCCGGTAGCCAGTGTGTTGCCGAGCAGCGCGATGGCGACATTGCCGCCCGACAGCGTCTCGCCCATGATGCCCGAGCCGATCACGACGCAGAACAGGAAGAAGGAACCGATCGCTTCGGCCGTCAGCCGGCGGGCGAGGCCCGGATGGACGGCGGCGCGCGGCTGCTCGTCGCGGATCATGTCTTCGGACATGCGTTCTCTAGCGGGCGGTTTTCAGGCTATTTTTGGGTCAGGCGCAACAGCCGCAGCCGCCGGTTCCCAGCTTGCCGTTGGTGTCATCAAGTGCGGCGACCTGGGCTGCCGAGGGGCCGCTGCCATAATGGGTGGCCTCGCCATGGGTCAGGAAGGTCTCCCAGACGACGCCGTCCGGATCGCTGACCCAGCTCTTCTCGGACTGGGCGTAACAGCAGGTCGTTTCGCCTTCCTCGAGCACCGGCCGTCCGGCCTTTTCCAGCTGGCCGTAAATCGCGGCGAGTTCGTCTGCGTCCTCGGCCTGGATACCCAGATGCTCGACGCCGGTTTGCGCATGGTTGCCGGCCGAGATCGCGAAATTGACGCGCGGATCGTCGAGCATCCATTTGGCGTAATCGGGCTTGATGACGCTCGGCTCGGTTCCGAACAGGGTCGAGTAGAAGGCGATCGAGGCGTCGAGATTGTCGACACCGACATGGACATGCAATCGTTTCATGAGGTTATCCTTTCAAGGGAACTGGAGAGTTCGGTGACGCAGCCTTTCCCGCCGCAGCAATTTTCCATCAGATAGCCGACCAGCCGGTTCATCGCCGCATAGTCGGCACGATAGATGAGCGAACGTCCGTCGCGCGTCCGGCTGATCAGCTCCGATCGTTCGAGATGGGCGAGGTGGAAGGAGAGCGAGCTGTTGGGAATGCCGAGCCGGTCCGCGATCCCGCCGGCCGTCATGCCGCTTTCGCCGCACTGCACGAGCAGACGAAACACGGCGAGGCGGTTGGACTGGGCGAGCGCGCCGAGAGCGTCGACGGCTTGCTGTTCCCTGAAGATGTCGGTTCCATCATCCATATTTCGATATTTCCAGAATTATCGAAATATGTCAAGCGCGATATACGAGAGACGGCGCCGCCCTTGTCGAGGCTTCGGCGAAGCTGCATCACAGCCTGAAAAAAGGAGGGGATCGCATGGAAAATTTCGTCTTCGGGCTGTTCGCGACCGACGAACTGCTCGTCACGCCGGCTTCGCAGATGGGCGACATGCTGCCGATGCATGTCTGGCTTTGGCTCTACTGGCTGCTGGCCATCGGCGCGACATCGCTATTCTGGTCGTTCCGCAAGGTCGAGGCGCGCTATGTGGCGCTGGCCTATATCCTGACTTTCGCCGCCTCTTTCATCGTCACGCAGGTGTCGGGGCCCGATGCCGTGCTCTACGTATCGCTGTCGCTGTTCCACGTTATCTTCTGGACACCGGTGCTCGCCCTGCTCATCCTGCGGCGCGCCAAGGCCAATTTTTCCAGCCTGTACGGCGTCTGGCTGTCGCTTGCGATGGCCACGATGGCGATCTCGCTGGTCTTCGATTATCGCGACGTGATCGCCTATCTGCTGATGTAAGGCCGGGCCCGGGCCTAGCGCGTCCTGCGGCCGAGCAATCTCAGCCGCAGCGCGTTGAGCTTGATAAACCCTTCGGCGTCGCGCTGGTCATAGGCGCCGGCATCGTCCTCGAAGGTCACCACGTCCTGGCTGTAGAGATTGAAGGCGACGTCCGCCTTGCGGCCGACCACATCGACAGAACCTTTGTAGAGCTTGAGCCGGACCGTGCCCGTCACATCCTGCTGGCTGTGATCGACCGCCGCCTGCAGCATCTCGCGTTCCGGGCTGAACCACAGGCCGTTATAGATGAGCTCCGCATAGCGCGGCATCAGTTCGTCCTTGAGGTGCATCGCGCCGCGGTCGAGCGTCAGCTGCTCGATCCCCCGATGCGCGGCGAGCAGGATCGTGCCGCCCGGCGTCTCGTACATGCCGCGCGACTTCATGCCGACGAAACGGTTCTCGACGAGATCGAGCCGGCCGATGCCGTGCGTCTTGCCGAGATCGTTGAGCTTGGCGAGCAGGCTGGCGGGCGAAAGCGTATCGCCGTCGATCGCCACCGGATCGCCATGCTCGAAATCGATCTCGACATATTGCGGCCTGTCGGGCGCATCCTCGGGATTGTCGGTGCGCGAATAGACATAGTCCGGCGTCTCTTCCCACGGATCTTCGAGCACCTTGCCCTCCGACGATGTGTGGAGGAGATTGGCATCGGTCGAGAAGGGCGCTTCGCCGCGCTTGTCCTTCGAGACCGGGATATGGTGCGCTTCGGCGAATTCGATCAGCTTGGTCCGGCTCGTCAGGTCCCATTCGCGCCAGGGCGCGATCACCTTGATGTCCGGATCGAGCGCATAATAGCCGAGTTCGAAACGGATCTGATCGTTGCCCTTGCCGGTCGCGCCATGGGCGACGGCATCGGCGCCGACCTGATGCGCGATCTCGATCTGCCGCTTCGAGATCAGCGGCCGGGCGATCGACGTGCCGAGCAGATACAGGCCTTCATAGACGGCATTGGCGCGAAACATCGGGAAGACATAGTCGCGGACGAATTCCTCGCGCAGATCGTCGATGAAGATATGCTCGTCCTTGACACCCGCCATCTGCGCCTTGCCGCGCACCGGCTCAAGCTCCTCGCCCTGGCCGAGATCGGCGGTGAAGGTTACGACCTCGCAGCCATATTCGACCTGCAGCCATTTCAGGATGACGCTCGTGTCGAGCCCGCCCGAATAGGCCAACACGACGCGGTTGATTTTCTCGGCCATCGGCACGCTTCCCGTATTGCGTTATGAAACAGACCGACGCGGCCTATGCGCTACGCGGGATTCGCGCAACACTGGTGGTGAGGAGATGGTCAGATGGCTGAGAACAAGACGAAGCCGACGGAGAAAAGCCCGGCCGATTTCATCGAGGCTGTGGAACCGGAATGGAAACGCGAGGACGCGAAAACCGTCTGCGCGCTGATGGAGCGCCTCTCGGGCGAGAAACCGAAAATGTGGGGGCCGTCGATGATCGGCTTCGGCCAATATCACTATAAATATGAAAGCGGTCGGGAGGGCGACATGCTGCTCACCGGCTTCAGCCCGCGCAAGACGGCGCTGACGCTCTATGTAATGGGCGGTTTCAAGCAGCGGCCCGAGCTGATGGAGCGGTTGGGAAAATACAAAACCGGCAAATCCTGCCTCTATGTGAAGCGCCTCAGCGATATCGACATGGATGTCCTCGAGGAACTCATCGCCGCCGATCTCGCCTATATGCGCGCCAATTACGATACGGCGTGAGATTCCGTCGACGAACCGATCGGCCGCGTTAAAGCGGGATACAGGGCGCGGTCCCTATATCGGACTCAACGATGAATTGCGCCGGCCGACGCTATGGGCCGGCGCCGGCAGGAGTTGAGTTTGTGGACCGTTCCATCACCATCGGACTGGTGTCATTTGCCGTGACGGCGTCGCTATTGGCCATTCCCGCAATCGCCAATTCGCACGGCGGCCGCGACTGGGCCGAGCCGATGACGCGCGCGCAGATGGAAAGCCGGATCGCCGAGCGTTTCGCCGAAGCCGATACCGATGGCAGCGGTACCGTCAGCCGCGAGGAAGCCGCCGCGCACAGCGCCGAGCGCCGCGCGGCCCGCCAGGCCCGCCGCTTCGATCGCATGGATGCCGATGGCGATGGCGAGGTCAGCTTCGCCGAACGCGACGCCGCCCATGCCGGCTTCATCGAGCGGCGCGGTATCCATCGCGGCGCGATGATCGCCGAGGAACGCGACATGCGCGGCCGCCTGACACCTGAAGAATTGGCGGCATTGCCCGAAGGCGCCCTCCGGACGGCGCCGCCCGCAGCGCGCGAAACCCGGCGCGCTGCCCGTATCGAACGCCGGAACCAGGCCTGGGCGGCCGCCGATGCCGACGGCGATGGCGCGCTCGACCGCGACGAATTTGCCGACCTGCATGCAGCCCGCGAAGACCGCCGCGCCGAACGTCGCGCCGGCCGCTTCGATCGGATGGATGGCGATGGCGATGGTGTGTTGACGCTTGCCGAGGCCTCGGTCCGGCCGCTGGCGATGTTCGAACGCGCCGATACCGATGCCGACGGTGTGATCACGCGTGCCGAACGCCGCGCCGCGCGCCAGGCGATGCGCGCGGAGCGCCGCCAGCGCCGCTGAACAGTTCCCGCTCCCATAGCGGAAAAGGGAAGAGTCGGGGCAGAAATGCGCCGGCTCTTTTCGTTCGGCGGCATATCCGCCCAGCTGAGCCGCTTGCAGGTCGTCAAAAAAGACACTAGTCGTAATTGAGGAATTGTCGATCGGGAGGATGCCGGATGCGGCACGGAAAAGCGATCTTCGGCGGGGCGGTCGCGCTGGCGCTGGCGGGCTGCGGCGGGCTGACGGAACAGGCGGCCGGGCTGACGGCCGACGAGGTGATCGCGCGTCATGTAGAAGCGATCGGCGGGGCCGAGGCGGTCCAGGCGCTCGAGAATATCCGGATCCGGCCCGAAGTTGTCGAGCCCGATTTCACGGTGCTGGGCGACTATCGGGCGACCCGGGAAGGCCGGATGCGGGTCGATGTATACGCGGGCGGCGAGCGCGTGTTCAGCGAGGGAATCGACGGCGATGGCGGCTGGCAGCAGGCGGGGGCGGGCGCCGAATTCACCGAAACCACGCCGATCGCCCGCCAGGCGCTGGCCCATGGGGTCGAGTTCAACCTGTTCGGGCTGCACGACCTCGCTGTGCGCGGCCATCGCGCCTCCCTGTTCGGCCGCGAAGAGATCGACGGCGTCGACTATTATGTCATCCATGTCGCGATGGAGGACGGGTTCGAACGCTATTTCTTCATCAACCCCGGGACCTGGCTGATCGAACGGTATCGCGAAGTCAGCGCGCTGCATCCGGATATCGATGCCGAGGCGCGCCCCGCCGAGACGATCCAGGGTAATTTCCAGGAAAGCTGCGGCGTGCTCCGCGCCACCGAAACCCGCAAGGTCGATCGCGAAACGGGACAGGAGATACAGCGGACCCGGACCCTGTCCGTCGAGTGCAACGTGGATCCCGATAGCCTGAACATCGGCCGCAACGAACCGGCGATGCCGCCCGCGTGAAGAAACCTCCGAAGAAACAGGCGTCAATGTCCTAGTATCACCGGCGTTTTTCCGATTATGTCCGCGCCATGGGAGCGGGGCATTCGCATCACGGGCATGATCATGGGCACGGGCACAGCCATGCACCGGCCGATTTCGGCCGCGCGTTCGCGATCGGGATCGCGCTCAACACCATCTATATCGTCGTCGAGGCCGGCTATGGTTTCGCGATCGGATCGATGTCGCTGCTCGCCGATGCCGGGCACAATCTGTCGGACGTCCTCGGCCTGATCATCGCCTGGGCCGGGGCGACGCTGGCCAAGCGGCCGCCGAGCAAGCGCTACACATTCGGCTTTCGCGGTTCCTCGATCCTCGCCGCCCTGTTCAACGCCGTGCTGCTGCTCATTGCGGTCGGGCTGATCGCGCTCGAGGCGATCCAGCGGATCGTCTACCCCGCGCCGGTCGCCGGCGGCACGATCATGATCGTCGCGGCGATCGGCATCGTGATCAACGGCGCGACGGCGATGCTGTTCGCGCGCGGCCGCAAGGGCGATATCAATATCCGCGGGGCCTATCTGCACATGGCGGCGGACGCGGCGGTGTCGGCCGGCGTCGTGATCGCCGGCGGGCTCATCCTCTGGACCGGCGCCAACTGGATCGACCCGGCGACGAGCCTCGTCATCGGACTGGTCATCCTGCTCAGCACCTGGGGCCTGTTGAAGGATGCGGTGAAGATGTCGCTCGCCGCCGTTCCCGAGCATATCGATACCGACGAAGTACGCGCCACGCTCGAGGCGATGGACGGTATCGCCCAGGTCCATCATCTCCATATCTGGAACATGAGCACGACCGAAACCGCGCTGACCGCGCATATCGTGATGCCGGCCGGCCATCCGGGCGACGCCTTTCTCGCCGAAGTTCAGGCGCGGCTCGCCGACCGGTTCCATATCGGCCATTCGACGATCCAGATCGAGCGCGGCGATACGCCGGGCGATTGCGACGGTTGCTGAAGACAGGGACCGTCAGAGGATGGCGCGGAGCCGCGTCTTCTCCTGTTCCAGATAGTTGCGGGTGAGCGGCACGGCGTCGCGCCGCCGGACATACTGGATCTGGTAGTTGCAGGTGCCGCCATAGCGGAACGAGGCTCCCGCGCCGCTCAGATAGAAGAGCCACATGCGATAGAAGCGCTCGTCATATAGCTCGACGATACGCTCGCGCGCGGCCCTGGTCCGGTCGTACCAATGATCGAGCGTCATCGCGTAATGGACGCGCCACATCTCGATATCGGTCGCCATCAGTTTCGCCTTTTCGCTGGCCGGCACGATCTCCGAAAGCGCCGGGACGTATGAGCCGGGAAAGGTGTATCTGGACGTGAAGGCGTCGGTGCCGTTGGGGACGCCGATCCGCCCGATCGTGTGGAGCAGCATCACGCCGTCCTCGGTGAGCAGGTTGTGGCAGTCGCGGAAGAAGCGGCTGTAATTGGGCGGGCCGACATGTTCGAACATCCCGACCGAAACGATCCGGTCGAACCGCCCCTCGACATCGCGATAATCGGCGAGTTCGAAACGCACCTTGTCGGCAACGCCGGCATCGGCGGCGCGTCGCCGGGCGGCCGCAAGCTGTTCCTCGCTCAGCGTAATGCCGAGCACCCCGCCGCCCGTCACCCTGTGGATCGCGAGCGCCATGCCGCCCCATCCGCTGCCGATATCGAGCACGCGCACCCCGGGCTTGAGCGCCAGTTTGGCAAGGATGTGGATGATCTTGGCGCGCTGGGCCGCCTCGAGGCTCATCCCCGGATCCTCGAAATAGGCGCAGCTATACTGCATGTCCTCGTCGAGAAAGAGCCGGAACAGTTCGTCCGAAAGATCGTAATGATGGGCGACGTTGCGCTTCGAACGGCGGCGCCAGTTGAAATGGTCGAGGCGCTGGCGGGTCGCCTGGCGGGCGCGTTTCAGCATTCCGCGCGGGGCGAGGCGCCCGGCCTTCTCCCATTGCTGGTTCTGGCGGATCAGGGTGATCAGGTCGCGGATCTCCCCGCGTTCGACCCGCATCCGGCCGTCCATATAGGCTTCCGCCGCGCCGAGCCGCGGGTCGGCCGCAATCGCCCGTGCGGTGCCTGGCTCGGTCAGGCGAACCGCGACGTCCGGGAAATCCGTGTCGCCGTCGCCATAGCGATATACGGTGCCGTCCGCGTCGGTCACCGCCAGCCTGCCGCGCTTGATCAGGCGGCCCAGAAACTTGTCGAGCAGCCACATGGCCCTATGCTTTCACTGTTGCCGGTCCAGTGCAAGCCGGTTCGGCCGAAACGCGCGGCGGGTTACCGTCGTCCCGAAACGGACATTCGCAGACATATCGAAGGACGAGTATCATGGCCCAGGACCCCACTCCGCTGACGATCGACCCCGATCCGCTTGCGCCCTATGCGATCGCGCCGGGCTGGCGGGTCGGCGATCTGCTCTTCCTCTCCGGCCAGGCGGCGATCGACGAACAGGGGAGAATCGTCGGCGCCGGCGATTTCGAGACGCAGCTTGCCCGGACCTTCGCCAATATCGACCGGGTTCTGGAGGCCGGGGGCAGCCGTCGCGAGCGGATCGTCAAGGTCACGATCTACCTGACCGACATGGGCCATTTCCCGGCGATGGTCGAAGCGCGCAAACGCTATTTCACGCCGCCCTGGCCGGCCGATACGATCGTCGAGGTCAGCGCGCTGGCGCTCCCCGAACTGATGGTCGAGATCGACGTGATCGCGGCTGCAGATTAGCCCAGCGCGGCCTGCTTCTCTTCCGCCAGCCGATCCAGCTCCGCGCGCGATTTTTTCTCGGACGCCGATTTCAGTTGGCCGCAGGCGGCCATGATGTCGCGGCCGCGCGGCGTGCGGATCGGGGCGCTGATCCCGGCATCGAAGATGATTTCGGAGAAGCGCGCGATCCGGTCCGGGTCCGAACATTCATAGGCCGCGCCGGGCCAGGGGTTGAACGGGATCAGATTGACCTTGGCGGGCAGCTTATACTGCTTGATCAGCCGGACGAGTTCGCGCGCGTCCGCGTCGCTGTCATTCTTGTCCTTCAGCATCACATATTCGAACGTGATGCGCCGCGCATTGTTGGCGCCCGGATAGTCGGCGCAGGCCTGGAGCAGCTCCTCGATCCCGTATTTGCGATTGAGCGGCACGATCTCGTCGCGCACCTCCTTGGTTACGGCGTGGAGCGAGACGGCGAGATTGACGCTGATTTCCTCGCCCGCGCGCTCGATCATCGGAACGACGCCCGAGGTCGACAGCGTGATCCGGCGGCGCGACAGGGCGAGCCCTTCGGCATCCATCACGATCTTCATCGCGTCGCGGACATTGTCGAAATTGTAGAGCGGCTCGCCCATGCCCATCAGCACGATGTTGGTGAGCATCCGTCCGTGCGGATCGTAATTGCTCGATTCGCCCGGTCCCGGCCATTCTTCCAGCGTGTCGCGCGCGAGCATGACCTGGCCGACGATCTCGCCGGGCGTCAGGTTGCGCACGAGGCGCATCGTGCCGGTGTGGCAGAAGCGGCAGTTGAGCGTGCAGCCGACCTGGCTCGAGATACACAGCGTGCCCCGGTCCGCATCGGGAATGAAGACCATCTCGTAATCCTGCCCGTCGACCGTCCGCAGCAGCCATTTGCGCGTCCCGTCTTCGGACACGAGATGCTCGACGATCTCGGGCCGCCCGATGACGAAATGATCGGCGAACCAAGGCTGTTGCGCTTTGGCGATATCGCTCATCTCGGCGAAATCGGTTTTCCCGCGATGATAGATCTGGTGCCAGACCTGCTTGGCGCGCAGCTTAGCCTGTTTGGGCGCGAGTCCCGCCGCTTCGAACGCGGCCCGGATCTCGGCCCGCGGCAATCCGAGGATATCGATACGGCCATCGTCGCGCGGCGCGATATCGCGCGGCACGGGGACGGGATCGACCGTTCCGGGGCGGTTCATGGGGGCGGAGGATGCGCTCATGCGGCGCCATTTAGGGGTAATGGTCGAGATTTGCGAGTCGGGGATGTTCCCAAAGACCTCCGGCTTCGCTTGATGCGCGACGCAGGGCATTTGTTTGTCAGAACGTTGCTAGCGGGCCGGTACGGCGATTTCCCGACAGGGAAATTCTGACAAAGGAATCTGCGGCGCTCGACCGACAGGTCGAGTCTGACAAAAAGTAAGTCAGCAAACGTTCAACTTGTCGCACAGCCCAACGCCGCCGCGTCGATCGCGCTTGCCGCGCCGCGCAGGCTGTAATTGTCGACGAAACGGCCGGCCCTGCGCGACCGGGCCTCGATCCGCATGGAGGTGCCGCCGCGGATCGCGGCGACGATGGCCGCATCGTCGCGGCTCGATCCCGCCCATGCATCGGGTCCGCGCCCGACCAGTTCGAACCGGCGGGACCCGATGGTGAGGATCGGCCTGCTGTCCTCGCGCATCTCGCGGCGGAGGCGGAAATGGACCTGGCCCCGCCGGTCGCGGTCCGGCCAGGTCCCGATCGAGGCAAAGGGCTCCCAGTCACCCCGCCGTTCGCGGTCCGGCCGCACGATCGCATAGCAGCGTGGGGTCTCGGGATCGCGAAACGCGCCCCAATTTCCGTACACGCCCAGCGAATCCCGCGCATGTCCGGCAGCGGGCAGCAGCAGTGAGACGGCGACGGCCATGGCGATACGGGCGATCATGCGCGCTCCCCGCCCGTGCCTTCGACGACCAGCGTTTCGACGCCATCCTCGATCATCACGACCGATCCCTGTGGCAATCCCGGCGCGACCGGCGCGCCATAGTCCGGCAGCGGATCGAGCCCGAGCAGCGCGCCCCTGAGCACCCGGCTCGATATGCCGTGCATGATCACCAGCTTGTCGCCGGGCGCCTCGCCATGTTCGTCGAACCAGTGGGTCACGCGCTCGGCGATTTCGGCGTAGCGCTCGCCGTCGGGCGCGGGTTTGAGCAACCGGCTTTCACCATCGACCACCGGCCCGTGCTCGGCGATCACATCGGCATAGTAGCGGCCGCCCCAGCTGCCCATGCCGATTTCGACGAGCCGGTGGTCATGCTTTGCCTCGTGCCAGTCCAGCCCGAGATGCTCGGCGATGATCGCCAGCGTCTGCAAGGCGCGGCCGGCGCTCGACGACCAGAGTGCCAGGTCGGGCCGCGGCCCGAGGCGATGGCGCAGCACCGCGCCCATCTCGTCCACCTGTTCGAATCCGGCGCGGGTCAGCGGCGTATGCGCATGATCGCCCTGCAATCGCGCGGCGGCGTTGAAGACGGTTTCGCCATGGCGGGCGATAAAGAGGCGGCCGGGCCTGTCCACGGCACGGCTGATCGCCAATCCGTTGCCCGAAAGCAACAGAAAACCGCCGTTTATCTGAGGTTCATGCAACTTTTCCCGCGGTCACTAGCTTAGCATTCGTCCCCCGGTTTTTGGGGTCGTGTAAAACTGTAGGAGTATGTTTCCATGCGTATGATCATTCTCGGCGCCGCGCTCGCGGCCGGCGTCTCCACCCCCGCCCTGGCCCAGACCGATGGCGACGCCTTCACCGGCTTCCGGCTGGAAGCGCTGGGCGGCTATGACAGCACCAATGCCGATAATGACGGCGATTTTTCGCCGGGTACGCAGGATCGTTTCGACGACGGCAGCGGTGAGGGGCTGGACGGTTTCCTCTACGGTATCGGCGTCGGCTATGATTTCGCGGTCGGCGGTGCCGTGCTCGGTATCGAGGGCGAATGGACCGATTCCACCGCCGGCGAAACCGACGACGGCGCGTTCGGCGCCGGCAGCAGCGCCTCGTTCGAGGCCGAACGCGATTTCTACGTGGGCGCCCGCGTCGGCGTTCCCGTCGCGTCTCAGGCGCTACTCTATGCCAAGGGCGGCTACACCAACGCCCGGTTCGGCCTCGATGCCGATGACGGCGCCGGTTTCGCCCAGGATTTCGACGCCACGCTCGACGGCTTCCGCGTCGGCGCGGGCATCGAATATCTGCTCGGCCGCAACGTCTACGGCAAGGTCGAATATCGCTATTCCAACTATAGCGATCTCGAAGTCGATGTCGCCGACACCAATATCAATTTCGACGATTTCGACGTGAACACGGACCGGCACCAGGTGCTGGCCGGCGTCGGCATCCGCTTCTAGCGCGCAAAGCCGTCGAACACTTGCAAGGAGGGGCCGGGGCATATCTTCCGGCCCCTTCTTCACGTCTACGCCAACCGATATTGGTACGTTTCGTACTGATATGAACGGGAGATGACCAACCGGTTTGCCGTTGGTTCATCTCATGAAACCTACCGCGAAGGCGATCTGCATCTCAGGTCGTTGTAAACGGGAGTATTTCATGCACAAATTCACCATGGCCGGGCTCGCCGCCGGGCTGATCGCGTCCCCCGCCGCCGCCCAGTCGGCCAACGATTTTTCCGGGTTCCGCCTGGAAGCGCTGGGCGGCCTCGACGAGTTCGAGGATGACGAGGGCGCGGTCTACGGCGCCGCTGCCGGCTATGATATCCGCTCGCGGAACTGGGTGTTCGGGGCGACCGGCGAGATTACCGACAGCTCGACCGAGGAATGCGCGACGTCGGTCGTTGCCGCCGGCGACGAGGTCTGCGCGCAGGTTGGCCGCGAATTCTATATCGGCGGCCGGGTCGGCCATGTCATAGCCGACAATCTGCTCCTTTATGGCGGTCTCGGTTACACCAATACGCGCCTCCGGGTCGTCACGATTGACCCGACCGGCGCCGAAACCAGCATCGCCTCGAATTTCGACGGCGTGCGCGCGACGCTCGGGCTCGAGCTCGGGATCAGCGACAATGCGTTCGCCCGGGTCGAGCTGCGCGGAACGGCGCTCGAAGAGGATTTCGAGCGGGGCCAGCTCATCGGCGGGCTGGGCATCCGCTTCTAGGCGTTACTATCCACAGGAAAGTCGCGAAAACGGGGGTCGGGGACTTGCTTTCCGGCCCCTTTTCCTTGCCATATTCGGCGATACAGGGCAGGACCCTTTTCCCAAATAATGACTATGCCGCGCGCAGGGGATAACGATGAAAGCGACGATTGAACGGGCAGTGCTTTTGAAGAGCCTTGGCCATGTGCAATCGGTGGTCGAACGCCGCAACACCATTCCGATCCTGTCCAACGTGCTGATCGAGGCTGTCGAGAGCGGCGGGCTGAAGCTCATGGCGACCGATCTCGACCTGCAGATCGTTGAAACCGTCGAGGCGCAGGTCGAACAGGCCGGCGCGACGACCGTCTCCGCGCACACATTGTTCGACATCGTTCGCAAGCTGCCCGAAGGAAGCCAGGTCTCGCTCGAAGCGGCCGAGGGCAAGATGGCGGTCAATGCGGGCCGGGCGCGCTTCAACCTCGCGACCTTGCCGCGCGACGATTTCCCGGTCATCGCCGAGGGCGATTTGCCGACGACGTTCGAATTGCCGGCGGCGTCGCTGCGCGAGATTGTCGACAAGACGCGCTTCGCGATCTCGACCGAAGAAACCCGCTATTATCTCAACGGTATTTTCCTGCACGTGACCGACGAGGACCAGCCGGTGCTCAAGGCCGCGGCGACCGACGGTCACCGGCTCGCGCGCTATACGCTGCCGCGTCCCGACGGCGCCGAAGGCATGCCCGACGTGATCGTCCCGCGCAAATGCGTCGGCGAGCTCAGGAAGATGCTCGACGAGCTCGACGGTACGGTGGAGATCGCATTGTCCGACAGCAAGGTCCGCTTCGGTCTCGGTACCGCCGTGATGACGTCGAAACTGATCGACGGCACCTTCCCCGACTATAACCGCGTCATCCCGACCGGGAACGACAAGCTGCTCAAGATCGATCCGCGCAGCTTCGAGGAGGGCGTCGACCGCGTCGCGACCATCGCCACCGAAAAGACACGCGCGGTGAAGATGGCGCTCGATACCGACAAGATCACGCTGTCGGTCACTTCGCCCGAAAACGGCACGGCCTCGGAAGAGGTCGCCGGCCAATATGGCTCGGATGGGTTCGAGATCGGCTTCAACGCGCGCTATCTGCTCGACATATTGGGTCAGGTGCAGGGCGATGCGATCGAGGTGCATCTCGCCGATGCCGCCGCGCCGACCCTGATCCGCGAGAATGACAAGGCGAGCGCGCTCTATGTGCTGATGCCGATGCGGGTGTGAGCGTCTAGCGCGATGCCCATGAAAGGCGGCCGATGAATATCCGCCGCCTCGGCCTCACCGATTTCCGATCCTATGAAACCGCGCTGATCGAACCCGGTCCGGGCTTTGTCGTGCTGACCGGCGAAAATGGCGCCGGCAAGACCAATGTCCTCGAAGCGGTGTCGCTGTTCACGCCGGGACGCGGGCTCAGGCGCGCGAAGTTGTCGGAGATGGCACGGGCTGATGGACCGGGCGGTTTTTCCGTCGCCGCCGTACTCGATGCGCCCGGCGGTGATGTCGATCTCGGCACGGGAACCCTGCCCGCGACACCCGATCGCCGCCAGGTGCGGATCAACGGCGGCACGGCGTCCGCGACCGCCCTGACCGAGTGGCTGTCGATCCTCTGGTTGACCCCGGCGATGGACCGGCTCTTCGCCGCCGCGCCGAGCGGCCGCCGCGCCTTTCTCGACCGGCTCGTGCTCGCGCTCGCACCCGGCCATGCGCATCATGCCTCGCGCTACGAGGCGGCGATGCGGGCGCGCAACCGGCTGCTGGCCGACGAGGCGCCGCTCGACGTCGAATGGTGCGCGGCGCTCGAAGCGCAGATGGCCGAGCATGGCGGAGCGGTGGCGGAGGCGCGCGCGCGGACGATCGCGGCGCTGAACGGACAGCTGGACGATCAGCCCGACGGGCCGTTCGCCAAGGCTCGCCTTGCGCTCGAAGGCTGGCGGCCGGCCGACGATTTTGGCACGGCGCTGGCGGCAGGACGGGACCGCGACCGCGCCGCCGGTCGCTCGCTCACAGGCCCGCACAGAAGCGATCTGGCGGTTACGCACCTTGGCAAGGAGCAGCCCGCCGATCGCTGCTCCACGGGCGAGCAGAAGGCGCTGCTGCTGGCCATCGTCCTCGCCCATGCCGATCTGGTTGCGGCGCGCGCCGGACGGCGGCCGCTGATCCTGCTCGACGAGGTCGCCGCCCATCTCGATCCGCTCCGCCGTGCGGCGCTGTTCGAGCGGCTGGCGGCCGGCGGCGGGCAGGTCTGGATGACCGGGACGGAGCCGGCCCTGTTCGGCGGGATCAATGGCGATGCGAGCCGATACGCGGTGCGCGGGGGAGGTATCCACCCGGCCTGAAGCCGCCGGCATGCCGCGCTTTCAATGTAGGAAATGCTGATATAGCATGGGCTGTCCCGAGGCCTGTGTTCCGGGCGTCGCGGGCGAATATCCCGGAGAATCGGGACAGCCTGTGTGTATACTATGTGAACTTTGCGCAATTATATTACGAGAGCGCGTTTTACCGGTTCATATTCAATGGCTTGACCGCGGCCCCCAATCCCCATGATTCCGGGCGATTCGCTTGGGTTTTGCGGTGGAAAAGCCTATATATGACAGATGACTGACCAACCCGAAAAGACGCCGCAAAAGGGCGATTATGGTGCGGACTCGATCAAGGTCCTCAAGGGCCTCGATGCGGTGCGCAAGCGGCCCGGCATGTATATCGGCGACACCGATGACGGGTCGGGTCTCCATCACATGGTGTTCGAGGTCTCCGACAACGCGATCGACGAGGCGCTGGCCGGCCATTGCGACCGGATCCTGATCCAGCTCAACGCCGACGGTTCGGTGACGGTCGAGGACAATGGCCGCGGCATTCCGGTCGATATCCACAAGGAAGAGGGCGTATCGGCGGCCGAGGTCATCATGACCCAGCTCCATGCCGGCGGGAAGTTCGAAAACACGTCCGACGACAATGCCTACAAGGTCTCTGGCGGCCTGCACGGCGTCGGCGTTTCGGTCGTCAACGCGCTCAGCGATTGGCTCGAGCTGCGCATCTGGCGCGATGGCAAGGAATACTGGATGCGCTTCCGCAACGGCGAGGCGGAAGCGCCGCTCGAAGTGATGGGCGATGCCCCGGAAATCGACGGGAAGCAGCGCAAGGGCACGCAAGTCACCTTCATGCCGTCCGCCGAGACGTTCAAGATCACCGAATTCGATTTCGAGAAGCTCGAGCATCGCTACCGCGAGCTGGCCTTCCTCAATTCCGGTGTGCGGCTGTTCATCGCCGACGCCCGCCATGCCGACCGGGAGGAAGTCGAGCTGTATTACGAGGGCGGCACCTCGGCCTTCGTCCAGTATCTCGATCGCCACAAGGCGGCGATCATCGGCGATCCGATCGCGATTTCGGGCGAACGCGACGATATCGGCATCGATGTCGCGCTCGAATGGAATGACAGCTATCACGAAAACGTCCTGTGCTTCACCAACAACATCCCGCAGCGCGACGGCGGTACGCATCTCGCCGCCTTCCGTTCGGCGCTGACCCGCACGCTCAACAATTATGCCGAAAGCTCGGGCGCGCTGAAAAAGTCCAAGGTGAAGCTGACCGGCGATGACATGCGCGAAGGCCTGACCGCGATCGTCTCGGTCAAGCTGCCCGATCCGAAGTTCAGTTCGCAGACCAAGGACAAGCTGGTGTCCTCCGAAGTCCGCCAGCCGCTCGAAAGCCTGATCGCGGACAAGCTCGCCGAATGGCTCGAAGAGAACCCGCCCTATGCGGCTTCTGTAATCCAGAAGGTGATCGACGCCGCCGCGGCGCGCGAGGCGGCGAAGAAGGCGCGCGAGATGACGCGCAAGGGATCAATGGCCGTCGCCTCGCTCCCCGGCAAGCTCGCAGACTGCCAGGAACGCGATCCGGCGAAATCCGAACTCTTCCTGGTCGAGGGCGATTCGGCCGGCGGTTCGGCCAAGCAGGGCCGCGATCGCCATTACCAGGCGATCCTGCCGCTGAAGGGCAAGATCCTCAATGTCGAACGCGCGCGCTTCGATAGGATGCTCTCGTCCAAGGAGGTCGGCACGCTGATCCAGGCGATGGGCACCGGCATCGGCCGCGACGATTTCGATATCGAGAAGCTGCGCTATCACAAGATCGTGATCATGACCGACGCCGATGTCGACGGCGCGCATATCCGCACGCTCCTCTTGACCTTCTTCTACCGGCAGATGCCCGAGATCGTCGAGCGCGGGCATCTCTATATCGCCCAGCCGCCGCTCTACAAGGTCTCCAAGGGCCGCTCGGAAGTCTATCTGAAGGACGATGCGGCGCTCGACGCCTATCTGATCAATGCGGGCCTCGACACGATGCTGCTCGAAACCGGCGATGGCGCGACTCGGTCGGGCGAGGATTTGCGCATCCTGATCGATCATGCGCGGCGCATGCGCTCGCTGATGAACTATGTGCCCAAACGCTACGATCCGTCGATCGTCGAGGCCTTCGCGCTGATGGGCGCGCTCGACGAGGCGCTGAGCGAGGAGCAGCGGCTACAGGCGGTCGAACTGGTGGCTCAATGGCTGAGCGGGCACGATCCCGAAGCGCAATGGACCGGACAGATCAATGCCGATGGCAGTTTCGAACTGCACCGGCGCTGGCGCGGGGTGACCGATGTGCATCTGATCGATGCCGCATTCGTACGCTCGGCCGAAGCTCGCAAGCTTCAGCAGGTCGCCGCGGAGCAGGCCGAGAATTACGCGCTCGTCGGACATCTCGTCAGCATGAAGGCGGCCGAAGCCGCCGCCGACGATGAGGATGAGGCGCCGGCCAAGGGCCGCGCGCCGATCACGCGTCCGTCCGAACTGCTCGAGGCGATCCTCGCCGCAGGCCGCAAGGGCCTCGCCATTCAGCGCTACAAGGGATTGGGCGAGATGAACGCCGAGCAGTTGTGGGAAACCACGCTCGATCCCGACGTCCGCTCGCTGCTCCAGGTTCAGGTCGACCAGGCCGATATCGCCGACGAGATCTTCACCCAGCTGATGGGCGATGTCGTCGAGCCGCGCCGCGAGTTCATCCAGGACAATGCGCTGAACGTCGCCAATCTCGACGTCTGACCCGGCTGGCGGTGCACCACACGACCGTTCTCGCGATCGACACGCCGGGACAATCGCTCGTCGAATTCACGCCCGGGGTTGCGGATTGGGTCGGCGAAACCGGCGTCGGCCGTGGCCTGTGTACCCTGTTCTGTCGCCACACCTCGGCTTCGCTGCTGATCCAGGAGAATGCGGCGCCCGAGGTGCAGGACGATCTCATTGCCTATTTCGACCGGCTGGCGCCGGAAGGCGCGCATTACGCGCATAACAGCGAAGGGCCCGACGATATGCCCGCGCATCTCAAGGCCGCGCTGACCCAGACCCATCTCGCGATCCCGGTGATCGACGGACGGCTGGCGCTCGGGACCTGGCAGGGCATCTACCTGTTCGAACATCGCCGCCGCCCGCACCGGCGCGAGGTGGCGCTGCACCTGGCGGGCGAATAGTTTCCCTACTCTCGTCACCCCGGACTTGATCCGGGGTCCAGGGCGGCAGGCGAGATCGTTTATGGCCTTGGATGCCGGATCAAGTCCGGCATGACGGGTATTTCCAGCATCCCTTCACATGGTCGTTCACCACGCCGACGGCCTGCAGATAGGCGTAGATGATCGTCGTGCCGACAAAGCTCATCCCGCGCTGCTTGAGCGCCTTGGAGACCGTGTCGGAGAGCGGGGTCGAAACTGGGACGTCGGCGAAGCTTTGCGGGCGGTTGACGATGGGCGTGCCGTCGACATGGCCCCATAGCCAGGCGTCGAAGGTCCGGTATTCGTGCTGCATCTGGATGAAGATCCGGGCGTTCTTGCGCGCCGACCGGATTTTCAGCTTGTTGCGGACGATGCCCGCGTCCTCGCGCAGCGCCTCCAGTTCGGCATCGGTCATCGCCGCGACGCGCTCGACTTCGAAATCGTGAAAGGCGGCGCGATAGCCGTCGCGTTTGCGCAGCACGGTTTCCCAGCTCAGCCCGGCCTGCGCGCCTTCGAGGATCAGCATTTCGAACAGCATCCGGTCGTCATGGACCGGTACGCCCCATTCGGTATCGTGATACTCGCCGTAAAATTCCTTGCCCGGCTGGCCGCCGAAACAGCGGGCCTTGCCGTCGCTGCCGAGCGTGAGGCTCAATCGCCCTTCCCTAACCGAGCTTGCCGAACTTTTCCTCGAACGCCGCGATCTCGCCGCGTGCGAGGAACCCGGCCTGTTCGACCCAGCGGTCGCGTTCGATCCGGGCGCCGAGCCCGAGCTTGGAATCGATCATTGCGATATCGTCCGGCGTCCAGGAGGCGATCTGTTCGAAGCGGGCGACGCCGAAGCCCTTGAGCTTGGCCTCCGCCTTCGAGCCCAGCCCCTTGATCTGAGTCAGCGTGTCGCCGGCGCCGCCGCGCGCGGTGCTCGCGCCGCCGCCGCTGCCGTCGTGCGAGGGGCGGCCGACATCGCTGTCGCCGGGAAAATCGGGATTGGCCTCGACACCGGTAAACTCGCCGACCACATCCTCGACCGCGGCGGCCAGGCTGTCGGACACGCCGTGATGCTGGTCTTCCGCGGTTTCGGCGGGCCTGTCCTTCGAACCCCAAGTCCTCAACAGCACGATCACGACGATAAGGGCGATGATCGCCAGGAAAATGATGAGCAGGGTATCAGACATGGGGTCTCCGAATCACTGGGTTCGGGGCAGGCCTATGCCGGGGGTGGACGGCCCATGCAAGGCTGCACGGACCGTCCTGTCGGAGCCGGAGCCGCAAACGCTAGCGCTTGCTGCCCTCGCCGCTCCCGCCGGGCGCGCTGCGCGCCTCGGCAAGCTCGGTCAGCGTGACGAATTCGCCGCGCCAATAATCGCCGGTCCGGCCGCTCGCCCGGGCAAGGCGACGGATATCGGAAAAGTCGAAATCGCCGAGATAGGTGTCGCCGCGCAGCCTTTGGCCGAAGGCGGCGACCGCGGTGACGAACGCCATGTCGCCGCGCGGCGCGCGGGCGTTGACCATCGCGCTGCGCCCGATCGCCTGTTCGATCAGCCGCGATTCGTCCTCGCCGGGCAGCTTGTAGCGCAGGCGCAGATGGGCGAACTCGGCGCCCTCGCCGCCGCGCGCTTCCGCCCGGTTGGCCGCATAGCGGCGTTCGGGCAGCCAGCCGCGCGATCCCGTCGGCACGATCTCGTAGAGCGCGGTGACCTGGTGCCCGGCGCCGATCTCGCCGGCATCGACCGTGTCATTGTCGAAATCCTCCTCGGCAAGCAGGCGGTTCTCATAGCCGATCAGCCGGTATTCGCGGACATGTAGCGGATTGAACTCGATCTGGATCTTCACGTCTGCGGCGATGGTGAACAGCGTCGAGGAGAGTTCCTGGACGAGCGCGCGATGCGCTTCCATCGCGCTGTCGATATAGGCGTAATTGCCGTTCCCGTGATTGGCGATCTGCTCCATCATCGCTTCGTTGTAATTGCCGGTGCCATAGCCGAGCGTCGTCAGCGAGATGCCGGCCTCGCGTTCGCGCTCGACCATCTCGATCAGTCGGTCGCGATTGGTCGTCCCGACGTTGAAATCGCCGTCGGTGGCGAGGATGATGCGGTTGATCCCGTCTTCGATCAGGTTGGCGCGCGCCGCGCTATAGGCAAGGCTGATGCCCGCCGCACCGGCCGTCGAGCCGCCCGAGCGCAGCCGCCCGAGCGCCGCGATGATCTCTTCGCGATCGTTCGATCCGGTCAGCACCGTCTTGGTCGATCCGGCATAGGTGACGATCGAAACCCGGTCGCGCGGATTGAGCTGGTCGGCCATCATCGCCATCGAACATTGAACGAGCGGCAGCTTGTCGCGGCTGTGCATCGATCCCGATACGTCGACGAGGAAGACGAGATTGGCGGCGGGCCGTTCGCTGCGGTCGATATCGTAGCCGCGCAGGCCGATCCTGAGCAGCCGCGTATTCTCGTTCCAGGGCGTTGTCGCCATGTCGGTCGTGATCGAGAAGGGGCGTGTCCGGTCGCGCGGCCGGTCGTAATCGTAGCGGAAATAGTTGAGCATTTCCTCGGTGCGCACTGCGGCGCGCGGCGGCACCCGGCCCTGGTTCAGGAAGCGCCGGACATTGGCGTAGCTGCCCGTGTCGACATCCACGGCGAAGGTCGAGACCGGCTCCTCGGCGACCGCCATGATGCTGGCGACGGCCTCGCCGTCATAGCGTTCGCGGTTCTGCGGCTGCGGGCGCGGATAGGGCACCGACGGTGACACGCGCGAAACACCCGTTCGCCTGGATCCGGTAACCACCACGGCCTGATCCGCAGCCGATTCTGCGGCAGCGCGTGGTGCCGGGGGTGGAGCAGGAGGAGGGAGCGGAGCCACACCGACGGGCGCGCTTTGGACGCCGGAGGTCCGGTAGCGCCGCCGCTCGAAATCATCGTCTTCTCCAACAAGGAAAGGCGCGCAGATCTCGTCGGCCGTGGCCGGCGTCATCGGCCGCTGCGTCGCCTGGCCGGGTTGGATGGAATAGACGAGTCCGGTGAGGACGAGCGCCGCCATGGGCGCGAAAGCAATGAACCGCATCTGGATCTCTCCCCTCAGTAGACGACCCGATGTAACAGTATCACATCGACGCCTGAACCGCTGCTTAATGCATTATCTCAGATGGTGGGACAGGCTAGAGCGGCCCGTTCATCTTGCCGAATTCCCGCTCGAAAGCGGCAATATTGCGGGCCGCGAGCAACCGCGCCTGATCGACCCAGCGGTCGCGCTCGATCCGGCCCTTGAAGCTGCCGAGATGCGAATCGACCTCCACGATCTGCTCCGCGTTCCAGTCGGCAATCTGCGTGAAGTGATAGACGCCGAGCGCGTGCAGCATGTCGTTGAGTTTGGGCCCGACGCCCTTGATCAAGGTGAGGTTGTCGGGCTCGCCATCGGGCGCCTCCATGAAGGGCGACGGCATCGGCGCGGGTTCGGGTGCGGGCTCCGTTTCGGGTTCCGGCGGTTCTTCGGCCACGGGTTCGGACATGGGAGGAGGTGCCGGTTCGGAAACCGCGATCGGCTCCTCCGCCGGTTCGGCTTCCGGTTCTGGCTCCAACTCCGGCGGGGCGGGCGGAATGATCGGCGCGCTGGCCGGCGCATAGACGGCGTCCTCTTCCGCCAATCGGGCATCCGATGGTCGGCGCCAGATCCATCCGCCGATGACCAGGCCGAGCAAGCCGGAAAGCAGCAGCGGAAGCCAGAGAGTGGCGATCAGATAGGTCATCGGCCTCTCCTATCCCGCGTCCCGGCCCCAGATCAGCCAGGCAATAGCCAGCCCGATCAGGAAGACCGCCAGATTGAGCAGCAGCACTTCTATCCAGAGCGCGAACATCAGCCCGCCCCCCCGTCGACGACGCTAACCGAGAACTCGATCCGCCGGTTGGCCGGATCGGCGGGGTCGCCGCCGAGCGGTTCACTCGCGCCCTTGCCGATGGTCGTCAGCATGTCCGCGGGGACACCGCGTTCGACCAGGGCATCGCGCACCGTCGTCGCCCGGAAGGCGGACATTTCCATGTTCACATTGGTCCGGCCGCTGCCGCTGCTGTGCCCGGCGATTTCGATCCGGATGCCGCTGCAGTCGCGTGCCGCCTCGGCGAGCCGGTCGAGCATGCGCTGCGACGGGGGATTGATATAGGGCGATCCGCTGCGGAACTGGATGCGATGGCTGGCGATCACCGCGTTCAATTCCGCGCGACACGCTTCGGCGGCGCTCGCCTCGGCCGTCTCCGCCGCGTCGATTTCGGCAGCATCCGGCTGCGTCCATGTCGCGTCGGCGACGCCAGGTAGCGCGGCGACCGTTTCCCGGATCTCGGCGCGTTCGCTGTTGGGCAGCGCGCCCTCGAGTTCGATCGTCCGGCGAACCGGATTGCGGGACACGGCTATCCGGACGGTGTCGCCCCCCCGGGCAGCCAACGCTTCGGCAGCGCGATTCTCCAGTTCATCGGCGATCGCCTCGGCCTGGCCGAAAGGCTCGAGCCACAGCCAGGTCAACAGGCCCACGGCCAGCAACCCGATGAGCAATTTGGCTTGTGCCGGCATTCGCTGCTCCGCATCCCCCTTGTTACGGGATTGTGTCGGCCCTGGGTGGCTTTTGCAAATTGTTAACTACGTTCGAGTTCGCGCCAACCGATATCGCTTCGATAGAAGCCGTCCGCGAAATCGATCTTGTCCAGCGCCGCATAGGCGGTGTCGCGGGCTTTCCGAAGGGTGCCGCCTCTCGCGGTGACATTCAGCACGCGGCCGCCGCTCGCCAACAGCGCCCCGTCCTGTTCCTCGGTGCCGGCCTGGAAGATTTTTGCTCCGTCGGCCTGGGCGGCCTCGATCCCATCGATCCGGCAGCCTTTTTCCGGTGTGCCGGGATATCCCTTGGCGGCCATGACCACCGTGATGACGCTGTCGTCCGCAAAACGCGGCGGCGGCACCTCCGACAACCGGCCGTCGGCGATCGCGGCCATCAGCGCGAGCAGATCGTCCTCGAGCCGCATCATCAGCACCTGACATTCGGGATCGCCGAACCGGACATTATATTCGATCAGCTGCGGGCCCGCTTCGGTCAGCATCAGTCCGGCGAACAGGATGCCGCTATAGGGCGTGCCGCGCCGGGCCAGGGTTTCCACCGTGGGTTTGACAATTTCGCGCATCACCCGATCGACCATCGCTTCATCGAGAATAGGCGCGGGGCTGTAGGCGCCCATGCCGCCGGTATTGAGCCCGGTATCGCCTTCGCCGACCCGCTTGTGGTCCTGTGCCGTACCGAACGGCACGACCGTTTCGCCGTCGACCAGCGCGAAGAAGCTTGCCTCCTCGCCGCTCAGAAACTCCTCGATGACGATTTCCGCTCCGGCCTTGCCGAAATCCCCGTCGAACATGCCTGCGATGGCCGCTTCGGCGTCTTGCCGCGTCTCGGCGATTACCACCCCCTTGCCGGCAGCGAGGCCGTCGGCCTTGATGACGACCGGCAGGCCGAATTCCTTCAGCGCCGGAAGCGCGGCCTCGGCCGATGTGAAGCGCGCATAACGGGCGGTCGGGATGCCGGCTTCGGCGCACAGATCCTTGGTGAAGCCCTTCGACCCCTCAAGCTGCGCGGCGTCCTTGTCCGGCCCGAAAACCGCGAAACCCATCGTCCGCAGATTGTCCGCCAACCCGTCGACTAGCGGCGCTTCGGGGCCGATCACGACCAGTTCGATCGAATTTTTGAGGCAGAAGTCGATCGTCCCGCGATGATCGCCGTCCTTGATCTCGACGATCTCGGCATGCTCGGCTATTCCCGGATTGCCGGGCGAGGCAAACAGCTTTGTCAGTCTGGGCGATTGCGCAATCCTCCAGGCCAGCGCATGTTCGCGGCCACCCGACCCAAGCAACAGGACATTCATGCAGTCTTCCTCTTCAGAACATGGCCGCAACGAGTCCGGCGCTGCGCTCCTAGCGGAGACTGCGACGGGCGACAATGCACCGCCGCTGTCGGTTTCCGAAATATCGCAGGCGCTTAAACGGGCGGTGGAACAGCGCTTTGGCCATGTCCGGGTAAGGGGCGAAATATCGGGCTTCAAGCGCGCCGCTTCCGGCCATTGCTATATGGGGCTGAAGGACGAGTCCGCGGTAATCGACGGCGTGATCTGGAAGGGGCAGGCGGCCCGTCTCGCCTTCGTGCCGGAGGACGGGGTCGAGGTGATCGCCACTGGCAAGCTCACCACCTATCCGGGCCGCTCCAAATATCAGATCGTGATCGAGCGGCTCGAGGTCGCCGGCGAGGGCGCGCTGATGCAGCTGCTCGAACAGCGGCGCAAGGCGCTGGCGGCCGAAGGCCTGTTCGCCGATGAGCGGAAGCAACGCCTGCCGTTTCTCCCCCGCGTCATCGGCGTGGTCACCTCGCCGACGGGCGCCGTCATCCGCGATATTCTCCATCGGCTGGCCGATCGCATGCCGAGCCATGTGGTCCTCTGGCCCGTGATCGTGCAGGGCGAAGGTGCCGCCGAGCAGGTTGCGCGAGCCGTGACCGGCTTCAACGCGATGGCGGAGGGCGATGTCGTGCCGCGACCCGATCTGCTGATCGTCGCGCGCGGCGGCGGTTCGATCGAGGATCTCTGGGCCTTCAACGAGGAGGTCGTTGTGCGGGCGATCGCCGATAGCGCTATTCCCGTGATTTCCGCAGTCGGCCATGAAACCGATACCACCCTGGCGGATTTCGCAGCGGACCGGCGAGCGCCGACGCCGACGGCCGCCGCCGAGATCGCGGTTCCGGTTCGCGCCGAACTGCTCGCGATGCTGGCCCAGGCGTCGCTCAGGGCGTCGACCGCGATACGCCGCCATGTCGACCGGCTCGCCGAGCGCGCGGCCAATGTCGTGCGGCTGCTGCCGAAACGCGAGAGCCTGTTCACGGTTCAGGCGCAGCGGGTCGACGAGCTGGCCGAACGGTTGCCGCGGGTGCTGGGGACGCGGCTCGAACTCGCCCAGGCTTTTCTCGCGCGGCGAGCGGATCGTCTCCGGCCCAATCTGGTGCGTGCACGCATTGCCGATGGGGAAACCCGGCTGGAAGGGCTGTCGCGCCTTCTCGATCAATTGCATCCCGAACGGCCGCTCGAACGCGGCTATGCGAAGGTAACCGCGCGCGACGGCGCAACGCTGGTCAATGCGACCGGCGTCCGGAAGGCCAAGGCCGTGACCCTGCATTTCTCGGACGGCGCCGTCGATGCACGGGTTGAGGAAGCGGGCAAGGCGCCATATTCTAAGCCGCGTAAATCGGCGAGCAAACCCGGACAACCGGGCCTGTTCGACTAGAGGAGTACCGACAATGTTGACCTCGCGCGGCGGACGACCGGCCAAACTCCATTATATGGCCAATAATTTCCGCATGCTCTCGCCCGGCGATCATGTGCTGTGTGCGGTTACCGGCCAGGCGATTCCGCTTGACGATCTGCGCTACTGGAGCGTCGAGAGGCAGGAGCCCTACGCCACTGCGGAAATATCGGTGAAAGCGGCGGAGACGGCCGAGTGAGGCCGGCGATAACGGGCCCCGCCCTTCTGTTCGCCGGCATGGCGGTCGCCTGTTCCAGCGGCGAGGCGTCGCCGGCGGGCGCGGCCGGGCGGGACTCCGAAACGCGCACGATGTCCGTTGCGTCGAACGGAGGGGACGCCGTGCGCGAAAGCTTCTCGTTCGATGGCGTTTTCCGGCAGGGCGGTGTCGTGCGCGGCCGCGTGCCGGCCGGAACCGCCCGCGTGACGTTGGACGGTACTGATATTCCGATGACGCCCGATGGCGAATTCCTGATCGCGTTCGGGCGGGACCATGGGGCCTCGGCAACGCTGACCGCATATCTCGGAAACGGGCAACAACGGACGGAGCAGCTTGCGATCGCCGCGACGGAGTGGCGGATCGAACATGTGAATGCGTCGCGGCGCGGGGGACGATCCTCGGCGGAATTCCAGCGTCGCCGGGCGCCGGAGATCGCCCGCATCGTCGCGGCGCGCGAGATCCGCTCCGACAGCGATGGCTGGCGGCAGGATTTTCTCTGGCCGGTTACCGGCCGGATCAGCGGCGTATTCGGTTCGCAGCGCGTCTATCGCGGCGAACCGGGTTCCTATCATTCGGGCGTCGATGTGGCGCGGCCGGCCGGCACGCCGATCGTGTCGCCGGCGGACGGCGTGGTCGTGCTGGCGACCGAGACGCCGTTCACGCTCGAAGGCTATTTGCTGATTATCGATCACGGCATGGGCCTCAACAGCGCGTTTCTCCATCTGTCGCGGATCGAGGTTGCGGAGGGCGATACGGTCGAGCGCGGCCAGCGGATCGCCGCAATCGGGTCCAGCGGCCGCGCGACGGGGGCGCATCTCCATTGGGGCATGAAGTGGGGAAGCGAGCGAATCGATCCCCGTTTCCTGGCTGGTCCGATGCCTGTCGGCGGCGCGGGCGGCGGCCAATAGCCTAAATATTTCCTGAATTTTCGGCGGTTGCTAGGGGCAACTGGGCGGCCGTTTACCGCGAACCGTAAGGCCGGAAACCCAAACTGTTGCATTTTGGCGACATATTCGCGCGAACCCGTTCTGGAAGCTGAACCTATGCTTTACAGGTCGCCAATCTCCATGCAGTGACGCTCCAAGCCTATGGATGAGCTGCGTGCGTCGCATGCTCTGACCAATCCAGAAGGGCGAGAATTTAGGCCGCGATTGTGCGGTATCTACCTCCAGAATAAGGGGCTGGAAACGTGACCAAGACTTCCAAATTTACACAACTGAAGACGGGTGCCGCACCTGTCGTGCTCGGCATCGCAATGATGTCGACGCCTGCCTTCGCGCAGGACAGCGACGAGCTGGCGGCCGCCAGCACGGCGAATCAGCCGTCGATCGTCGTTACTGGTACGCGCATTACGAACCCGAACCTCGAACAGTCGAGCCCGATCCAGGTGGTCGGCCAGGACGAGATCGACTATCGCCAGGCGACCAACGCCGAAGAGCTGATAGGTGAACTTCCGGGTATCGCCGCCGGCACGAACAACAGCGTGAACAACGGTTCGAACGGTACGTCGACGTTGAACCTTCGCAACCTGAGCTCGACGCGCAGCCTCGTCCTTCTGGACGGCACGCGCCTCGTGCCCTCGACGATCCTGTCGCAGACCGACTTGAACATCATTCCGATCGCGCTGGTCGAGCGGGTTGAAATCATTACCGGTGGCGCTTCGTCGGTCTATGGTGCCGACGCCATCTCGGGTGTTGCAAACTTCGTTCTGCGCCGTGACTTCGAAGGCGTTGAAGCGGCGATGACCTTCGGCATCACCGAGCGTGGTGACGGCGAGCGTATCCGGGGTGATGTAACCTTGGGCGCGAACTTTGATGATGGCCGCGGCAACGCCGTGCTCTCGATCGGTTACCAGGAAACCGACGACGTGCTTCAGGCCAGCCGTCTGATTTCGCAGGGCGCCAAGTTTGGCGGCGTTGTCTTCGGTTCGGGTACGGCTGTTCCGACGACGTTCAACAGCACGTTGCGCGTCTCGCCGGATGGCCAGGACTTCATCGCGCCGAACAGCACGTTCAACTATGCGCCGTTCAACTATTTCCAGACGCCGCTCGAACGCTACAACATCTTCGGCTCGGCCCGCTATGAAGTGACGCCAGGCATTGAAGTCTACACGCGCGGCATGTTCACCAACTCGACCGTGAGCCTGCAGCTCGCTCCGTCCGGCCTGTTCGGCGATCCGTTCATCTTCCCGCTGAACAACCCGTTCCTGACGGAAACGCAGCGCCAGCAGCTCTGTGCCAGCTATGCGACGCCGATCGATCCGGCGACCTGTACCGCGGCAGGGCAGGCCACTGGCCCGGGCGATCCCAACTATATCGCACAGCCGACGATCATAAACCGTCGTCTCGTCGAGCAGGGTCCGCGTCAGACCGACCTCGTCACCAACCAGTTCCAGCTCTGGGCCGGGGTGCGCGGCGATCTGAGCCCGACGATCAGCTATGACGTCTACGCGACCTATGGCGAATCGCAGCGGACGACGACTCGTCGGAACTGGGGTCTGAAGTCGCGCGTCGAGCAGGCGCTCAACGCGACCAGCACGACGACCTGTTTCGATGCATCGAACGGCTGTTTCCCGATCAACCTGCTGGGTGGCGGCGTCGGTACCAATATCGACCCGCAGGCGGTTACCTTTATCAACCAGCCGTCGGGCTTCACCGACTCGACTTCGCTGTCGGTGGTCAACGCCTCGCTCAACGGTACGTTCGGCGAGACGGGCTTCTTCACCGAGACCCCGATCGGCTTCGCCGTCGGTGTCGAATATCGCGAATATACGGCCAGCCGCGTCGCCGACGTTTCTGCGGGTACGCAGGACGAGGTGCTCGGCACCGGTGCTCCGGCGCCGACCTTCAACGGTCAGTATGACGTGATCGAAGGCTTTGCCGAGCTCATCGTGCCGATCCTCGAAGACGTTCCGGGCTTCTACAGCCTCCAGGCCGAAGGCGGCATCCGTGTGTCGGATTATTCTAACACCGGCACGAACGTCACCTGGAAAGCCGGTGGTAGCTGGGAACCGTTCGAGGGCTTCCGCTTCCGCGGCATCTACTCGGTCTCGGTCCGGTCGCCGAATATCGGCGAGCTGTTCGCACCGGTCACCACCGGCCTGACGCCGTTGCCGACCGATCCGTGCCAGACCACTCGCGATCCTGTCACCAATGCTGTGGTCCATGCCGGACCGTTGAATGATCCCAACTTGGCGCAGATTTGCGTCGCTCAGGGTGCGCCGGCTGGTGTCATCGGCACCATTCTGCAGCCGTCCGCCGCGCAGATCAATGCGACTTCGGGCGGTAATGTCGATCTCGATGTCGAGGAAGCCGAATCGATCACGATCGGCCTTGTGGCGACGCCGCCGCAGGTTCCGGGCCTGGTCGTGTCGATCGACTATTTCGATATCAAGGTGACGGGCGCCATCACGACGCCGAACCCCGGCGACATTCTGACGCCGTGCTACGGCGCAGATGCAGGCGGCGGTAACTATCCGAACGCTGATCCTAATTCACCGGCCTGCGCCAATATCGGTCGTAACCCGATCAACGGTACGTTGAACGGTGGTGGTGAGACGCTGGGTCTGATCCTGCAGCTTTCCAATCTCGGCGAACTCGAGACGAGCGGTATTGACTTCCGGGTCAACTACACGCTGCCGGTCAGCTTCGGCGCCATCAACTGGGACCTCAACGGTACCTGGACGGACTCGCTGACCTTCAATGCGAACCCGGCCAATCCGCAGAATATCACGCGTGAGTGCGTCGGCTTGTTCAGTGGTAACTGTGAGCCGATCACGCCGGAATGGGCGTTCAACCTGCGTACGACGGTGAGCGTCGACGATCTCGTCGACGTATCGTTGCTGTGGCGCTGGATCGATGGCGTTACGTATGAGTTCTTCGATCCGACGGGTGCCAACGGCTTCCTGCTCGAATCGCAGGCTTTCGACGATGCCTCCTATTTCGACCTGTCGGTTCGTTCGAATGTCAGCGAGAATTTCGACGTCACCCTGTCGGTATTCAACCTGCTCGACCGCGATCCGCCGGAAACCAGCTCGTTCATCGGTTCGAGCGTGTACAACTCGGGTAACACCTATCCGACCACGTACGACACGCTGGGCCGGAGCTACTCGGTCACCGGTCGCCTTCGCTTCTAGGCGAAAGCGGAACCAGACAATTGGGGCGGCAGGGGAAACCTTGCCGCCCTTTTTGTATGTAGATTGCCGGGCTTGCATCGTAACTGCCGATCACCGAATTGGGAGTGAAAGGGAACGCGAACGGGCGGAGTGACAAGGCGATGGCAGCCAATAACAGCCAAACAACGGAAGTACTGGACCCCAAACAACTGATTTCCGCAGCGATGCGCGATCGTGATGCCGGACGGGCAGCGGAAGCGATACCCCGTGTCAAAGCGGCACTGGAGCATTATCCGGACCATCTCCGCCTGTGGCACGTCCTGGGCCTTCTATACCGCGCGGAGGAGGATTCGGCGGCTGCGGTTAAGGCGTTTACCCGAGCCGCCGAGATCGCCCCTACCGACCCGAAAGTAACACACGCCTTGGCGCGGGTGACGATGGAGGCCGGCTTACCGGCCGTCGAGCTGTTCGATATCGCCCGCCAATATTCACCCGGAGATGGCAGTTTGCTGATGGGTCGGGCCGCTGCTCAATCGGCCGATGGAGACAGCGAAAATGCGATTGCCGATGTCGAGGAGGTTTTGCGGCAAAGCCCCGGATGGCTCGACGGCCAAGACCTACTCGCCAATCTGCGCTGGATGAATGGAGAACGGGATCGGTTCGTCGAGGGTTATGAACGCGCCCTTGCCGCCGAGCCGGCCAATTCCGGCCTGTGGTTCAAGATGATCAATTCGCTGACCCAGGTGGAGCGCTTTGCCGAGGCCGATGCGGCCGTCGCCCGCGCGCGCGCGCGCGGCAGCGATGTTCGCGCACTCGATGTTTGCGAGGCGATTTGCGCGTCGGAGCTCGGCGACAACAGGCGGGCCGACGCGCTCTTCGATCGGATCGCGCCCCATGTCGAGATGCCGCTTGCCGTCCGGTATATGCGGCACATGCTGCGGACCGGCAGGCCGGATGCCGCCGCCCGATGCGGTGAGGAGCGTACGAACGACGCCGACGCCAACGAAATGTGGCCCTATCTGGCTGTTGCATGGCGACTGCTCGAAGATGACCGGTGGAATTGGCTGGAACGCGACGACCGGCTCATCCGGACCTACAATATCGGGAATCGGATCGACTTGGCGGCCCTGGCCGACCATCTGCGTACACTTCACGTTTTGAAGGCCGACATGGCGGGCCAGTCGGTGCGCGGCGGAACGCAAACCGACGGCCCCCTGTTTGCGCGAGCCGACGCCGAAATTCGCGCTTTGCGGGCCGCGATCGTAGATACGGTTGCCGAGCATATGCACACCCTTGCGCCGCTTGACGCCGACCATCCCGTGCTGCGCCAGAAACCGGGGCCCGTCCGGTTCGGCGGGTCCTGGTCGGTCCGGCTGACCGGTTCCGGCCGGCACACCAACCATATCCACCCGAAGGGCTGGTACAGTTCGGCGCTCTATGTCAGCCTGCCGCCCCAGGCCCAGCTCGGCGAACCGCCGGCAGGCTGGTTGGCGTTCGGGATACCGCCCGCCGAATTGGGCCTCGATCTACCCGCCTTCAAGATGATCGAGCCGAAGGTCGGGCACCTTGCGCTGTTCCCGTCGATCATGTGGCATGGCACGGTTCCGTTCGAGGAAGGCGAACGATTGACCGTCGCCTTCGACGTCCAGGCGCCGCCTAGCCGATAATCCGGCTTTTCGGATTCATCTCTACGTCAAGGCCCTTCGCCACGGTTTCGACCCAGACCGCTACCTTCTCTATCTCGTCGGCATGGGCATTCTCTCCGGAGGCGCGGTCGTCGCTCCGGCTGTTGGCGTCAAACTGTTCGCCGAACTTGGAATGGGTTTTGAAGACCGGGCCTGCGGCGATTTCCTCCGCTTGCTTCTGATCGAGATCAAGGCCGAACAGCTGGCCGATTCGTTCGAGGGCCTTTGCCGGGTGGGCGATGAACGTTTCGCTATCGAGCGATCGTATTTGTGTCTCGCCGAACTCCTTCGACAATTGGGTGAAGCGCATATTCTGGATCAGCCAGGCCAGACCGGCGATCTGGAGATCCGTCTGGCCGAACAGCTGCTTTTCGGTAAATCCGAGTTCCATCCGGTTGGCGTCCTGCAACCCCATGAACAATTCCCGGCCCCATAGCCGGCCGGTGATTCCCTTTCGCGCGATCGAGTTCAAGAACACGCGGACGGGGGCGTAGAGGAAAATCGCGCGGCTGCCGGGGCGGATCGCTAACATGTCCCGGGCATGCCCGTTCACAATGCAGGACGGTTTCACCACGACCGCTTCGCCCGGTTCAAAGGGCCGGGCGAGGAGCGTCAATGCGTCATTGAGAACGGCGGCGTATTTGTCCCGCTGCGCGCCGCGCTGGGCATAGCCCACCAGATCCCGCAGCACGGTCGGTTCGCTCAGTCCGGTCGCAAGGCCGCGTTGGTTAAGCGCGCGCGTCAGCAGCGTCGAACAGCAGAAACCGGAATGGAAGATGAAGTGCAAAGGCGCCGGTTCCGGAAGCGCGGCGGCGATCTGGGCGCGCGACAGGATTGCGCGCTCAAGCGTATCCGGAAGATATTCGTCCGAGAGAAACGCTATGTCGGCATGGCTATCCCGCGGCAGATGAACGAAGTGGAAACCGTCGATCGTCTCGTCATATCGGTGCGCCAGCCACTCTGCGTCGGTTGGCGTGACGGCCTGTGCTTGGGTCATCGAATAACGTGTCCTGCTTGGGTTTCGAAAGGATGTTTCGCCCGACTCTAATGCGCTGATCGGGTTTTGACATCGTCGGACTTGTCGCGATCCCATCGTCCAGTTACAACATCCTCGTTTTCGGCGCAGCGAAATCCAGAATATCGTGTTCCGAACAATAGTTTAGAGGAGGCAGTTTGATGAAAAAGAGTTTCACTTTCTTGGCTGTGGCTGCTCTGGCGATCAGTGTCCCGGGCCATGCCATGTTGCAAGATGAGGCACCCGGTGTCGACGGCGCGGAAGAAGCGGAAGAGGATCCGGAACAGCGTATTCGTTGTCAGACTCGGCGCGTCACCGGATCCAACGCACGGCGTATTCGCACCTGTTTGACGATAGCGCAGTGGAGAGAAATGGCACGCGACGGCAGTCGCGATGCACGGAACGTGATCAGGTCAGCCGGGGCATGCCCTTCGCCTGACGCGGGTTGCTAGGGCCGATAGACATTTCCCTCTTGTTACACGGAAAAAACATCGACGGAGTGCCTGATGAAGCATGTCCTACCCGTTATTGTCCTGTCAGGCATCTGCTGCGTGACACCGGTTTACGCTCAGCCTGCCGATGATGAGCCCGCGGAAAATGCGGTGATGGAGACTGAAATCGATCCGTCGCAACGTGTGCGTTGCCAAACCCGGCGCGTTACGGGGTCTAATGCGAGGCGCATCCGCACCTGCCTGACCGTTGCCGAATGGGCTGAGTTGGCGCGCAGGGGCAATCGCGATGCGCGACGCGTGGTGGATCAATCGACTCGCGATTCGATCAACCGGAACCTTGATCCCGGCACCTAAGCTTCGCCGTTATCGGCGGCATCAGGATGTCAGGCGGTTTTCCGGAGGCAAGTCAACGGACGCGCGTCACCGAGATAAAGCCGGTCCGCCCTTCGACACGCAGCCGATAGCCGCCGATGCCGCCGCGCGAGACGGTCGCCGTCGATCCGATCCGGATGCGGCCGCGCAAGCTGCTATTGTTGCCCTCGCGCCAGATCTGGCCGTTTTCGAGCAGGAACACGCGCCGCCGCGTCCCGTCGGTGAAGGTTTCGGTAATCGTCGACGTCACCTCTTGCGGTTCGGGGGGTGCCAGTTCGGCGACATCGTCCGCGCTGCCGCCGCTCCGCTCCGCTCGGCGCACTTCGCGCTCATAGCGCTCTTCGATCTGCGTTGCCGAGAGCCCGAAATCCTCGGCGGTCCTGCGCCGTCGCCGCTCTTGGCGCGCCTCTTGGGCGGCATCGGCCCCGGCGAGCGCGGCGTCGAAACAGGCGAGCCGCGCGGGCCCTTCGGTAATGGTTCCGCATTCGCGAAACGGTTCCAGCGCCTCCCCTTCGTCATCGGCATGAGCAGGCGTAGCGATGAACAGCGGCAGGACCGCCGCACAGGCAAGGGAAATTCGGGAAATACGCATGGCCACCAACTCCGGATGTTCGATCTGGACGATACTGATTACGGGCGCATCATTACCGATAAAGGAACTTCTGGCTAGCCTTTGTGGTCATTCTCTCCGGCTGCCTGACAGCGCCCAGGCGATCGGCGCGGCAAGTCCGGCCGGCCGGATCGGTCTTGCCGGCCGGCATTCGAAATCCGAGGCCAGGTGTTTTGCGAAGGCGGCGATTCCCTGCTCGTCCTGTGCAACCCCGAGCAACGCCGCAAGCACTTCGCATTCCTGTGCGATATTGGTTTCGATCCGCTCGAGTTCGGCCGCACTCTTTTTGCCGCCCAGTCGGATTGCATGGTCCATGCCAGCCGCGATCTCACGGACCACCGACTGATCGGGATGGCTGCGCGCGATTAGCGAGAAGGTCTGGCTCAGCATCGCGGTATTTCCGCGCGGCTGGGCGGCGGCCGTGCGCGCCATATCGAAAATCGCGGAGCCGGCGATCGCGCTCAGCGCCGCATGCCGCCTCCTATTCTGTCCGACGATCGGGCTGTCGGCATGATGGATCACGAACTGGAACCGTGCGCCCGGTTTCGCGACACACGCCATTTCGGGCGCGCAGGCCTCGATATCGGCATATTCGACCCCGAACTGACTGGTCAGGCCATCGAAATGACCGTCGTCGAAGGGCAGATTGGCGATATCCGTTCCGCCGATCAGTCGAATCTTTTTCGACCGGCTTTTGGGCAATGCGGCATAGTCGACGCCGACAAGATCGAGATCGCCATTACCGCGCAACAGCGACCGCATCACGGCGCCCGTTCCGCAGGCAAGATCGATCAGCCTGCTTCCGCGATCGAACCCGCGGGCGAATTGCGACCAGGTGCGCGCCAACTCCGCTTCGACCGCGGGCGGCGCACCGGGCAGGCACCCTCCGGCGTCGCCCATCTGCGTCCAATAGGCGCTCCATGCATCTGCGGTATCCATGGACGGCGGCTTAGCCGAAAGTCATCGCCAGCGCACCATCGCCTTCGTCGACTTTCACCATCGTGCCGTCGGCCACGTCGCCGCGCAGGATCGCATCCGCGAGCGGGTCCTGCAGATATTTCTGCACCGCGCGCTTGAGCGGTCGCGCGCCATAGACCGGATCGTAGCCGACGCGCCCGAGCCATTCGCGCGCCTTGTCGGTCAAATCGATCTCGATCTTGCGGTCCTTCAGGAGCTTCCGCACGCGCGCCACCTGGATATCGACGATCGGCGCCATATGGGCCTGGCTCAGCCGGTGGAAGAGGATGATCTCGTCGAGCCGGTTCAGGAATTCGGGCCGGAAATGCCCACGCACGGTTTCCATCACCTGCGGCTCGACCTCCTCGACCGTCTGCTCGTCGCCGAGCGAGGAGAGATACTGGCTCCCCAGATTGCTGGTCATGATGATCAGCGTGTTGGAGAAATCGACGGTGCGGCCCTGGCCGTCGGTCAGTCGCCCGTCGTCGAGTACCTGCAGCAGCACGTTGAAGACGTCGTTATGCGCCTTTTCGACCTCATCGAACAGGATGACCTGATAGGGTCGCCGGCGCACGGCTTCGGTCAGCGCGCCGCCCTCGTCGTAACCGACATAGCCCGGAGGCGCGCCGATCAGGCGGGCGACGGAGTGCTTCTCCATATATTCGGACATGTCGATCCGGACCATCGCGCCTTCGTCGTCGAACAGGAATTCCGCGAGCGCCTTGGTCAGTTCGGTCTTGCCGACTCCGGTGGGGCCGAGAAACAGGAAGCTGCCGAGCGGCCGGTTCGGGTCCTGCAGACCCGCGCGCGAGCGGCGTACGGCGGTGGATACCGCCTTGACCGCGTCTTCCTGTCCGATCACCCGCTTGCCAATATGCTCTTCCATCGCGAGCAGCTTTTCGCGCTCGCCCTCGAGCATCTTGTCGACCTGAATCCCCGTCCAGCGGGAAACGACCGAAGCGATGTCCTCGCTCGTTACTTCCTCGCGCAGCATCGCCCCCTCGGTCGCCTCGCCGGCCTCTTCGAGTTTCTTTTCCAGATCGGGGATCGTACCGTAGGAGAGCTCACCGGCCCTGCCGAGATCGCCGGCACGTTCGGCCTGTTCGAGCGCGATTCGCGCGGCATCCAGCTCTTCCTTGAGTTTGGCTTCGGACTGGATCTTTTCGCGCTCCGCCTGCCAGCGCTGGGTCAGGCCGGCCAGTTCCTCCTCGAGATTGGCCAGTTCTTCCTCGATAATCGCCAGCCGATCCTGCGAGGCCTGGTCATTTTCCTTGGTCAGTGCCTCGCGCTCGATCTTGAGCTGGATGATCCGGCGGTCGAGCGTCTCGATTTCCTCGGGCTTCGATTCCACCTCCATCCGGATGCGCGACGCTGCTTCGTCCATCAGGTCGATCGCCTTGTCGGGCAGGAAGCGGTCGGTGATATAGCGCTCCGAGAGCGTGGCGGCCGACACCAGCGCGCCGTCGGTGATCCGCACGCCATGATGCAGTTCGTACTTCTCCTTGATCCCGCGCAGGATCGAGATCGTGTCCTCGACACTCGGCTCCTCGATGAAAACCGGCTGGAAACGCCGTTGCAGCGCCGGGTCCTTCTCGACATGCTTGCGATACTCGTCGAGGGTCGTTGCACCGATGCAATGCAGTTCGCCGCGGGCGAGCGCGGGCTTCAGCAGGTTGGACGCATCCATCGCGCCTTCCGACGCGCCTGCGCCGACCAAGGTGTGCATCTCGTCGATGAAGAGGATGATCTCGCCCTCGGCACCCTTCACCTCGTCGAGCACGCCCTTCAGCCGCTCCTCGAACTCGCCCCGATATTTGGCGCCCGCGATGAGGGAGCCCATATCGAGCGAGAGCAGGGTGCGGTTCTTCAGGCCATCGGGCACATCGCCGTTTGCGATGCGCAGCGCGAGCCCTTCGGCGATCGCGGTCTTGCCGACACCGGCCTCGCCGATCAGCACGGGATTGTTCTTGGTTCGCCGGGCCAGGATCTGGATCGTGCGGCGAATCTCCTCGTCGCGCCCGATGATCGGATCGATCTTGCCCTCGCGCGCACGGTCGGTCAGGTCGGTCGCGAATTTCTTCAAGGCGTCATATCGATCCTCGGCGCTTGCCGTATCCGCTGTTCGCCCGCCGCGCAATTCGTTGATCGCGCTGTTGAGCGCCTCGGCTTTCACCCCTGCTGCATCGAACGCATCGCCCGCCGGCGTGCCCTTGGCCATCACGAGCGCGAGCAACAGCCGCTCGACCGTCACGTAGGAATCACCGGCCTTGGTCGCAATCTGCTCGGCCGTATCGAGGACGCGCACGGCATCGTTGGCTAGCTGCGGCGTCTGCTGGGCGCCGCCGCCCGACACCTGCGGTACCTTGGCCAATGCCTCGTCGATTTCGCGGATCGCCGCTTCGGCGCTGCCGCCAGCGCGCGCGATCAGCCCGGCCGCCATGCCCTGCTCGTCTTCGAGCAGCGCCTTGGCCAGATGCTCGGCCGTAACCTGTTGATGATGCATGCGGATCCCCACCGTCTGGGCCGATTGCAGAAAGCCCTTGGCGCGATCGGTAAATTTCTCGAGATTCATCGTCCCATCCCTGTATCGTTTCTCGGCCCGATATAGTGTTGCAAAAATACAACACAAGGCACTCGCAACATTATCTTTGTCGACAGATTTAGGCGTTCGTCGAGCGACCGCAAGCGCCGCTTGCGCGCGCTTTTCGCGGCGCTATGGTCGAGAGAGAAAATCCCGGGAGAAATATCCGATGCGTTTCATGAAGCTGGCACTCTTGGCGCCGCTCGCCTTTCTCGTTTCGCCCGCTCAGGCGCTTGATCGTCATGCCGCTCAGCCGGCCGGGCCCCAGCCCAATGCGACCGCAGCGGACCTCGTCGACCAGGTTGCGATTCCCTATGAACGCTTCACGCTGGACAACGGTTTGCGCGTCATCGTGCACGAGGATCGTAAGGCGCCCGTGGTGGCGGTTTCGATCTGGTATCATGTCGGATCGCGGCATGAACCCGAAGGCCAGACCGGTTTCGCGCATCTTTTCGAACATCTGATGTTCAACGGGTCGGAAAATGCGCCGGGCGATTTCTTCGAACCCTTGCGCGAGATCGGAGCGACCGATTTCAACGGGACGACCTGGTACGACCGGACCAACTATTTCCAGACCGTGCCGACGCAGGGGCTCGAACTGGCGCTCTATCTCGAATCCGACCGGATGGGGCATCTGCTCGGTGCGGTGACCCAGGAAAAACTCGATAACCAGCGCGGTGTCGTCCAGAACGAAAAGCGGCAGGGCGACAACCAGCCCTATGGTCTGGTCGATTATGCGCAAATCGATGCATTGTTCGGCGCCGGCCATCCCTATGGCCATTCCACGATCGGCTCGATGGCGGATCTCGACGCGGCGAGCATGGCGGACGTGCAGGCCTGGTTCCGCCGGCATTACGGCCCCGACAATGCCGTGCTCGTGCTGGCCGGCGATATCGACGCCGCGACCGCCCGGCCGCTTGTCGAACGCTATTTCGGCGACATTCCGCGCGGACCCGAGACCGAACAGGTCGATCCCGGCGTGCCGACGCTCGAAGAACGGCGCGAGATCGTGATGCAGGACAATGTCGCGACCACGCGGCTCTACCGGACCTGGGTCGTGCCGGGTCTCAACGATCCGGTGACGACCGACCTCGACGTCGGCGCTGCAGTCTTCGGCGGGCTCGCCAGTTCGCGGCTGGACAATATTCTGGTCCGCGATGAGCAGACGGCGGTCGCCGTTCGCGCCTTCGTCCAGCAGTTCGAATATGTCAGCCTGTTCGAAATCCAGGTCGACGTGGCGCCGACGGCGGACGCCGATGCGGTTTCGGCGCGCCTCGACGCGCTGATCGCGGATTATATCGCCAATGGCCCGACCCAGGATGAGGTGAATCGGCTGGCCATGAGCCGGATCGCGGCCCGGCTTGCGGGGCTCGAGCAGGTCGGCGGTTTCACGGGCAAGGCAACCGTACTGGCAACGGGCGAACTCTATTCGGGCGATCCCGGCTTCTATCGGACGCAGCTGGAACGGCTGGGCGCTGCGACGCCTGAGTCGGTGCGGGCCGCGATGCAGCAATGGCTGACGCGGCCGGTGCTCGCATTGCGCGTCGATCCCGGCGAACGCGGGGAATATGAAGAAGCGGCTTCGGTAGCCGGGGAACGCAGCGGGGGTCTCCATAACCCCGCCTTTTATCTCCAGCCGGACGAAGCGGAAGCCACTGCCGAGGACGGCACCGCTTCGCTCGGCACACGGAGTGTGCCCCGGCCCGAAGTCGGCATGACCGAGGATCTCGATTTTCCCGAGGTCGAACGCGGCACGCTTTCCAACGGTGTCGACGTTCGTTTCGTCCGTCGAACCGCCGTGCCGACCATCCTTACGCAGCTCAGCTTTGATGTCGGTAATGCCGCGGATCGCGCGGACCGGCTCGGTACCCAGGCACTCATGCTGGCGCTGATGCCCGAGGGTACGACGAGCCTCAATTCGATCGGGATCGCCGAGGCGCAGGAGCGGCTGGGCGCGTCGATCAGCTCCGCGGCGAGCCTCGACCGGACGACGGTCGGCATCTTTGCCCTAGCGCCCAATTACGGGCCCTCGCTCGATCTGCTGGCCGATGTCGTCCGCAACCCCGCCTTTGCGCCCTCCGAAATCGAGCGGCTGCGCGCCACCCAGCTAGCGGCGATCGCGGCCGAGCGTACCCGGCCGTCCAGCCTTGCGAGCCTCAATCTCTGGCCCGTGCTTTTCGGGACGGATCATCCCTATGGCCGGCCGCTGAGCGGCCTCGGAACGCCGGCATCGGTGAGCGCGATCACGCGCGAGGACCTGTTCGACTTCCACCGCGAGTGGATCCGGCCCGACAAGCTCAGCATCCTCGTCGTCGGCAACACGACGCTGGACGCGGTGATCGCGGCGCTCGAACCGCGCTTCGGCGACTGGACCGGCGAGGGCGCGGCGGGCGCCAAGTCGATGGACGCGCCGATCCCCGAGGCCAGTCCGCGGATCATTCTTGTCGACCGGCCGAACTCGCCGCAATCCTATATCTATGGCGGGCAGGTACTCGATCTCCGGGGCACCGACGAATTGCTGCCGCTGCTTACCGTCAACGAGGCGCTCGGTGGCAGCTTCCTCTCGCGGCTCAACATGGATCTGCGCGAAACGCGCGGCTGGTCCTATGGCGTACGCGGCTCCGTGAATCGCTTTGCCGGACCGGTCAGCTATACGATCCGCGCGCCCGTTCAGGCGGACAGGACCGGCGATTCGATTGCGGCGCTGCAGGAGCAGGTGGAGACATTCCTCACAAGCGACGGCATTCGGCCGGTCGAATTCAATCGTGCCATTGCGGGCAGTATTCGCAGCCTGGCGGGGAGCTTCGAGACATCGGGCGATATCATCGGCGGCATGTCCCGCAACATGCTCTACGAACGGTCGGACGATTATTATGACGGAATCGCCCAAATGTATCGCTCGCTCGACCGGGCGCAGCTTGACGCTACGGCGCGCGAGACAATCGATCCGGCTGCCTTTACATGGGTCGTTGTCGGCGACGCGGCGCAAGTCCGGGAACAGCTTGACGCATTGGGCCTGCCTGTGGAAACAGTCGGGACCGAATAACTGACATCACTGTAAGGAAGGAATTGCTATGACGGACGTAACCGGAACCTGGGACTCGGTCGTGAACTCGCCGATGGGCGAGCAGAAATCGACGATGACGCTGAATCAGGAAGGCGACACGGTCACCGGCACCAATGCGGGCGCCACGGGTTCTGCCGACGTGCAGGAAGGCAAGGTCGACGGCGATACCTTCACCTGGAAGATGGACATCACGGTCCCGATGCCGATGACGCTCGAAGGCACCGCGACAGTCGAAGGCGACAAGATGGCCGGCAACATCAAGGCCGGCGCTTTCGGCGAGATGCCGTTCACGGCCACCAAGACGGGCTAACCGTTTCCGGCATGCGCGGCTTCAGAAGAGCTGCGTGACATGCCCCATTTTGCGACCCGGGCGCGCTTCCCCCTTGCCATACAGGTGGAGGTGTGCCCGGTTTGTTTCCAGCCATTGCGCCCAGTCATCGGCCGCCCCGCCGATCAGGTTGTGCATTTCGACCCGCTCCGCCATCACGCCGGTATCGCCGAGCGGCAGACCGCAGATCGCCCGGATATGGTTTTCGAACTGTGAGGTCGCGGCGCCTTCGATCGTCCAATGGCCGCTATTGTGAACGCGCGGCGCCATTTCGTTGAAGACCGGCCCCTCCGCACTGGCGAAGAATTCGCAGGTCAGCACGCCCACATAGTCGAGAGTATCGGCGATAGTGCGCGCCAGATCGCCGGCTGCCGCCTTCTGCTCGGCGACGATACCGCCGCCCGGCGCGCTCGACTGCGCCAATATGCCGTCCTCATGCCGGTTCTCCGGGGCATCCCAGACCCGCACTGTGCCATCGTTCGCGCGGACGATCAGGATTGAAAATTCCTTTTCGAACCGGACGTGGGCTTCGAGGACGGATGGCTTCTCGCCGATCTCGGCCCAGGCCCGGGCCGCCTCGTCGGCGTCCTTTATCCGCACCTGTCCCTTGCCGTCATAGCCGAACCGCCGGGTCTTGAGGATCGCCGGCGTTCCGATCGCCTGAAGAGCGTCCTGAAGATCGTCCAGCGAGGAAACGGCGCGATAGTCGGCCGGCCGGCCGCCATGGCTGACAACATAGTCTTTTTCGGACAGCCGGTCCTGCGCCAGTTCGAGCGCAGCGACATTGGGCTGCACCGGTACGATATCGGCAAGGCTGCACAGCGGGCCGGCAGGCACATTTTCGAACTCATAGGTGACGACATCGACCTGCTGGGCAAAGTCGCGGAGCGCTCCTTCGTCCGCATAGTCGCCTTGGACATGACGCGCCGCGACATCGGCGGCACAGGGCGCCTCCTCGGGCGCATAGATGTGGCAGCGATAACCGAGCTGCGCAGACGCCATGCTCAGCATCCGGCCAAGCTGGCCGCCGCCGATGATGCCGATCGTCGAGCCGGGGGCGAGGCGCCCCGCCTCGGCATTCATGCCTGGGGTTCTTCGTCGACGGCATCGGTCTGCGACTGGCGCCACTGGTCCAGCCGCGCGGCAACGCTGTCATCTTGCGTCGCGATGATCGCCGCCGCGAACAGCGCCGCGTTCTTGGCTCCGGCAACGCCGATGGCGAGCGTGCCGACCGGAATACCGGCGGGCATCTGTGCGATCGACAACAGGCTGTCCATGCCCTTGAGCGCCTTGGATTCCACGGGAACGCCCAACACCGGCAGCCGCGTCATCGAGGCGGCCATCCCCGGCAGGTGTGCGGCGCCGCCCGCGCCCGCGATGATCGTCTTGAGCCCGCGATCGGCCGCCGATTTCGCATAATCGTAGAGCCGGTCCGGCGTGCGATGCGCGGAGACGACCTTGCATTCATGCGCGATACCCAGTTCGGTCAGGATTTCGGCGCCATGGCGCATCGTCTCCCAATCGGAACGGCTGCCCATGATGATGCCGATAAGCGGCGTGTCGGTCATGCTTCGTCCTGCGCTTTGAGCCAGAAGAAGCGATTTCTTCTAGTGCCAAGCCGGGCGCCGCGCAATGGCGCCGGGCGGTCAGCGTTCGGACAGATAATAGCGGTCGCGCGCGCTCAGATCGTCGGCGAGGTCGTAGACGATCGGCTGGCCGGTCGGGATCTCGAGACCCGTAATCTCGTCGTCCGGAATTTCCGACAGATGCTTGACGAGGGCGCGCAGCGAATTGCCATGGGCTGAGATCAGCACCCGCTTGCCGTCTCGCAGGGCCGGCGCGATCCGCTCCTCCCAATAGGGCAGCACGCGCTCGATCGTGTTTTTCAGGCTCTCGCTCTTGGGCACATCCACACCTTCGTAGCGCCGGTCCCTGCTCAGGTCGTATTCGCTGCCATCCTCCATCGGTGGCGGCGGCGTATCGAAGCTGCGGCGCCAGATATGGACCTGTTCATCGCCATGCTTGTCGCGCATCTCCTGCTTGTTCAGCCCGGTCAGCCCGCCATAGTGGCGCTCGTTGAGCCGCCAATGTTTCTCGACCGGCAGCCAGAGCCGGTCCATCTCGGCGAGTGCAAGATTGAGCGTGCGGATCGCGCGCGTTTGGAAACTGGTGAAGCACAGATCGTGATCGACGCCCTTGTCGCGCATCAACTCGCCGGCGGCTTTCGCTTCGGCGATGCCCTTCTCGGTCAGATCGACATCCCACCAGCCGGTAAACCGGTTTTCGAGATTCCATTGGGACTGGCCGTGCCGGATGAGGACGAGCTGGGGCATGGAGGACTCCTCTGACGATTGGCGCTTTCCTTAGCGTCCCTGTCCCGCGATACAACAGCGGGCAGGCGAGGAGGAGGATATCCATGGCGATCGAACGCAGCGTGACTGTTTATGATGGACCGGGCGGTCCGTTCGAAGGAATGGCGGTCGCCGATACCGCATGGGACGGTCCGTGCCCCGGCGTCATGATCGTGCCGAACGTGCTGGGGACGAAAGAGGCCGATTTCCGGACCGCCGAACGGATCGCGGGGCTCGGTTACGCGGCGTTCGTCGCGGATCTGTATGGCCAGGGGAACCGTGCGACCCGCGAAGACGAATCCCCGACCCGCTTCATGGACGCCTTGAACGCCGATCGGGGCCTGCTGCGGGATCGACTGCACGCGTCCCTCTCGGCGATGCAGTCGCTCGACGCTGTCGATCCGGACCAGGCCGCGGCCATCGGCTATTGCTTCGGCGGCAAGTCGGTGCTCGACCTGGCCCGCAGCGGTGCCCGCGTTCGCGGCGTCGTCAGCTTTCACGGTATCTACGATGCGCCGCCCTTTCCCAATGCGAACGAGATGACGGCGAAGATCCTCGTCTGCCACGGCTGGGATGACCCGCTTGCGCCGCCCTCGGCGGTTGACGCGCTGGCGAAGGAATTGACCGACGCCGGCGTCGACTGGCAGCTCCACGCCTACGGCCATACCGGCCATGGTTTCACCGACAAGAGCGCTAATATGCCGGAGCGTGGCGTGGTCTATCAACCCGATGCCGACCGCCGGAGTTGGAAAGCGATGACCGATTTTCTCGCAGAAATTTTCGAATAACCGCTCCGCATGTCACAATCGGCCATCCTGTTTCGTCCAGACAGTATCACCCACAAACAGGATGGACAGATGCAAGCCCGACTCAATTATCCCGAAGCCAGCCCCGCCACACTTAAAGCCATGCTCGCGCTCGAAGCGGCCGTGGGCGACAGCAGCATCGAAAGACCGCTTGCCGAACTTGTCCGCATGCGCGTGTCGCAGATCAACGGCTGCGCCTTCTGTATGGACATGCACAGCCATGATATGATCGAACAGGGAGAGAGTCCGCAGCGGATATTCCTGCTCGATGGCTGGCGCGAATCGCCGCTCTACAGCGATCGCGAGCGCGCCGCGCTGGTCTGGGCCGAGCTGCTGACGAAGCTGCCCGACGGCCATGTCAGCGATGCCGACTATGCGGCGCTAGACCTGCATTTCGGCGATGCCGAGAAGGCCGATCTCACGCTGCTCATCGTCGCGATCAACGGCTGGAACCGGTTCGGCGTCGGTTTCGCCGTCGAACATCCCGATCGGACCGCATGACCGAAGTCGCCGAACCGACGCGGGAGTTCGAGCGGCACCGGGCCCATCTGTTCGGTATCGCCTATCGTATGTTGGGCTCGGTCGCTGAAGCCGAGGATATGGTCCAGGATTGCTGGCTCAGATGGACGACGGCCGACCGGGCTGCCGTCGCCGCGCCTCGCGCTTTTCTCGCGCGGACGATTACCCGGCTTTGTATCGATCATCGCAAATCGGCCCGCGTCCAGCGCGAATCCTATACCGGCCCGTGGTTGCCCGAGCCGGTGGCCGAAGGGTTGAGCCCGGATATCGAGATGGAAAATGCCGAGACGCTGACGGTCGCGCTGATGCTGGCGCTCGAACGGCTCTCGCCGCTCGAGCGTGCGGCCTATTTGCTGCACGACATATTCGATATGGGATTTTCAGAGATCGCTCGGGCGCTGGGCAGGAGCGAGCAGGGCTGCCGCCAGCTGGCCGCTCGCGCCCGGCGGCATGTCCGCGATGCAAAGCCGCGTTTCGCGGTTGCGGATGAGGATGGCGATCGGCTGGTCAGTGCTTTCGTGGCCGCCAGCCGGGATGGCGATATCGCGTCGCTCACCGCGTTGCTGACGGAGACGGTATCCGCCCATACCGATGGCGGCGGCGCGAGGATCGCGGCGATCAACGTGATTCAGGGTCGCGACAAGGTCGTTCGTTTCGTCACCGGTTTGCGGCGCAAGCGCGGTTGGCGACCGCCAGAGATATTATGGCGCGGCGCGATCAACGGGCTGCCCGGCATGATCAGCCGCGACGCTCATGGAGTCTTGCAGTCGGATGCCTTTGCGATCGCCGATGGCCGGATCAAGGCGATCTACACGGTGCGCAATCCGGCGAAACTGGCGCATATCGCTGCGCGTCTCGATCGCTAGACCAAATCGTCGATAACATCGTACAGCGCCGACAGGCAGGCGCGCCCCAGCAGCGCGCACCGTTCGGGCGACCAGCCGAATTCCGCATCCGGCAGTTCGTGATTGTCCTTGAACGGCATTTCGAGGGTCATCGCGACGCAATCGAAGCGCTCGGCGACCTGGTTGGTCGACATGGAGAGATTGCCCTTGCGCGGTTTGGCGACCGGATAGCCGAGTTTGGTCTGAAAATCGGGCGACGCCTTGAGCAGTGCCGCGAGATAAGCGTCGTAGAGCTTGCCCTGCCGCTCGGTCCAGCTCGGAATGCCCTCGAACCCGGCGATGAAATTGGCGGGGATGGCTTCGTCGCCATGGACGTCCATCGCGAAATCGACACCGGTCTTGTCCATATGGTTCAACACCCAGAGGACTTCGGGGCTCTTTTCCGGCGTCGGCTGATGCCATTCGCGGTTGAGGTTGGTTCCGACCGCATTGGTGCGCAGATGGCCGCGCGCCGATCCGTCGGGGTTCATATTGGGGACGATGTGGAAGGTAGCTTTTTCGCGCAAAACCCGCGCAACCGGGTCCGCAGGGTCGGTCAGCCGGTCGAGCGCGCCCTCCATCCACCATTCGGCCATCGTCTCGCCCGGATGCTGGCGCGCATAGAGCCAGACCGAGAGATCGCCGGTGCCGATCGTGAAATAGTCGAGTTCCTGACCGTCGAGCGTTTGCCCCAGCGAGGCGTGGCTCACGCCGTCTCGCGCTGCGATCTCGGTGACCAGGTCGTGATGTCGTTCCATCGTATAGGGCGCGAAATAGGCGAACCAGAGGCTGTTCGCCTCGGCCGTGTGGCGGATCACGAGCTTGCCGTCAGCATAGCTGGTATCGGCCAGGCGCCACTGCTCGCGGTCGGCCGATACGCGCGCCTGATAATTGTCCCAGCCCTGCGGATAGGCGCTGTCGCCGGCATTGCCGATCGTCAGGACCAGGTCTTCGCCGGCGCAGCCCGTGACGCGAAAATAGAACCATTGATAGAAATCGGACTGATGGTCCTTGACGATTTCCAGTTCTGCGGTGCTGCCGGAGGCTGAAAGAACTGCGATATTGCCGCCGTCAAAGGCGCTCGAGATGCTGAGTGTCATTCAACCGTGATAGTGCGGCCGGACTCGCCTGGGAAGCCTTGAAACAGAGCCGCTGCGAGCATTTCGACGATCGCCGCCGGGCTCTCTTCGCCGGGCTCGGTGGCCCGGGTCGCCGTGCCTTCCCAGACGATCGTGCCCTCGGACCGGCGCTTGAGCGCTACGGAGAGTTCGGTGACGTCGACCTCGCCGCCGCGCGAACCGCCCACGCCGAAACTCGTGCCCACGCCGACGCCCGTCCGGCGTCCGAACGATCCGCCGCCGATCCCGATCGTGAAGGGAGAGCGCCGGGCGACTTCCTCGCGCGTGCCGCGTTCGACGTCGATCACCGCGATCATTTCCGCTTCTTCCAGGCCGGTCTCGGTGAAGCCCATCGTCGCGAGCTGCTGTGCGACGATCGATGCATATTGGCGGAACTCGAGGCTGCCCTCGCGCTCGGGATCCGCCGGCTCGACATTGATTGCCTGGGCCGGGATGGCCTGGCCGAGATGGAAGCGGGTCACTTCGGTGCCGCGTTGCGAGGGGGTTGCGCAGGCGGCGACCAGCGCAAGGGTCGCCAGGGCGGCGCTGCGGGCAAAACTCTTTTTCATCAACTGTCTCCATATCGCGGTGCGGGGCGCTATAGACCGGTCAACGATTGTGCCACGAAAAGGCTGCAAAAGGGAGTCGGACAGGGGTGAAGGAAGCGGAGATGGGCGAGAAACCGGCGATTCTGGTTACCGGAGGCGCGGGCTATATCGGAAGCCACGCCGCCTTGGCGCTGCTCGACGCGGGCTGGCCGGTCGTGGTGCTCGACAATCTGGTGACCGGTTTTCGCTGGGCCGTTCCGGATGGTGCGACCTTTGCCCAAGGCGATATCGCCGATGCCGCGCTCGTCGCCAAACTGATCGGCGATCATGATATCCGGGCGATCATGCATTTCGCCGGCTCGGTGGTGGTGCCGGAATCGGTCGAGGCTCCGCTCAAATATTACGACAACAACACCGCAAGGAGCCGGACACTGATCGAGACGGCGGTCGCGAACGGCGTGCCGCATTTCCTCTTTTCCTCGACCGCCGCGACCTATGGCATCCCCGACACGATACCGGTTACGGAAACCATGCCGACCGAGCCGATCAATCCCTATGGCCGGTCGAAACTGATGACCGAATGGATGCTGCGCGATACCGCGGCGGCCCATCCGCTCAACTATTGCGCGCTGCGCTACTTCAATGTCGCGGGCGCCGATCCGCAGGGACGGTCCGGCCAGTCGACGGCGGGCGCGACGCATCTGATAAAGGTTGCCGTCGAAGCGGCGCTCGGGAAGCGCGACGGTATCGCGGTGTTCGGGACCGATTACGACACGTCCGACGGCACCGGGGTGCGCGACTATATCCATGTCACTGATCTCGCCGCCGCGCATATCCATGCGCTCGAAAAGCTGATCGCCGCGCCGGACGAAAGCCATCTTCTCAACTGCGGTTACGGCACCGGGTTTTCGGTGCTGGAGGTGCTCGACAGCGTCGATCGGGTCGCGGGCGTCACGCTCAGCCGGTCGATGGAGCCGCGCCGCGCCGGCGATCCGGACGCCCTGATCGCCGACAACGGCGCGATCCTTGCGGCGCTTCCCTGGCGCCCGCAGCATGCCGATCTCGACGGGATCGTCGCCGATGCGCTGGCATGGGAAAGGCGGCTTGCCGACCGCGGCTAGTCGGTAGCGCCGATCGTCGTGACGGCCAGTCCGTCGCTATCTTCGCCCGCATCATAGCGCCGAACAACCTCGCCGCTTTCCAGCTCGACTGCCGCGATCCGGTTGCGGCCGGTTTCTGCCACATAAAGTGTGCGTCCATCGCTCGAGAACAGGATAGTGACCTGCGCCGCGCCGACGCTGCCGGAAACAAGAATGGTCCGGTCCACCGTCCGGCTTTCCTCGTCCACCAGCGTCAAACTGCCGCCAGCATAGTTGGACGTCACGACCGTTCCGCCATCGGGGCTGACAGCGACACGAATCGGGAAATTGCCGACGCCGATCTCCGCGACGCGCTCGAAGCTCGTCGTATCGAAAGCGAATAGCTGTGCATTATCGCGATCGGCGACCCAGAGCGTTGCCCCGTCGGGAGAGATTGCAATGCCCTCTGGTGTATCGCCGGCGGGAATGTCGCGCAGCTTCGCGCCAGCTTCGAGATCGATTACGCTGACGGTGCCGCTTCCCATATTGGCGACATAGGCGCGGGTGAGGTCGGCGTTGACCGCCACCATGTGCGAGCCTTCCTGCGCCGTCGCGATGGCCGAAACCGAGCGGTCGGCCATATCGACGATGGTCAGGCTGTCGCTGCCCTCGGTCGTCGCGATCAGCCGGTTGTCGGGCAGCCAGAGCAGACCGTGCGGGCGGCGATTGGGCGAGAGGTCGATCCGGTCGACCCGGCTCGCGCTGGCCACGTCGATAATATCGATCGTCGTGCCGCCATAGGCGACGACCGCGGCGCGCGCGCCGTTCGGCGAAATCGCGATTTCGTGCGGCTGGTGCCCGGTCTCCAGCCGGGCATGTTCCGTGCCGGTGTCCAGATCTATGAGGCTGATCGTGTCCTCGCCCTTATTGCCGGTAATCAGCACATCCCCGGTGATCGGCGCGGCCGCATCGAAGGTCGCGCTCCCGGCCGCCGGGCCGCAGGCGACGAGGAACAGGAATAGCGGGACAAAGGGTTTCATGGCGCGCCTCTCAGCTTTGGATGAACCGGCGCTCGCCGCCTTCGAGGCAGAGCGCCGTCAGAGTGTCGCTGAAATAGGCGCCCGTGTCGATGCCGATCCGATTGTGCCGCTCCTCAGGCTGCGGCGTGATCGAATGGCCGTGGACGACGACCGCGCCATGGTCATCCTCGCTGTCGAGAAATTCGGACCGGATCCACAACAGATCCCTGGCCTCCTGGGCGGCCAGTGCGCGGCCCGGCCGGATCCCGGCATGGGCGAACAGATAATCGCCGCGGCGCAGCGACAAGGGGCGGTCTTTCAGCCACTGCGCATGGCTATCGGGAATATGCGATTGCACGGCGCGGGCGATATCCGCACTCGCGCCCATATCGAGCAGATCGGACGGAACGCCATAGCTCGCCAGCGTCTCGCGGCCGCCATAGCCGAGCCAGCTGTCGAGCCAGCGGGTCTCGCCTGCGAGCACCGCGAGCATCGATGCTTCGTGATTGCCGAGCAGCACCTCCATATCGGCGAACCCGGCGCTCCAGGACAGGGCATGCTCGACCACGGCGGCCGATTCCGGGCCCCTGTCGATCAGGTCGCCGAGCAGGATGATCGTCGTGTCGGCGGCGCGGCCCTCGGCGTCGTCGGCCTCGATCTTGCCGAGCAGCGTTTCGAACAGGTCGAAACGGCCATGGATATCGCCAATGGCATAGAGCCGTTCGCCGCTCGGCGGGGCGCTTCGATTTCTCCTGTGAAACGGTGATTTCACCTGAAACTCCATCGGGTTTCAATGCGCGCAGATGCTTGACTTCGCGGCCGTTCAACCATAGGTGCACGCTTCGTTTCCGACAACCGAGATAGAAAAAAGGCCGGGCATCGCCATGAAAGTCCGTAATTCACTGAAATCGCTCAAGGGCCGTCATCGCGACAACCGCGTGATTCGTCGTCGTGGCCGCACCTATGTGATCAACAAGACCAACCGCAGGTTCAAAGCGCGCCAGGGCTAATGACCGTGGATGCTGTCGTCTTCGACGTCGGCAATGTGTTGTATCGCTGGGATCCGCGATTTCTTTTCGAAAAGCTGATCCCCGACCCGCAGGAGCGGGACTGGTTTCTCAACAATGTCGTGACCTTGGACTGGCATGTCCAGCACGATGCCGGTCGCCCGCTCGCGGCCATGGTCGCCGAGCGCAGTGCCGAATTCCCCCAGCATGCGGAACTGATCGAAGCCTATGTCGATCGCTGGCTCGAGACTATTCCCGGGCCGGTGCCGGGCGTGCATGCCCTGGTCGAGGAACTGGCGCGCCGCGACGTTCCCCTGTTTGCGATCACGAATTTCGGCGTCGAGTTCTGGGACCTGTTCCGGCCGACCGCGCCCGTGCTCGACAATTTCGCAGACATCGTGATCTCGGGCGCAGAGAAGCTGATCAAGCCCGATCCGGCCATCTATCGTCTCGCGCTGGAGCGCTTCGGTCTTGCGCGCTGCACCGCTCTGTTCATCGACGACCGGGAAGAGAATATCCGCAGCGCCGAGGCCGAAGGTTTCGCCGGCCATCATTTCCGCGATGCGGAGACGCTCGCGACCAGCCTTCGAGAGCATGGCCTGCTCGGCTGAGCGCCGGAACTGCGCGCCGGCTAGCTGTCGCTGGCGATCTCGTCGTTCGTGTGGCGTTTCAGTTCGTCGCCGATAAGGCGTACGATATGCAGCACATTGGTCGATCCGGGCGTTCCGAACGGGACTCCGGCCATCACGATGACCCGGTCCCCGCCCGCGGCGATCTGCGCGCGCAGCGCCATGCGCTTCGATTTGGCGACCATCTCTTCGAAATTGGCGACATCGCGCGTGTGCACCGAATGCGCGCCCCATAACAGGCCCAGCCGGCGTGCGGTCTTGAGTTTGGGAGTCAGCACCAGCAGCGGTACCGAGGGCCGTTCGCGCGATACCCGACGCGCCGTCGAACCCGAAGTCGTGAAACAGATGATCGCGCTCGCCGAAACCGTCTGGGCGATGCCGTTCGAGGCTTCGGCCAGCGCGTCGGCACTCGTCGAATCGGGCAAGGTTTCGGTGAAATGCACGCGCTCCCAATGGGTGGGATCGGCCTCGACCGCGGTGGCGATCTTGTCCATCATCGTTACCGATTCCTCGGGCCAGTCGCCCGCCGCGCTCTCCGCCGACAGCATGATCGCATCCGCGCCATCGTACACGGCCGTCGCGACGTCCGAGACCTCGGCCCGGGTCGGCGTCGGCGATCGGATCATCGATTCGAGCATCTGGGTCGCGACGACGACCGGACGGCCCACCATCCTGGCTTTTTCCACGATCTGCTTTTGCAGCGGCGGGACGTCCTCGGGCGGTATCTCGACGCCGAGATCGCCGCGCGCGACCATCACTGCATCCACGGCCTCGAGGATTTCGTCGATCCGATGAACGGCCGAGGGTTTTTCGATCTTGGCGAGCAACGCGGCCCGCCCCTGGATCAGCTTGCGCGCTTCGGCGGCGTCTTCGGGCTTCTGCACGAAGGATAGCGCGATCCAGTCCGCCCCCTGATCGAGCGCGAAGGTCAGGTCGCTGCGATCCTTGTCGGTCAGCGCGGCCATCGGGATGATCACGTCGGGGACGTTGAGGCCCTTGTTGTTGGACAATGGCCCGCCGACTTCGACGACCGTTTCGATCCGGTTGGCCTCTGCATCGGTGACGCGCAACACGATCTTGCCATCGTCGAGCAGCAGGCGGGCCCCGTCCCCGATCGCTTCGAAAATCTCCGGGTGCGGCAAAGATACGCGGCTGGCGTCGCCGGGACTCGTGTCCCGGTCCAGGGTGAATTGCGCATCGGTTTCGAGCTGGACGAGCCCGTCCGCAAACTCGCCGACCCGCAATTTGGGGCCTTGCAGATCGGCCAGGATCGTCATCGGCCGCCGGGCTTCCTTTTCGAGCGCCCGGATCGCCGCAAACACCTGTTTGTGATCGTCATGGCTGCCATGGCTCATATTGATCCGGAAGGCGTCGGCCCCCGCAAGATAGAGCTTGCGGATCATCGCGGGGTCGGCGCTGGACGGGCCGAGCGTTGCGAGGATACGCACCTTGCGTTGGCGCGGGGCAGTGTCTGAAACCACGAGGCCTCCCGGCTGTTCTGGACTTACCGTTGCGGCTCTATAGCCTTATCGTGACAGTACAACTGTGAGGAACCTGATCAATGTCCGATCCAACCATCATGCCCGATATCGACGATGCCGTGGCGGCGGCCGCCTTCCGCCGGCTCGTCGCCCATTTGCGCCACCGTACCGATGCCGAGAATATCGATCTGATGTGCCAGGCCGGCTTCTGCCGCAACTGCCTGTCCGACTGGATCGCCGAAGCGTCCGCCGAGCGCGGTACCGAGTTGCCGAAGGACGAGGCCCGCGCGGCAATCTACGGCATGCCCTATGGCGAGTGGAAGGATCGCTATCAGCGCGAGGCGACGCCCGAACAATTGCAGCGGATGAAGGACAGCGTTGCGAAGAATGCTTGAGGCTTTTCGCGCGCTCGCCTAGAGCCTCGCGCTTTCCCAATCCAAGCAGAAAGACAAGCATCATGGCGGACGGCGCAGTACAGGCGGACAGGCTCAGGCTCCTGATCGAACGGATCGAGCGGCTCGAGGAAGAGAAGAAGGGTATCGCCGACGATATCAAGGACGTTTACGCGGAGGCCAAGGCCGTCGGTTACGATCCCAAGGTCATGCGCAAGGTCGTCAGCCTCCGGAAGATGGACACCAATGACCGGCGCGAGCAGGACGATCTGCTCGACACCTACAAATCCGCACTCGGCATGGATTGAACGGTCGATCGGCCCGGTGAATGGAGGATGAAATCGCCCGGCCGATCGGCTAAGGCTGCTGCCGAGCAGCGAGGAGGAGCCGGGCATGATCATCACGACGACACCGCAGATCGAAGGCCGACCGATTAGCCGCTATTGCGGCGTGGTGACCGGCGAGGCGATCATCGGGGCCAATATCTTTTCCGACATGTTCGCCAAGGTGCGCGATATCGTCGGCGGACGGGCCGGTGCCTATGAGAAGGCGCTGAAAACTGCCCGCCGCGAAGCCTTTGCCGATCTGGAACATGAGGCCGAGGACGCCGGCGCCGATGCGGTGGTGGGCGTCGATCTCGACTATGAGGTGATCGGCGAGACGGGGTCGATGCTGATGGTCTCGGTTTCCGGCACGGCGGTCAAGCTCGGTTGAGGGCGCAATGACCATCGCGGTGCGCCCGGGCCGGGCCGACGATGCCGAAAGCTGCCGAGCGATCTACGCGCCGTTCGTCGAGAATACATGGGTGAGCTTCGAGGAAGAAGTGCCGTCGGTGCGCGAGATGGGCCGGCGGATCGAAGGCTATGGCGCTTCGCACGGCTGGGTCGTCGCCGAGGATGACGGCGAGATCGCGGGCTATGCCTATGGTTCGCCGCACAGGCTGCGCCATGCCTATCGCTTTTCCTGCGACGTCGCGATCTACGTTCCGGACACGAGGGTCCGGCGGGGCCTCGGCCGGGCGCTGTACGAGGCGCTGTTCCCGATCCTGGCCGAGCATGACGTCCACGCCGCCTTTGCCGGTATCGCCATCCCCAATGAGGGCAGCGAAGCGCTGCACAAGGCGGTCGGCTTCACGCCGGTCGGCATCTATCGCGAGGTCGGCTGGAAATTCGGCGCATGGCGCGATGTCGGTTGGTGGCAGCGAATCATAGCATCTTGATCCGATTCAAGAGAATAGCCTATCGCCAGATATGGCCATAGGATTTTTACGGGACGCTCTGCGGCAGGCGATTGCGCCCGAATGGCGGCTGTTGGCGGTAATCCTGCTGGTTCTGGCGACTGCGACCAACGCGGTGATCCTCTCGGAGATCGGCGAACCGGGTGAGCCGCCGTCGCCGATTTTCCTCCTCGCGGCGGTGATCCGTCTTGCCGGGCTCCTATTGCTGACCGTTGCGCTGTTGCGCCGTGCGACAGACTCACGCCGTGCCCCCTTTATGCCCGATGGCGCATTCTGGTTGATGGTGCTGCTGACGCTGCTGGGCTTTGCCGTGTCCGCCGGCGTCCGGGCTCTGTTGCCGGATGGGCAGGACAATTTGGTCAATCTCGTTGCGGGCAACGCCCTCGCCGCGCTGATCACGTCGCCCTTGGCAGTCTGGACCGTAGCGCTCGCAACGGAAAAGCCGCTCGCCATCGATCCGCGTCCCCGGCTGCGTGAATTTTCGCTATGGCTGCCATTCTTGGTCATCTGGCAATTGCTGATCGTTGTGCCGCTATCCGCGCTCCATGCCTATATCGATGTAGGGCTGGTCGAGGGGACAATCGCGCGTTCGGCGGCACTCGAAATCGCCGACGGCGCGCTGAGCATGCTGATAGTGCTGATCGGCCTGGCCTTGTCGGTTACCGCCTATCGCCGCGTTGCCAATCGCTAGCCGCCTCGGCTATCGGGAGCGATCAGACCATTCCAGCAAGGCAAGTTCGAAAACCCATGGCAGGCCATAGTAAATTCAAGAATATCATGCATCGCAAGGGCGCGCAGGACAAGAAGCGCTCGGCGCTCTTCTCCAAGCTCAGCCGCGAGATCACCGTCGCGGCCAAGATGGGCGCACCCGATCCCGACATGAATCCGCGGCTCCGCCTCGCCGTCAATACGGCGCGCGGACAGTCGATGCCCAAGGACAATATCCAGCGGGCGATCGACAAGGCCAGCGCCAATGACGATGAAAATTACGAAGAAATCCGGTTCGAGGGCTTTGGCCCCGGCGGGGTCAGCCTGATCGTCGAAACCTTGACCGACAATCGCAACCGCACGGTGACCGATGTCCGTACGATCTTTTCGAAAAATGGCGGCAATATGGGCGAAAGCGGCTCGGTCGCGCACGGTTTCGAGCGGCTCGGCCTGATTACCTATCCGGCCAGCGTGGGCGACAGCGAAAAGGTACTCGAAGCGGCGCTCGAAGCGGGTGCCGAGGATTTGCAGTCCGACGATGAAAGCCATGAAATCTGGACGGCGGCCGACGATCTCCATGCCGTCGCCGGCGAGCTCGAGAAAGCGCTCGGCGAGCCCGAGGGCGCGAAGCTCGCCTGGCGGCCCAATGTAGAGGTGACGCTCGACGAGAAGGACGCCGGGACGCTGATGAAGCTGATCGACACGCTCGACCACAATGACGATGTCCAGACCGTCTGGGGCAATTACGACGTGCCGGACGATGTGATGGAGAAGCTCTCCTGAAGCTGATCGGCCTCGACCCGGGGCTCGCCTGCACCGGCTGGGGCGTCATCGCGGCGGAGGGCAACCGGCTGTCGCATATCGCCAACGGGCAGATCCGGACGGATGCGAAGGCGCCGATGGCGGCGCGGCTGGTGACACTCGCTGATGGCCTGCGCGCAGTCTTAGCCGATCATGCGCCGGTGGATGCCGGCATCGAGGAGGTCTTCGTCAACAGCAACGCACAGTCGACGCTCAAACTGGGCCAGGCGCGGGGCGCCTTGATGCTCGTGCTGGCCGAGGCCGGTTTGCCGATCGGCGAATATGCGCCCCGCCTGGTCAAGAAAGCCGTGGTCGGCACGGGCGGCGCGGACAAGGCGCAGATCCACGCGATGGTGTCCGTCCTGCTGCCCGGCGCGCAGATTGCCGGAGCGGATGCGGCTGACGCACTGGCCGTCGCCATCGCCCATGCCCATCACCGCGCCAGCGCCAAGGCCGTGGAGCCTGCCCTGAGCAAAGCCGAAGGGCGGGCTGCATGATCGCCAAGCTCAAAGGGATATTGGAATCGAGCGCCGCCGATCATGCGGTGATCGACGTGCAGGGGGTCGGCTATCTGGTCGCCGCCTCGTCGCGGACCCTGGAGGCGCTGGGGCCGGTCGGGGGCGATGTCACTATCCATACCGAGATGCTGGTCGGCGACGATTTCATACGGCTGGTGGGCTTTGCGAGCGCCGGCGAGCGGGACTGGTTCCGGATGCTGGGCAGCGTGCAGGGTGTCGGCAGCAAGGTTGCGCTCGCCATCCTCTCAACGCTGGAGACCGGCGAAATTCAGGCGGCTATAGCGGCCGGCGATGCCGCGATGCTGGCGCGGACGCCGGGCGTCGGCCCGAAACTGGCGAGCCGCATCGCCAATGAGCTGAAAGACAAGGTCGGCGGCATTGCGACGGTTTCGGGCGGAAGCGCGACACCCGCACCCGCCGGTGCGTCCGCAGATGCCGTCTCCGCGCTCCTCAATCTCGGCTTCAAGCCCGCCGAAGCGACGGCGGCCGTCGCTGCTGCGCAAGGCGAATTGGGCGACGACGCGAGCCTCGATGCGCTGGTGCGCGTGGCGTTGAAGAAGGCGGCAAAATGACCGTCGTGCATAAAGCCTCCTGCCGTTGCGGCCAGCTGTCCGCCACCTGCGAAGGCGAACCTATCCGGGTCTCGGTGTGCCATTGTTTCGCCTGTCAGCAGCGCAGCGGATCGCCGTTCGGTGAGCAGGCTCGCTGGCCCGCCGACAAGGTCACGATTGAGGGCGAAAGCTCCGTCTGGGAACGGACGACCGACGCCGGCAATATCACGACCTATCGCTTCTGTCCGACCTGCGGGACGACCGTCTGGTATATGGGCGGCCCGATACCTGGTGCGATCGCGATTCCCGTCGGCCTGTTCATCGATCCGGATTTCCCGGCACCGAAATTTTCGGTTTGGGAAGCGCGGAAACATTCCTGGGTGACGATCCCGGGCGACGAGGTTGAGCATTATGACTGACGCGAAAGTTCGTGCAAATCTTCTGATGCTTGGTGCCATCGTATTGCCTGTCCTAGCAACAATCACCGCGGCGATACTCGTTCCCGATACAAACAATGGACTTGTGCTGATCGCATTTTTGATCTCGTTGGCTATCGGAGCGGCCGCAACAAGTGCGGCGATTGATGGCTTCTGGACGCGCGTCGGCGGAAGCCTCACTTATGTTCTCGTTATGACTCCGATCTGCTTTATGGGTTGGATGACAATAGGTTGCGGTCTCCACGGTGAGTGCCTCTGATATGACTGACACCGACCGCCATATCTCCCCCGAGCGCAAGACGGAGGATGCGGACGCAGCGCTGCGGCCCAAGACGCTGGCCGAATTTATCGGGCAGAAATCCGCGTGCGACAATCTGCGCGTCTTTATCGCGGCGGCGAAGAAGCGGTCGGATGCGCTCGACCATGTCATGCTGTTCGGGCCGCCGGGGCTCGGCAAGACGACCTTGGCGCAGATCGTCGCGCGCGAGCTCGGCGTCGGATTCCGGGCGACGTCCGGGCCGGTCATCGCCAAGGCCGGCGATCTCGCCGCGCTCCTGACCAATCTCGAGGATGGCGACGTCCTGTTCATCGACGAGATCCACCGGCTCGCTCCGGCGGTCGAGGAAATCCTCTATCCGGCGATGGAGGACCGGGCGCTCGACCTGATCATCGGCGAGGGCCCGTCGGCGCGTTCGGTGCGGATCGACCTGCCGCAATTCACCCTGGTCGGCGCGACGACGCGGCAGGGGCTGATCACGACGCCGCTGCGCGACCGGTTCGGTATCCCGGTGCGTCTGACCTTCTACAGCGTCGAGGAGCTCGAACTGGTGGTTCGCCGTGCCGCGAGTTTGCTTGATCTCGCCATCACCGACGATGGTGCGCGCGAGATCGCCGCCCGGGCGCGCGGTACGCCGCGGATTGCCGGAAGGCTTCTGCGCCGCGTCCGCGATTTCGCCCATGTCGACAGCGTGAAGGAGGTCGATGCCAAGACCGCCGATGCCGCGCTCACCCGGCTCGAGGTCGACGCGCTTGGCCTCGACATGATGGACCGGCGTTACCTGACGATGATCGCCGATATCTACAAAGGCGGTCCGGTCGGCGTCGAAACCTTGGCGGCCGGCCTGTCCGAGCCCCGCGATACGATCGAGGAGGTGATCGAGCCCTATCTGATCCAGCTCGGCCTCGTCGCGCGGACGGCACGGGGGCGGGCGCTCAATGTCCGCGGCTGGAAGCATTTGGGGCTGAATCCGCCAAAGTCTGCGGAAGATGGGCTGTTCGATTAGCGCGCTCACCGGTTGCCCCGCCGCGACAATCCGAAAATCCGCGCTTTTACGGCGAGTCCCGCCCGGCTAAGGCTGGAGGCATGAGCGATGATATACGTGACCGGCCGGTTTCCGGCTATTTCGACGACAAGGAGCATCGCTTCCCGGTGCGCGTCTATTTCGAGGACACGGATCTCTCCGGAATCGTCTATCACGCCAACTATCTGCGCTTCATGGAGCGAGCCCGGTCGGACATGTTGCGGCTCGCCGGTGTCGATCAGCGTGCGACGATTGAGGCGGACGAAGGCGCCTATGCGGTGGTCGATCTGGCCATAAAGTATCGCATGCCGGCGAAGCTCGATGACGACCTTCTCGTCGTCAGCCATGTCACCGGCGTCCGGGCGGCGAGCTGCGCCATTCATCAACGAGTCATGCGCGGCAGCGACATATTGACCGATGCGGACGTTACCGCCGCGCTGGTCGCCCCGAGCGGCCGGCCGATGCGCCAGCCGCGCGAATGGGTCGAGACGTTCAAGCGTTTGAAAATAGGAGAATAATAAACGCTATGGGAGGATTCGAATTCGGCGCGAGCGAATCGCTGATGAACCCGCTGACCCTGTTCCTGCAGGCCGATATCGTCGTCAAACTGGTGATGATCGGATTGCTGCTGGCGAGTATCTGGACCTGGGCGATCATTATCAGCCATGGCCGCAAGATCGGCGGCATGCGCAAGCGGAGCGAGCGGTTCGAGCGCGATTTCTGGCGCGCAGAGGATATCGACCGCTTTTACGACGCGCGGGGCGGCGACGACAATTCGGCCGCCAAGGTGTTCAGCGCCGGGCTGTCCGAATGGCGGCGCTCGACGAAAAACGGCACGATCGACCGGCCCGGCACGCGCCAGCGGCTGGCGACGGCGATGGGCGCCGCGGTCGCGGCCGAAATGGACAAGCTGACCGACCGGCTCAACATCCTCGCGACCGTCGGCTCGGTTGCACCCTTTGTCGGTCTGTTCGGCACGGTCTGGGGCATCATGCGCGCCTTTACCGATATTGCGGGGCAGGCCTCGACCAGCCTCGACGTCGTCGCGCCCGGCATTGCCGAGGCGCTGTTCGCGACCGCGCTCGGCCTGTTCGCCGCGATACCGGCCGTGATCGCCTATAACCGGCTGACGCACGGCCTGAACCGGCTCGAGGCGCGGCTGATCCGCTATGCCGATGGTCTCCACGCGACCTTGAGCCACGAGCTGGAGGCCGCGCGATGAGAGCGTTTTGTCAGAATTTCGCTGACGCGAAATCGCGGCACCGGATTCTGTTTGTCAGAACGTTGCTGTCGCAACGTCGCGGTACCGGCCCGCTCCCCCTCCCGACCTCCCAACACGGTATACTCAATGAGAGGTCGGGAGGGGGAGCGGGCCGGTACCGCGCTCGGGTCGCGAGGCCCGAGTCTGACGGAAAACTCCGGGAGGGGGTGCGGGCCGGTACGGCGCTCGACCGCAAGGTCGAGTCTGACCAAAGGAACAATCTCTGATGGCGATGCAGCTTCCCTCCCAGTCGATGCGCGGCCGGCGGGTGCCGATGTCCGAGATCAACGTCACGCCTTTTGTCGACGTGATGCTGGTGCTGCTGATCATCTTCATGGTGACGGCGCCGCTGCTGGCCTCGGGTGTTCCGGTGCGATTGCCCGAGAGCCGGGCCGGCGCGCTCGACCAGGAAAGCGAGCCGACCCAGATCGCGATCGACGAAACCGGGCGGATATTTATCGACGATATCGCGATCACCGATGTCGAGCTCGCTTCGACCCTGAGTACGATTGCCGCACGGCCGTCGGGCCCGGACGGTCATGCGGTGTTTCTGCGCGCCGATACGACGCTCGACTATGGCCGCGTCATGCTTGTCATGGGCGAACTGAACCGGGCGGGCCTCAATCGCATCTCGCTGCTGACGACGGCGCCGGGCGAGGAAGGCGCCACGCCCGACGAAGCCGATGCACGCTCAAAAGATGCGCCGGATGGCGAAGAGATCGAATTGCTCGATCCGGCCGAAGTGGAGCCGATCTGATGGATCGGGCGGAGCGTATCGGTCTCGGCGCCGCGGCGATCGGCCATGTCGCCCTGTTCACCTTGCTGTCCTTCACCCTGCTGACGCGCGACGAGGTGCCCCGGCGCGAAGCCGTGGCCGTGACCTTGTCGGGCGATATCGGCGCATTCGCGACGGCGACCGATCGGCCCGCACCCGCTTCGGAACGGCGCGATCTCGAAAACGATCTCGATTCGATGACCCCGCCGGAAATCGAACCCCTGCCGCAACCCAGCGTGACGCCGAGCCCCGCCCCGCCCCCACCCGTGGAGCGCCGCGCGGATCCGATGCCCGAGAGCCGGCCTCAGCCTGAACGCCGTCCGCCTCAGCGCCGCTCGTCGCGGATCGCCGGCATCACCGACGGTATCGGCACGTCGAACGATACGGGGACATCGGCCTCGCAGGCGGCGGTCAGCGCATCGGACCGCTCCAACCTGATCAGCCGGATCGTGAATGCGGTCCGGCCCTGTTACAATCTCGGCTCGCTGAGCGGCACGGCGGCCGAGGATATCGTCGTACGGCTGCGCATCCAGCCCGCCCCCGACGGGACCTTGGGTCGCAATCAGGTCAGCGTGCTGGGTGCCCGCGGCGTTAACGGCTCGAACCGCCAATATGAATCGCAGATGGTCGAGGCGGCGCGTAGCGCCGTTCTCAACCCGCGCTGTCCGCTGCCGCCACTGCCCGATGCGCTTTATGAAGATGGCTGGAGCGACGTCGTCCTGAATTTCATCCCGGCGCAATTGACCTGAGGAGCATGAACATCATGGCCTTTTCGATCCCTTCCCTTTCGGCCGTTCGCCAACTGGCGCTTGGTTTGTGCCTGGCCGCGCTCGGCAGCGCCGCCGTCGCCCAGGACGAACCGGCATCCGGCCCGATCGAAGGCGATGTCGTCGGAGGAATTTCGAACCCGACTGCGATCGCGATTCCCGACATGCCGACGCCGCGCGCGGTCGGTACGCCGGCCGGCAATACCGAGGATCTCGGCCGCCAGGTCGCGCGCGTCATCGAGGACGATTTGCGCAATTCCGGATTCTTCAATCCGGTCGCCCGGCAGTTCCTGCGCGATGTCGACATGCCACAGGTGACCGCGCCCGACTATCCGGCCTGGAGTCAGGTCGGCGCGCAGAATCTCGTCCAGGGTTACGTCCAAGCGGGCAATAACGGCCGGCTGACGGTCGGCTGCTATCTGTACGACGTCTTCGCCCAGGCGCCGCTCGAACGCGCGGGCTACGAGGTCGACTATGCCGATTGGCGCCGCGCTGCGCATCGCTGCGCCGACATGGTCTATGCTCGGCTGACCGGCGAGGGCGCCTATTTCGACAGCCGGATCGTCTATGTCGCGGAGAGCGGCCCCAAGGATAACCGGGTGCGCCGCATCGCGGTGATGGATACCGACGGCGCCAATCACCGCTTCCTGACGAACGGCCAGTCGATCGTGCTGACGCCGCGCTATGCGCCGGACGGGAGGACGATAACCTATATGAGCTATCTGAACGACGAGCCGCGGGTCTATATCTACGATCTGGAGACCGGCCGCCAGCGGCTGCTCGTCGACGCGCCCTATATGACATTCGCGCCGCGCTATTCGCCGGACAGCCGCTATGTCGTCTTCTCGATGGCGGTCAACGGCAACAGCGATATCTATCGCGTTCCGGTATCGGGCGGACGGCCCGTCCGGCTCACCAACACGCCGGGCATCGATACCAGTGCGAGCTATTCGCCCGACGGCCGGCGTATCGTTTTCGAAAGCGATCGTTCGGGCGGCCAGCAGCTCTATGTGATGAACGCCGACGGCTCGAACCAGCGCCGGATCAGCTTCGGCGGCGGCCGCTATGCGACGCCCGAATGGAGCCCGCGCGGTAATCTCGTCGCCTTCACCCGGTTGGGTGGCGGTTTCCGGATCGGCGTCATGCGTTCGGACGGATCGGGCGAGCGCATTCTGACCAACAGCTGGCAGGACGAGGGCCCGAGCTGGGCGCCGAACGGCCGCGTCATCCATTTCTTCCGGACCCCGCGCGGCAACACGCTGCCCAGCCTCTGGTCGGTCGATGTCACCGGCAGGATGGTCCGCCGGTTGCCGACGCCGGTGGGGGCTTCCGACCCCTCCTGGTCGCCGCTCAGGAACTGACTGGCGCACGACCCACTTGACTCCCGCGTGAAGACTGGCGGCATAAGGCGGGGCCGCGTCGCAAGAAGAAAAGGATCGAAACCATGACCAACTTTTCCAGAACCGCGATTTTCCTCGCTGCCGGCTCGGCACTCGCGCTCGGCGCCTGTTCCCGCGAAGCGCCCGACGACCTGCCGCCGCCGCCGGTTGGCGCGACCGGGCCGGAAACGGCGCCGCCCGCTCCAACGGGCCCCGCGCCCGGCAGCCGCGAGGATTTCCTCGCCAACGCCGCCAGCGACACGATCTTCTTCGAAACCGATTCCTACGATATCGACCCCGAAGATCGCGCGATCCTCGATTCGCAGGCGCGCTGGCTGGTTACCAATCCCGGCGTCCGGGTCACCATCGAAGGCCATTGCGACGAGCGCGGCACGCGCGAATATAATCTCGCGCTCGGCGAACGCCGCGCCAATGCGGCGTCCAACTATCTGGCCGCGCGCGGCGTCGATGCATCGCGGATGACGGTGATCAGCTATGGCAAGGAACGGCCGGTCGCGCTGGGCTCCGATCCTGCCAGCTGGGCGCAGAACCGCCGCGCGGTGACCATCGTGCCGATTGGCTAGCCACCCGCGCGATTGTCCGATTCCTTTTCGGGCCGGGAACCTTGATTCCCGGCCCCGCATCTTCCCCGAAGATGACGAAGGCGCCGGCGGCTAGTCCTCGTCGCCATAGATGGCGACGCTGGCCCCGCCATTGCTCGACGCCATGCCGCGATACATGCCGGGCGTGTTGAACGCATAGGTGCCCGTGCCCCAGGGCGTCGCGACGATCACGCCGCCCGATCCGCCCAGCGCGCCCATTTCGGCGATCACGCGGTCGGCGATTTCCTGAATATCGGCGGCTTCGAGGCCGAATTCGCTGGCATGGATATAATGGTCCGGCATGCCGTCGCTGTCGGCGCGCACGGACGCACGCGCTCCGGCCAGCCGCTGTTCGAAGCGGAAGCGAATCTGCGCGCAGATTTCGTGCGCCACGCCGACCCGGATGAAATATTCGCCGGAACCGGTCGCGGAGACCGCACAGCCGCGATTGTCGGCATAGGTGCCCGCGCCGATCACCGGGGAATCGCCGATCCGGCCCCAGCGCTTGCCAGTCAGCCCCCCGGTCGAGGTTGCGGCGGCGACATCGCCGTCCCGATCCATCGCCACTGCGCCTACCGTGCCATATTTCAGATCGATATCGTATGCGCTCAGCCCTTCGGCTTCGCCGGCCAGCATCTCTTCCAGCTGGCGCCGCCGCTCGTCGGTTTCGAACCAGTCATTCTCGACCTGTTCGAGCCCCTGTTCGACGGAGAATGAGTCCGCGCCCGCGCCGCGCAGGAAGACATGCGGGGACTCGGTCATTACGCGCCGCGCGAGCGTCACCGGATGGCGGGTGTGCGACGTGCCGGTGACCGCCCCGGCCGAGCGGGTCGAGCCGTCCATGATCGACGCATCATGTTCGATCGCGCCGTCATAGGTGAAAACGGCGCCGCGACCGGCGTTGAAATGGGGATCGTCCTCGAGCTCGCGCACCGTTGCTTCGATCGCGTCGATCGCCGCGCCGCCGTCGCGCAGGATAGCGCTGCCGGTTTCGAGTGCATGAGCGAGCGCGGTGCGAATGGCGCTATTCTGTTCGGCCGTCAGCCGGTCGCGTTCGATCACGCCCGCGCCTCCATGGATGACGAGCGTCCATTCGGCTTCGCCGGTATCGACCGCTTCGGTTTGCGCGGCGGTTTGGCTCGACATGAAAAGGGCTCCAATCGCTATCCAAAGGCGCATGTGCGTGTCTCCCTGTAACCGGCTTCCCGCCTAGTCGCCTTTGCGCGCCATTTCCAGAGCGGGGCTCTCAGCCGAGCGCCTCTTCGAGCAGGCGCGCCAGCCTGAGACCGGCGCGCTGTATCTGCAGCCGCAGCATCGCGCGGGATGCCGCGACATCGGCTTCGTCGATGGTGACGGGCGCGTCGGGTGCCGGGCTGCAGGCCGCGCCATCGAGCGCGCGCGGATAGGCGAGATCGCGGCTGACCGCCCAGCTGTCCCGCGACCAGCTTTCGGCATCGCCGCTCCCCATCGCGGCCCGTTCGGCGGGCGAATAGCGCCGGACGAGATCTGGCGCCGCCGAGATCGACCGTTCGGCGAGATGGCTGTCCCAGATCCAGTGGAGATTGAGACCCGGCACCACGCCATAGGACGCGGCCAGATCGTTGCCGCCTCGATCGCCGCGATCCCCGGCATGGAGCGGCATATGCAGATCGCCGACGAAATGGACGAGAAAGGCCAGCGCTTCGAGCCGGACATGGCGCGGCAGGCTCCGGTCGGCCAGCAAGGCGGCGTTGCGCTCGACCTGGCGATAGACGCAGTTACCGCCCGGGCAATTGCCCTCGAGCGTGAAAGCCGCGCAGATATTCACATTCTGATAGTGCCAGGGCGCCGTATAGCCCCAGCGCAGCCGGTCGCGCCGCACGCAATCGGGCCAGACGCTGACATCGCCGATCGTCGCGAGCGCGCATTGCGGCGTGCCGATCAAGGCGCGGACCGCCAGCAGCCGGCCGATTTCGGCCCGCGCTCCGGCCGAGATGTTCGCTTCGGCGATCGCGGCGACGGTGCGATGGCCATAGGCGCTCCAGGCCAGGGCGGGCGCCGGCAGGGCGAGCAGGGCGAGCACGAGCAATCGGATCATCATCTGGTCTTTTGCGCCGCCTTGATGTCAGGACGATGTCAGCTTGCGCCAGGCGAGATCGGCGAATTCGCAGAGCAGGGGCCGGGTATCGCGCGGATCGATGATATCCTCGACGCTGAACTTTTCCGCCGTGCGGAAGGGCGAGGTGACCCGTTCGAGCCTGGCCTTGATCTCCTCCAGCTTGGCGGCGGGATCCTCGGCCGCCTCGATCACGCTCTTGTACGCCGCTTCGAGCCCGCCGGCGATCGGCAGCGAGCCCCAGTCTCCGCTCGGCCAGGCGAAGCGGTACTGGAAGCGTTCGGCGTTCGACATGGCCGAACCTGCGATGCCGTATGCGCGGCGGACGATGACGCTCGCCCAGGGCACGGACGCCTTGTAGACCGCGTTCATCGCCTCCACGCCGAAGCGGATCGTGCCCGCCCGCTCGGCTTCGACGCCGACCATGAAGCCCGGATTGTCGACGAGATGGACGACCGGTAGGCGGAACTGCTCGGCGAGTTCGGCGAAACGCTTGACCTTCTGGCTCGTCAGCGCCTCCCAGGAGCCGCCGAGAAAACTCGGGTCGCTGGCGAGGACGGCTACCGGCCAGCCATCGAGCCGGGCGAAGGCGGTGATCGCGGCGCGGCCCCAGCGTTTGCCCATTTCGAATACGCTGCCGCGGTCGAACACCGCATCCATCACGGCGCGCATCGAATAGACCTGTTTGGCCTCGCGCGGGACGATCGAGAGCAGGCTCTCCTCCCGCCGGTCGACCGGATCGTCGTTGGACCATCTCGCCGCGCGCTGATTCACATTGCTCGGCAGATAGGAGAGGAAACGCCGCGCGGCGGCGAACGCCTCGTCCTCGCTCGCCACTTCCTCGTCGACGACACCGTTGCGGGTATGGATGTCGCTGCCGCCGAGCCCCTCCTTGTCGACATCCTCGCCGATCGCCTGGGCGACCACGGGTCCGGCTGCAAAGAGCTGCGAGAGGCCGCGCACCATCACCGAATAATGGCTGGCCACCGTCCGCGCGGCGCCCATGCCGGCAGTCGGGCCCAGCGCCAGCGCCACGACCGGCACCGTCTCCCGGTTCTTCATGATGTCGTCCCAGCCCGGAACCGCGGGCACATAGGTGAAGCCCATATCCTCGAGACTCTTGACCGAACCGCCGCCGCCCGTGCCGTCGATCATGCGAACGAGCGGGATGCCGAGTTCGTGCGCCATTTTCTCGCACTGGACGAATTTGCGGTGGAGGGCGGCGTCGGCCGCGCCGCCGCGTACGGTGAAATCGTCGGCGCTGGCGACCACCGGACGGCCGTCGATATCGGCGCGGCCGAAGATCAGGTTGCTCGGCGCGGCATGGACGAGTTCTTCCTGTTCGTCATAGTCGCCGCGCCCGGCGATCTTGCCGATTTCGCGGAAGGAACCCTGGTCGACGAGCCGCCCGATCCGTTCGCGGGCGTCGAGCTTGCCGCGATCGTGCTGGCGCTGGACCTTCTCGGGCCCGCCCATCTCCTCTGCATAGGCCTCGCGCCGCCGCAGCTCCTCGATATCCTTGTTCCAGCTCATGCTGGCGGACTTAGCCAAACCCGCCGCGCAAAGCCAATGGCGAAGCTACCAGGGCAGCTGTCTGCCGTCATAGCCGGTGAAGCGGCCGGTCGATTGCAGCGACAGCTTATCGAGCACCGCGCGCAGCCCGGTCACGCTGGTCTCGACGTCGATATTGGCATTCGGCCCGCCCATATCGGTCTGCACCCAGCCGGGATGGAGGATCGCGACGGCGATGCCGTCCTCGCGATACCGGTTGCTCAGCGCTTTCCACGCGGCGTTCACGGCGGCCTTGGACGAGCGGTAGACGATCGCGCTGCTACCGTTACCGTCGCCGATGCTGCCCATGATACTGGAGAGCACCGCCATCTTCTTCTGCCCGCTCGCTGCGACATTCGGCTTGAGCCGCTCGGCGAGCAAGGTCGGTGCGATGCTGTTGATCTCGAACGTCTTCAGCCATTCGTCGCGGTCGAGATCGTTGCTGCCGTAGACGCCGGCATTGTTGATGAACAGGTCGATCGGGCGATCGCCGAGCACCGCCATGAAATCGTCGAGGCTGTCGGCGTCGGCGGCATCGAGCTGCATGACTTCGGCATTGCCGATGGCGCGCAGCCCGTCCGCCTTTTCCGGCTCCCGGGCCGTGCCGATCACGGTCCAGCCATCGGCCGCATATTGTTTCGCTAATTCGAGGCCGATGCCGCGATTGGCGCCGGTTATGAGAACAGTGGGCATGGAAAGTCCTTTCGTGTCGGAGATACCATCTCTGAACCAGCTCATCATCGCAACCGCCGTTCCAGTGAAGGCGGCCGGCCTGGCTCCGCGGCCCGGCCGTTAATCCTCTTTTTACCATGGGGACTTAGATCGGATCGGCGTCGATAATGGCGGAAACGGAGGCGGTCTTGAGGATTTCGGCAGGCATTTGGGGCGCGCCGGAATCGCGAGCGACAGGCGACGACCGCCTGTCGGCCGACGAGGTGAGAGCGCGCATCGAGGTTGTGCAGGCCGAGCGCGCGCTCGAACATGTGCCGATGATCTATGCGGTGGCGCTGTTCAATATCATGCTGATCATGGTGCTGTGCTTCCACAAGGAGGTGCCGGTCTCGAACTATGGCTGGATGGGCGTGGTCGCGATCCTGTCTGCCTTGCGGATGATCCAGTGGATCCGGCGTGCGCGTTTGCCCGATCGCGCACGCGATCCCCGCAAAACGCTGCGCAGCCTGACGATCGTCTCGATCGGCATGATTTCGGGGTTGAGCGCGTGGTCCGTCTATGCGCTGACGAGCCCGACATTCGCCGATATGATACTGATCCCGGTTTCGCTGGTTTTCGGGTCGACCTGCATCGCTCATTGCCTGGCGCCGATCCGGCGCGCGGCGATCGGCGCGCTGATTATCGGCGTCATGCCGGCGGCGACCTATCTGCTGCTGTTCGGCGATTTCGAAGGGGCCATTCTCGGCGCCAGCATGATCTCGATCGCGATCCTGATGATCGTCTTTCTGATGGAAAGCTATCAGCGGATCGTAGACGGCATCATATTGGAAGAAAAAATTCTGCGGCTGGCGAACACAGACCCGTTGACCGGGCTCGCCAACCGCCGGGCGATCATGGATGCGCTCGATGCAGCCGATGCCGCGTCGGCGGAAGGGGTGGGCTATGCGATCGCGATCCTGGATCTCAACGGCTTCAAGCGGATCAACGATACGCTCGGCCATCATGTCGGCGATACGTTGCTTCAGATCGTGGCCGACAGGCTGCGCGAAGCCGCTGAACCCGGGGAACTCGTCGGCAGGCTGGGCGGCGACGAGTTTCTCGTTCTGATGCCAGCGGTAACGGATGAAGTCGCCGCATCGGCGCGTACGAGCGCCTTCCTCCTCGCGCTATCGCAACCCGCGAGGGTCGAGGGCCATCGGATTCCGGTGTCGGGCAGTATCGGCCATGCGCTTTCGGGTTGTGACGGCGTGAATGCCGACGCGGTCATGATGGTTGCGGACAGGGCGCTCTATGCGCTCAAACGGGGCGATCAGGGTCCGTCGGACACCGCAGCCGTCGCCGCCCGTCAAAATGCGGCCTGACACCTGATCGACCGCGCGACCGGCCGGCCCTTATGGTTATCCGTCCGTGGAAATATCCGGGGTCCTGAAGCGGCTCAGAATCGATAGGTCAGGCCGGCGCTCACCACCCAGGGATCGAGATCGTGATCCGTACGGATCAGTTCGGTTCCGCCGGCCGAGAAGGTTGCCGTCGTGCCGACGAAATAGCGTTTGGCATCGATGCTGAGGCCGAGCCCCCGGTCGTTCAGCCGGAAATCGGCGCCGGCCTGAAGCGCGACGCCGAACTCGCTCGACAGGCTGACATCGTCGATGCCGAGCGCGGCCGCGCCAGCGCCGACATTCTCGCTGAAGATGAAGAAATAGGCGGGGCCGGCACCGATATAGGGCTTGAAGACCTCGCCTATGGGCAGGTGGAGCTTGGCCGTGACCGTCGCGGGCAGGACGATGGCGTCGTCGATCAGTTCCACGCCGGCGAGCGCGCCGGTGCCTTCGACATCATGCGGCGTGACGCAGCAGATGGTTTCGATCGAGAAGGTGTCGGATATGAAATATTCCGCGGCGATCGTGGGCACGAAGCTGTCGGTCACGCGCGTCTGCGATCCCGCCGGAAGGCCGAAATCGTCGCGTTCGACGGTGTCTATTTCGCCGTCCGGCAAAACGCCGGTTGCGAACAGCTTCAGCTGGACATCCCCCGCCTGCTGCGCGACGGCCGGAGTCGAAACCATCAGGGCGGCGGCAACCCAGGCGGAAATATGGCGCAATTTCATTATCACAAAACCTCTTTCGATGACTGTATGGTGATAGGATGTAACGGAAAATGCGGAATTGTTTGCATCGAAAGTTAAATTCGCATTCAATAGAAATCATCTATCATTTTGCGTGCCGGCCGGGGTCCCGCGCGCGCTGCCACGACGGGCTTCGGCGTCGCGATGCCCCGCCAAAGACTGTGCCTTTTATTGGTAACGGGGAGCGCCTATAGAAATCCCATGTCGATACGTCCCTGGAGAGATATTGCGCGGCGCCCGTCGCGCCAGATCATGGTCGGCAAAGTGCCGGTCGGCGGCGATGCGCCGGTGACCGTGCAGACGATGACCAATACGCCGACGCCCGATGTGAAGGCGACGGTCGATCAGATCCGCCGTTGCGAGGAGGCGGGCGTCGATATCATCCGCGTCTCCTGTCCGGACGAGGACTCGACGGCGGCGTTCAAGCAGATCACGCGCGCGGCCAAGGTGCCGGTCGTCGCGGACATCCATTTCCATTACAAGCGCGCGCTCGAAGCGGCTGACGGCGGCGCGGCCTGCCTCCGGATCAATCCCGGCAATATCGGCAGCGAAGATCGCGTCAAAGAGGTGATCGCGGCGGCGAAGGCCAATGGGTGCGCGATCCGCATCGGCGTCAATGCCGGCAGCCTCGAAAAGGATCTACTCGAAAAATATGGCGAGCCCTGCCCCGAGGCGCTGGTCGAAAGCGCGCTTGATCATATCAAGATCCTGCAAGACCATGATTTCCACGATTTCAAGGTCGCGGTGAAGGCGTCCGACGTGTTCCTCGCGGTGTCCGCCTATATGCAGCTCGCCGAAGCTGTGGACTGCCCGCTGCATCTCGGGATCACCGAGGCGGGCGGGCTGGTCGGCGGCACGGTGAAAAGCGCGATCGGCATCGGCAATCTGTTATGGGCCGGGATCGGCGATACGATCCGCGTCTCCCTGTCGGCCGAACCCGAGGAGGAAGTGCGGGTCGGCTACGAAATCCTCAAAAGCCTCGGCATCCGGACGCGGGGCGTGCGCGTCGTGTCTTGCCCGAGCTGCGCGCGCCAGGGTTTCGACGTCATCCGGACCGTGGAGACGCTCGAGGAGCGGCTCCAGCATATCCACACGCCGCTCTCGCTCTCGGTGCTCGGTTGCGTCGTCAATGGCCCGGGCGAGGCGCGCGAGACCGATATCGGCATCACCGGCGGCGGTGCCGGCAAGCATATGGTCTATCTGTCGGGCGTCACCGACCATCATGTGCAGGATGGCGACATGATCGACCATATCGTCGCGCTGGTCGAGGCGAAGGCGGCCGAGATCGAGGCCGCCGAAGAGGCGCATGCCGAGGCAGCGGAATAGTCCCGCCGAGCCGGCCGAACGGCGTCCGGTCGAGCGCAGCACCGCGGTTCGTGCACGCGCGGTCCGTGCGGCGGCGATCGGTGCCCTCGCCGTCGGCGCAACCGCGATCGGCGCGCTTGCCATCGGTCGCCTAGTGATCGGCTCGATCCGGGCGCGGGACGCGCAGGTCGACCGGCTGAGGATCAAACGCCTCGAAATCGACGAGATCGTCGTCGGCCGCGGGGAATCGCCTGAGGCCAAACCCACCGAATAACCCTGTACCCATTCGGGATCCGGCGCTCTATGACGCCGCGGCGGCTATGGGGTCGCCGAGGGAGCCCGTATGGCCGATCTTGAAACCGACTATCTGATCATCGGCGCGGGCGCCGTCGGCATGGCCTTTGCCGATACGCTGCTCGACGAGACCGACGCGCACATCACCTTTGTCGATCGCCATGCGAAGCCGGGCGGCCATTGGAACGACGCCTATTCCTTCGTCGCGCTGCACCAGCCCTCGGCCTTTTACGGGGTGAATTCGACCGTCCTCGGCCCGCGGGAAAAAGACGAGATCGGCCTCAACAAGGGCTATTACGGCCTCGCAACCGGGTCCGAGGTCTGCGCCTATTATGAGGGCGTGATGGCCCGGCGGTTCCTGCCGAGCGGCCGTGTCGCCTATTTCCCGATGTCCGACTATCGGGGCGACGGGCGGTTCATGTCGATCCTTTCGGGCCGGGAGAGCCGGGTGCAGATCCGCCGCAAGACGGTCGACGCCACCTATTATGGCACCTCGGTGCCCTCGACCCATACGCCCAAGTTCGAAATCGGCGAGAGCGTGCGGATGGTGCCGCCCAACGCGCTGCCCGGGCTCTGGAAAGCGCCTGGCGACGTGCCCTCCCGGTTCGTCATCCTCGGCGCGGGCAAGACGGCGATGGATGTCGGCGTGTGGTTGCAGGAGGCCGGCGTCGAACCTGGCAGCATCACCTGGGTCCGCCCGCGCGACACCTGGATGCTCAATCGCGGCAAGACGCAGCCGGGGATCGAGTTCTTCCACGACACGATCGGCGGCCAGGCGGATATCATGGAGGCGCTCGCCCATGCGACGACGCCGGACGACCTGTTCGACCGGCTCGAACAGGCTGGCATCATGCTGCGGATCGATCCTGAAATCAGGCCGACCATGTTCCATTATCCGACCATCTCGCAGGGAGAGGTCGATATCCTGCGCCGGATCGCCGATGTCGTGCGCATGGGCCATGTCCGGCGGATCGAAAGAGGCAGAATGATCTTCGATGCCGGCGCGGTCGAAACGGCGGCGGATGCGCTGTTCATCGATTGCACGGCGACCGCGGTCGAGCGGCGGCCGGTCGTCCCCCAGTTCCAGGGCGACCGGATCACCCTGCAGATGATCCGCGTGCCGCAGCCGGCGTTCAGCGCCGCGCTCACCGCGTTCATCGAAGCCAGTTACGAGGACGATGCGACGAAAAACAGCCTTGGCCAGCCCGTGCCGCTGCCCGACGGGATCGACACCTATGCGCGGGCCAATCTGGTCAACATGATGAACCAGTTCCAATGGTCCCAGCGTCCCGAACTCCAGCAATGGATGATCAAGGCGCGGCTCGACGGGTTCGGCAAGACGATCGCCGCGGTCACGCCGGACGATGCGGAGAAACAGGCATTGCTCGATCGGTTCCGCGCCAATGCGCAGGCGGCGATCGCGAACCTGCCCAGGCTGATCGCGCAGGAAAGGGTGGCATAGCGATGCGAGGTTCGAGCCTGTGCGCCGTCGCCGCGTTGGCTTTCGCCGTTCCGTTGGCCGTCGCCGCGCCGGTATCCGCCGAACAGGGCGAAACCGACCATCGTGAGGCCCGTCCCTATGATGCGCAGCGCGCCGCTTTTGCGGACGTCGCCTCGGCGCTGGCGCGCGCCGCGATCAGCCGCAAGCGCGTCATTCTCGTGATGGGCGCCAACTGGTGCCATGACAGCCGCGGCCTCGCCGGCTGGTTCGCCACGCCCCGTTTCGCCGACATGCTCGAACGCCGTTACGAGATCGTCTATGTCGATGTCGGCCATCCGCAGGAAGGCGAGGGACGCAACATCGATATCGCGCAGCGTTTCGGCATCGAGGAGATCAGCGGCACGCCCACGGTCCTGATCCTCTCGCCCGAGGGCACACTTCTCAACGCCGAAACCGCGCCGACCTGGCGCAACGCCGCCAGCCGGACCGGGGACGAGATTTTCGACTATTTCGCCAGTTTCGAATAGCAACTGAATTTGCTAGGGCGCTCGCGAAGGAGATTGCCCATGACCGGCCCATCCGATTTCGGCGACCGGATCGTCCAGGCGCTGATCTGGATCGCGATACTCTTCTCGGCGCTCAACGGCGCGTTCATGCTCTTCGATCCGCTTGGCTGGTACTACGCGATCCCCACCGTCCGCGCGACCGGGCCGGCCAACACGCATTTCATCGCCGATATCGGCATCGCCTATCTGGGCTGCGCGGTCATTCTCTTCTACGCCGTCCGCAATCTGCGGATGCGCTGGCTCGCAGCGCTTGCGGGCGGGCTGTGGCTGATGGCGCATGGCGGCCTGCATCTTTACGAACTGATGGCGGGAATCTGTTCGACCGACCGGTTCCTCAAGGATGCGCCGGGGACGATCGGCGTGCCGCTGATGGTCCTGATCGCGATCGCCACCCTCTTCGTCCGGCAGCGGATCGCCCCGATCGGCCTGCCCAAAGGCCTGTTCCTCGGCATCGTCGACCGGATGAATCCCGGCGAAAGCGAATATGTCCACGAGATCGCGCGAGCGCCCGGCCATGCGCTCGAAAAGTTCATCCATTTCATGCCGGCGAGCAACCATCGCCACGCCGCATCCGCCGCCATGTTCGCGGCGACGCGGATCGGCGCCGTGCTCGTCGAGGATTGCGGGCCCTGCGCGCTGACTGCGGCGCAAGGCAGCCGGATGGACGGCGTTTCGCGCGATATGCTGAACGCGGCGCTCGCGGGCGGCGACGCGTTGCCCGAGGACGAGGCGCTCGCCTTCCGGTTCGGTGAGGCGATCGCGCGCCAAGCTCCCGATGTCGATACGCTCGGCGACGATATCGAGGCGCGTTTCGGCCGCACCGTGCGGGTCGAGCTGGCGATGGTCGCGGCGATGATCCGCGTCTATCCGGCGATGAAGCGGGGGCTGGGTCTGACCAAGGTCTGCTCGGCGACGAAGCTGGCCATTTAGGCAGCTACGCTGTCGCCGCGTCGAGCACCCGGAACGTCGCGCCCGCCAGCGCGCAGACTTCGCCATCCGCCGTCACCCGGCCCTGCGCGGCGTCGACGCTCTTGCCCGGCTTGATGAACGTCGTTTCGAACTCCAGCCACTGGCCGATTTTCGCGGCGCGCACGAAATCGAGATGCAGGCTGATCGTCACGAGGCCGGAGACATTGTCGTGACGGGCGGCGCAGGACAGGCCCATGGCGTTGTCCGCGAGCGCCGAGATCAGTCCGCCATGCACGAAACCGCGCGAATTGCAGTGCTGCTCGTCTGCGGTGAGCCCTATGACCACCGCCGCGTCGGTGCGCTTCGAAAACAGCGGCTCCCAGGGATCGGTCAACGGGCTCTTGCGAAAATGCGGCGCGAAGCCGGCGGGCAGGTCCATCATGTCTTTCCTATTCCGTACCTGTCACGGCGTAGCGATTTCGGGCCTCGCCGCAAGCGGAGCCGGCGTCTATGGGTGCGCGGATGAGCGCGTCCCAACAGTCCGAATCGCACGCGATTCTCCTGCCGATGATGGCGGTGCTGACCGGCCTCGCCTTCTTCTCGGCGATGGATGCGGTGATGAAGGGGCTGTCGGTGGCGCTCGGTGCCTATAACGCCGTGTTCTGGCGCTATGCGGCCGGTGTGCTGCTGATCAGCATCCTCTATTTCAAGCGACGCCGGAAGCGGCCGAGCCGCGTCGCGATGCGGCTCTATCTGATCCGCGGGGTCCTGATCGCGATCATGGCCTTTCTCTTCTTCTGGGGGCTGGTGCGCGTGCCGTTGGCGGAAGGGGTCGCGCTGTCCTTCATCGCGCCGCTGTTGGCGCTCTATCTCGCCGCCGTTCTGCTCAAGGAGCGGATCGGGCGGAACGCGATCCTGGCGTCGCTGCTCGGCATCGCCGGCGTCGGCGTCATCGTGCTCGGCAAGATGGGCAGCGAATTCGGGCCGGAGGCGCAATGGGGCGTGGCGGCGATCCTGCTGTCGGCGACCGCCTATGCCTATAATCTCGTGCTGCAGCGGCAGATGGCGCTGATCGCGGGGCCTGTAGAGATCGCCTTCTTCCAGAATATCATCGTCTTTCTCTGCCTGTTGTCGGTCGCGCCTTTCTTCGCCGTCATGCCCGATGCGGGCCACTGGCCGGCGCTGACCGGCGCCGCGGCGCTGGCGATCGTTTCGCTACTCATGGTGACTTGGGGCTATGCCCGCGCCGAGGCGCAATATCTGGTCAGCCTCGAATATAGCGCTTTTATCTGGGCGGCGATCTTCGGCTGGTATTTCTTCGGCGAGGCCGTCACCTGGATGACGATCGCCGGCACCGCGCTGATCGTGGCCGGTTGCCTGCTCGTCGCTTGGCGGCGGCCGAAAAAGGCGGAGATGGTGGAGGCAGCCGTCGCATGAGCGTGGACGAGGGCCTTGTCGACTGGGTCGGCGAATGCCTGGAGCCGATCGGGCGGGTGACGATGCGCAAGATAATGGGCGGCGCCGTCCTCTATTGCGGCGGTACGGTCTTCGCGCTGGTTGACGGCGGCGATCTCTATTTCAAGAGCGATGCCGCGAACGAGGGCGCGTTCGAAGCCGAAGGCCTCGGCAAGTTCGAATTCACCGGCAAGGACGGCAAGATCGGGACGATGAACTATCGCCGCGCGCCGCTCGACGTGTACGACGATCCCGATGCCATGCGGCAATGGGCGCGGCTGGGCGTCGAAGCAGGCGAGCGCGCGCCCCAAAAGAAATCACCCAAGAGGCCGCGCCGGAAGAAGCCGAAGGTCTAGATCCCGTCCCTAGTCGACGGACCGGACGTCGGCGACCAACGCGCGCGGGTTCATCCGGATGATAGCATACAGGAAGGCGACGACGAACAGGGCAAGCCAGGCGATGGCCGATCCCTGTATCGTGAGTGCGCCATAGGCGTCATCGACGATCAGCGCCGTCGTCGCGGCGCCGCCGAGAGCGATGATCGCGCCGAAGACGAAGCCCATGCCCTTATGGCGGGTCAGGAGTACGCCGATGCAGATCGCGCCAACGCCGAGCAAGGCGAACTTGGCGCGGACGGCCGGGATCAGCCAGTTGATCTCGCCTTGGCTGCCCGGCAGGCTGTCCATGATCATGAAGAGCCAGAAGCCCTCGACCTGATCGAACAGAGCGGCGGCGGCGACGGCAGCGATGCCGACGCCGGCCAGTGATCCGCCATAGCCGCGCAGCGCAATCAGCGCGCAGATCAGAAAGGCCGAATAGGCGGGAATGAACAGCAGCGCATCGACCCAGGTGGCGTGGCGCATGGCGGCGAGGAACGGTTCGGTGCAGGGCGGCGTGCCGAACAAGGCGGCGACATCGACCGGCGTGCGGACCAGTTCGAAGGCGATGATCGAGCCGAGATTGTCGGCGCCGATATCCGGCGCGCAGCCCTCGATATTCGGGATCATGCCGAAATAGAGGCTGACCAGAATGACGATCAGGCCCGCGCCCGCGCACCGCCACCACCAGCTGCGCTCCGTTGCCGTCATGTTTTCGCGCTCAGCCGCTCGATGCTTTCGACGACGATCCGCCGCGCCTCTTCCGCGTCGCCCCATTTGCCGACCCGGACCCATTTTTCCGGTTCCAGGTCCTTGTAATGGGTGAAGAAATGCTCGATCTGCTGCATCACGATTTCGGGCAGGTCGCCGCCTTCGCCGATCTTGCGGTAATAGGGGAAGGTGGAGTCGATCGGGACGCAGAGCAGCTTCTCGTCGCCGCCATGCTCGTCTTCGAGGTTGAGCACGGCGATCGGCCGGGCGCGGACCACGCAGCCCGGCATGAAGGGCGACCGCGCGACGACCAGCGCGTCGAGCGGGTCCCCGTCGGGCGAGAGCGTGTGCGGCACGAAGCCGTAATTGGCCGGATAGCGCATCGGCGTGTGGAGGATGCGGTCGACGAACAGGGCGCCGCTCGCCTTGTCGAATTCATATTTCACCGGCTCACCGCCGACCGGCACTTCGATGATGACGTTGACATTCTCGGGCGGGTCGTCGCCGACGGGGATAAGGTCGATATTCATGGCGTTCTCCAGTTCCCCTATTCCCCTAGCGCGTCAAAATGCTCTAGGGGAGCCGCCCATGGCAAATAAAGCGCGAAAAGACACGCCGCACGCCATTCGCGGCACGCAGGACATGATCGGCGAACAGGCCGAGCGTTTCGCGCATGTCGTCGATACGTTCGACCGGGTCCGGCGGCTTTACGGTTTCGGCCGGGTCGAAGTGCCGGTGTTCGAGGCGACGGCGGTGTTCGCGCGCTCGCTCGGCGAGACCACCGATGTCGTGTCGAAGGAAATGTACACGTTCGAGGATCGCGGCGGCGATTCGCTGACGCTGCGCCCCGAATTTACCGCCGGAATCGCGCGCGCCTATCTGACCAATGGCTGGCAGCAATATGTGCCGCTCAAACTCGCGACGCACGGCCCCCTGTTCCGCTACGAACGCCCGCAAAAGGGCCGGTTCCGGCAATTCCATCAGCTCGATGCGGAGATTATCGGCGCGGCCGAACCGGCAGCCGATGTGGAATTGCTCGTGATGGCCGATCAGCTGCTGAAGGAGCTGGGCGTGGCGGACGGCGTGACGCTGCAGCTCAATACGCTGGGCGATAGTATTACACGCGAGGCATGGCGCGATGCGTTGGTCGCGCATTTCGAAGCGCATAAGGGCGATCTGTCGGAAGATAGCCAAGAGCGACTGGCGCGCAATCCGCTGCGTATTCTCGATTCCAAGGATATGCGCGACCGCCCGATCGCCGACGCCGCGCCCGGGATCGACGATGTGATGAGCGACGAAGCGGCGGATTTCTTCGAGGCTGTGACGGCAGGGCTCGATGCGGCGGGCGTCGCCTGGGAGCGCAACGCCCGGCTGGTGCGCGGTCTCGATTATTATCGCCACACGGCGTTCGAGTTCGTCACCGACCGACTCGGCGCGCAGGGCACGGTGCTCGGCGGCGGCCGCTATGACGGGCTGATCGAAGCGCTGGGCGGCCCGGAAACGCCGGCGGTCGGCTGGGCTGCGGGAATCGAGCGGCTGGCGATGCTGACTAACAATGCTTGGCTTGATCACCCGCAAGTGCTGGCTGCCGTCATGCCGGTCAACGCGGATGCGGATAACCACGCCATGCATGTTGCTAGTGAACTTCGTCGACGAAGTGTTGCGGTGCAGACCGTTTTCAAGGGAAATCTCAAGAAGCGCCTGCAAAAGGCCAATGCCGAGGATGCGCTTCTGGCAATTTTCGTAGACCAGGATCGGTGGGAACGGAGAGAACTTGAGGTTAAGAACCTCAGGAGCGGTAAACAAACGCTCGTAACTGACGATGTGAAAACTGGTCTTGGTGTATTCGAACAAATCTACAACATGGTGTCCGAAGCAATCTTCGAAGGCACCGGAGGCGGTGTCCGATATGTCGGTACCGATTCAGAAGAGAACGAATGACCACCATCTCCTCCGATCGTATCGACGCGATTTTGTCGCGGCATGAAGAGCTGCAAGGTCAAATGGCGGCGGGCGATTTGGCGCCCGACAAATTCGTCGAACTCTCCAAGGAATATGCCGAGCTGGAGCCCGTGGCCGAGATCGCCCGTGAGCTTCGCCGTCTGCGTGAGGAGCTTGCCGCGCTCGACGAGATGCTCGCCGATCCGGAAATGAAGGAGATGGCCGAGCTTGAGGCCGAGGAGCTCAAGGCGAAGATCCCGGAGGCCGAACGCTCGCTCGCCGTGAAGCTCCTGCCCAAGGATTCGGCCGACGATCGGCCCGCCATGCTTGAAGTCCGCGCAGGCACGGGCGGCGACGAAGCCGCGCTCTTCGCGGGCGATCTGTTGCGCATGTATCAGCGCTATGCCGAGGAACAGGGCTGGGGCTTCGAGCTGATCTCGGCGAGTGCGGCCGATGTCGGCGGCTATAAGGAAGTCGTCGCCAATGTCACGGGCAAGGGTGTGTTCGCCAAGCTGAAATTCGAAAGCGGCGTCCATCGCGTGCAGCGCGTGCCCGTGACCGAATCGGGCGGGCGTATTCATACCTCGGCGGCGACGGTCGCCGTGCTGCCCGAGCCCGAAGAGGTCGATATCCAGATCGACGAATCCGATCTGCGCATCGATGTGTTCCGCGCGTCGGGGCCCGGCGGGCAATCGGTCAACACGACCGACAGCGCGGTGCGGATCACCCATGTTCCGACCGGCATCGTGGTCAGCCAGCAGGACGAGAAATCGCAGCACAAGAACCGGCAAAAGGGGATGAAGGTGCTGCGCGCCCGGCTCTACGAGCATGAGCGAGCCATCGCCGAGGCCGAATATGCGGGCGCGCGCAAATCCATGGTCGGCTCGGGCGACCGCTCCGAACGCATCCGCACCTATAATTTCCCGCAAGGGCGGGTGACCGATCATCGGATCAACCTGACCCTGCATCGCCTGCCCGAAATTCTCGAAGGCCAGCTCGACGAGCTCGTGTCGGCGCTGATCGCCGAGGACGAAGCCGAACGGCTCGCCCATATCGAGGATTGATCGCGTGATCGTGCGCGACGCCCTGCGCGCGGCGGCCGAAACCCTGTCGGCGACCAGCGAGACGCCGCGCCTCGACGCCGAACTGCTGATGGCGCACGCCCTCGGCGAAAGCCGCGAATCGATGCTGTTGCGACGTCTGGACGGGCTGGCGCCATCCGCTTTCGACGCGCTCGTCGAACGCCGCTCATGCCATGAGCCGCTTGCTTACATCACCGGCATCCGTGAATTCTGGAGCCTCGATATCGAGGTCAGCCCAGGCGTGCTGATTCCACGGCCCGACAGCGAGACGCTGATCGAAACCGCGCGCCGCGCGCTGGCGAAGAGACCGCCGTCGACGATTCTCGATCTCGGCACGGGTTCGGGGGCGCTGTTGCTCGCGGCGCTTTCGGAATGGCCCGACGCCATGGGTGTGGGCGTCGATCGGTCGGACGCCGCGCTGGCCGTCGCCGAACGGAATGCCGAGCGGCTCGGTTTTGCGGACCGGGCGCAGTTTCGAAAGGGAGATTGGGGCGATCGGGAGGATGCGCGCTGCGATCTCATCCTGTGCAATCCGCCCTATGTCGACCCGGCGGCGAAACTGATGCCCGATGTCGCCGATTTCGAGCCCGGCGAGGCTCTGTTTGCCGCAGATACGGGTTTGGCGGATTATCGCCGGATCGTGCCACAGCTTCCCCGGCTGTTGGCCGAAACGGGCGTAGCGTGCCTCGAATTGGGGGTCGGGCAGTCCTCCGCCGTCTCCCGCCTTTGTGCCGATCAGGGCCTGCTTTCAGAGGTTTCGCGGGATCTGGCGGGGCAGGAGCGCTGCATGCTTATCCACAGCTAGTGTCCGGTACCAACTATATTTTTACTTGCATTTGGCAAAACGTAAGCGATATGGGCATAGGTGGAACGAAGGTTCTGGCAGCACACAGCGTTGAAACCTTCACCCCATGATCTCCATCGTCATACCGCTGATGTCCGGCGGTTCTGGCAGTAGGACCGGCTTTGCCGGCCCTTGAGAGAATATGTATCCGAGCGGCCGGGATGGGCCCGGCTGGCCAAGCTGCGCGCGGGGGCGCGCTTTTTCCGGAACACGAAGGACTGAGGATTTTTAGCCTTGATGAATAATCGCAATTCGGGTCGTCGCCGCAGCCGTGGCGGCCGGCCAAATAACCGCGGGCCGAACGACGGCAACCGGTTGGACAATCGCGCGCGCGGAAACGCCAACCAGCTTTGCGAGAAATACAAGTCCATGGCGCGCGATGCCCATCAGCAGGGCGACCGGGTCATGAACGAATATTATCTGCAGTTCGCCGATCACTATTTCCGGGTGCTCACCGAAACCAATCTGCGCAAGGAAGAGCAGAAGCGCGAACGCGAAGAGAACAAGGCGAAACAGCGCGGGAACGATGAGAGCGACCGGGACGGCCGTTCCGAAGCGAAGCAGGCGGACGACAAGCCCAAGAAGCGCCAGCCCCGTGCCAAGCGCGAAGCTGATACCCAGGACGCTGATGACCAGAGCATCGAGGCGGATCGGCTTCCGGCCGCGATTTCCGTCGCCGTCACCGAGGGTCAGGAAGACGGCGATTCGCTGAACGGTTCGAGCGAGAAGAAGCCGGCACGCCGCAGCCGGGCGCGCAAGCCGAGCTCCGACGAGGACGACAAGGGCGCCGCCGCCGAAGCCTCCTAGTCGGTTATATCGGGACGGCGTGAGCTGTCCCGCCCCTGCGCATCGACATCGTCGTCATGACCCGAGCCTGAGCTCAGGAAAACCAGCCCCATGAGTGCGGCGGCCATGAACACCGTCAGGCCGACACCGAAAGCCGTCGCCAGACCGATGGCGATGGTCAGCCCGCCGCCATAATAATGCATCCATGCGAGCGCCGCGAGTGCCGCAACGACGGACGCGAGCGCCATCCATTTCAGGATTCGGCGGAAACGCGCCCAGGCGAATTGCGCATAGTCGGGATCTTCGAGCGTCGGTCCTTTTTGGGTCATGCGGCCCAATTGGCGCTTCCGATGATGATCATCAAGCGTAACTTGGCCGTCGACGGCGCTTGCCTTCCCTTTAGCCGCGAAAAAGCGCATTATTGCCCGGCTTCATGTGGCGATTGGGAGAGACGCTATGACGGTTAGCATCATTCTGGAAAACCGGGGCCAGGATACGGTCACTGCCTCACCGGATATGAAGGTCGCCGAAGTGGTGAAGTTGTTCGCGGAAAAGCGAATTGGCGCGGTGCCCGTCGTCGATGGGGGCAAGGTCGTCGGAATCATGTCCGAACGGGATCTCGTTCATTGCGTCGCGGCAGAGGGCAAGGACGGAATCGACAAACCGGTTTCGGAGGTGATGACGTCCCCCGCAATCACGGTCGATCCCAACTATAATATACTGGCTGCGCTGGGCCTGATGACCAAGCGCCGCGTCCGCCATTTGCCGGTGGTCCGAGACGGCGCGATGGTGGGTTTCATCTCGATCGGCGATCTGGTGAAATACCGGATGGACCGGATCGAACAGGATGCGCAGGCGATGCGCGATTATATCCAGGCGGTTTGACAGTCTGGATGGCTATCAGGCGGTGATGGCCCGGCGTTTGATGATAAGCGCCCACATTTCATCGACGAGGTTACGAGCGAAGAAGAGCAGGAGCGCGGCATAGGCTGCAACCCCGGCCGTCGCGAGAACGGCCAGGCGGACGAACGGC